>DATHII010000080.1:0-10258 GCA_035316885.1 Jiangellaceae bacterium | reverse complement strand
GGTCCGCACGCCTGTCGCACGACCATTGCGCTGAGGCCAGCCCTGGCTGCCTCATTGAGGTCGAACACCAAGGGGCGTGGATCCATGATCGGAAGCCTGACCGATTGCGCCAGCCCGCGAGGCCGTCGTCCACAGGTCGGCGACCGACCTCGCACGGCACAGTCAGATGCTCCACAAACCTGGCGAATCAGGCACGACGACACCCCACCGGCGTGCCATCAGTACTTGCTCGGTGTGCCACGCAGATCCGGTCCCTGCCGGTCCGTGCCGGGTCAGACCTGGGCGAGGGCGATCGCCGAGTTGGCCAGGCGGTCGGGGTCGAGGACGCGGCCCGAGGCGACCAGTGCCTTGAGCGGATCGACGCCCTCGTCCCAGAGGTTGACGTGCATGGCGGCGAGCGCGCGGCCGTCGTGCAGCCAGAACGCCTGGAACTCGCGCGCGGCGAGGTCGCCGCGGACGACAACGCGGTCGTACGAGCCCGGCGGTGCGTGGCCGATGTACTCCATCCCCAGGTCGTACTGGTCGGTGTAGAAGTAGGGCAGGTCGTCGTAGGAGACGTCCTGGCCGAGCATCGACCGGGCCGCCGCCGGACCGCTGTTCAGCGCGTTGGCCCAGTGCTCGACCCGAACGCGCATACCGAGCAGCGGGTGCTCGACGGCCGCGACGTCCCCGGCCGCGTAGACGTCTGGCGCGGACGTGTGCAGGCCGGCGTCGACGGCGACCCCGTCGTCGAGTGTCACGCCCGCCGCCTCCGCGAGCTCGACGGCCGGCCGGATCCCGACGCCCACCACCACCGCATCGGCCGGGAGCTCGTCACCGGCCGACGTCACGACTCCTGAGACCCGACCGCCGGCGCCGCGGATCTCGGCGACACCGCTGCCGAGCCGCAGGTCGACGCCGTGTTCGCGGTGCAGGTCGGCGAAGACGGCGGCCACCCGGTCGCCGAGCACCCGCTGCAGCGGCAGGTCGGCGACCTCGAGGACGGCAGCCTCCGCACCGTGGTGCCGGGCCGCTGAGGCGACCTCCAGCCCGATCCAGCCCGCGCCCACGACGACGATCCGGCTCCCCGGCCGGAGGACGGACCGGATCCGGTCTGCATCAGGAAGCTCGCGAAGGTACAGAACGCCGTCGAGATCGGCGCCGGGCACGTCGAGGCGCCGCGGAATCGCGCCGGTGGCCAGCAGCAGCCGGTCGTAGGACAGCCGCTCACCGCCGGCCAGTTCGACATCGCGGGCCGCCGGATCGATCGCTGTCGCGCGCGTGGCCAGGCGCAGGTCCACGTCGTGCTCGGCATACCAGGGCTCGGGATGGACGAATGCCGATTCGCGCTCGTCGTTACCGAGCAGGTAGCCCTTGGACAGTGGCGGCCGCTCGTAGGGCGCCTCTGCTTCGGCCGCGACGAGAACCACAGGCCCCTCGAAGCCTTCCTCGCGCAGGGTCTCGGCGGCCTTCGCTCCGGCCAGACCGCCGCCGACGATCACGTATGCCATGGCGACACCCCACCCGGCGCGCGCCGCCGTGTCAACGGGTCGCGCTGGCGGGTGTCAGCTCTGCATGAGCAGGGCGTGGCGGGCCTGCGCCGACACGTCCGTCAGCGACGCCACCTGGTCGACCACGACCCGCAGCCTGGCCCCGTCGTCACCAGCGTGGGACCAGTCGTCGCGGAACGACGGTTCGAGGCTATCGGGTGCCCGGTCGGACAGCAGGACGATGAGCTCCTGCAGCAGTTCACGTTGGCGGACGTAGACCGGTGCGCGGTCCTCGGCGGTCATGACGTAGACGGCGGCCAGGCCCTTGAGTACGGCGACCTCGGCCCGCGTTCCGGCCGGGACCTCGAGGTCGGCGGCGTAGCGGGTCAGCCGGCCCGTCCCGTGCGCTGCATGCGTCGCAGCCTGTGCGGTTGCGCAGAAGCGGCCGATGAGCTGGCTGGTCATGTCCTTGAGGGCGGCCAGCGTGCTGCGATGGCCGTCGTAGGCATCCACCCAGCACGGCAGCGCGCGCAGCCGGTCCAGGGCGTCGAGCACCTCGGCCGCCGACGCGTCCGGCAGGTACCAGTCGCAGGTCAGCGTCGCGACCCTGTCCCGCTCACCCGGGTCCGAGAACACCGTGTCCCGGCCGATCCGCTCGGCCACGATGGCGTCCTCGACGTCGTGGACGCTGTAGGCGACGTCGTCGGCGAAGTCCATCACCTGTGCCTCGAGGCAGCGGCGGCGACCGGCCGGCGCACCTTCGCGCAGCCAGCCGAACACCTCGGCGTCGTCCGCGTAGACGCCGAACTTGCCGACCCCGTCGCTGCGCGACCACGGGTACTTGGTGGACGCGTCGAGGCTCGCGCGGGTGAGGTTGAGCCCCGCCGTGCGCCCGTCGGCGTGTGCCGCTTTGGCCTCGAGCCGGGTGAGGATCCGCAGTGTCTGGGCGTTGGCCTCGAAGCCCCCGATGCCGCGCGCGAGTTCGTCCAGCGCCGTCTCGCCGTTGTGGCCGAAGGGTGGGTGGCCGAGGTCGTGGGCGAGGCAGGCGGTGTCGACGACGTCGGGATCGCAGCCGAGTGCCTTGCCGAGCTCGCGGCCGACCTGCGCCACTTCCAGCGAGTGGGTCAGACGGTTGCGGACGAAGTCGTCGGTCCCGGGCGCGACGACCTGCGTCTTGGCCGCCAGTCGACGCAGCGACGCCGAGTGCAGTACGCGGGCGCGGTCGCGTTCGAAGGCCGTCCGGCTCGACCGCTTGGGTGGCTCGGGCGCCCACCGTTCCCGGTCGCTGTGCTCGTACCCGCTCATCGACGCCGAGGCTAGACGACCGCCCCGGGCCCTCGGATCAGAAGGCGTCGAAGGCGCCCTGACCGGACTCCCCGGTGAGCCGCCAGCGGTAGTACGCCAGGGACTCCCTGAGGATGTACCGCAGTTGCGTCTCCCGGGTCTGGACCACCGGCCCGGAGCGGACCGGTGCCGCCACGGCGTCGATGCCGGCCGAGTCGGCCAGTGCTCTGGACCGGAACGTATGCCACGGGTCGGTGACGAGAACCGCGGTCTGCCAGCCCTCCGAGGCGAAGACCTCCCCGACGGCCTCGAGGCTGCTCTGCGTATTGTCGCCCTCCGCGACGGCGACGACTGCGTCGGACGGCATGCCGTTCGCCGTCAGCCAGTCGCGTCCGGCCTCGGCCTCGGTCGTCGCGTCTCCGGCCGCGCCGCCGCCCACCGTCACCACGACCGGCGCGACATCGTCTGCCCACAGCGCCTGCGCCTTTCGCAGCCGTGCCTCGAGCACCGGCGACGGCCGCCCGTTGTACTGCGCCGCTCCCAGCACGATGATCGCGTCCGACGGCCGGTGGTCTTCCTGGCGGGCGTCCCACCAGATCCGGACGGGCACCGAGACGACCCACAGCAGCGCGAGGAGGACGGCACCGATGACCACACGGCGGACGACGACCCGGCGGCTGACACGTGGACGGCCAACGACCTCGGACACGCAGAGACCGTAGCTGGCCGCGTTCGGCTCCGGGCCCGGCGGGGCCACCCGTGACGGTTCGCCCGTCAGCGGCTGTCGCTGCCTCCCGACCGGCCGGCCGCGACCGAAGCGCGGCCCGCTTCCAGCCGCGCGATCGGCACCCGGAACGGCGAGCATGACACGTAGTCCAGCCCGATCGAATCGAAGAAGTGGATCGAGTCGGGATCGCCGCCGTGCTCACCGCAGATGCCGATCTTGAGATCGGAACGTGCCTGCCGGCCCTCGATCGTCGCGATCGAGACCAGCCTCCCGACACCGTCCGCGTCGAGGGACTCGAATGGCGAGACGCCGAAGATGCCCCTCTCGAGGTAGGCCGGGAAGAACGCCGCCTCGACGTCGTCGCGGGAGAAGCCCCATGCAGTCTGGGTGAGGTCGTTGGTGCCGAAGGAGAAGAACTCGGCGGCTTCGGCGATCTGCGCGGCCGTCATGCATGCTCGGGGTAGCTCGATCATGGTGCCGATGAGGAAGGACAACTCGATTCCGGTCTCAGCGGCGACCTCTGCGACCGCGGTTGCAGCGGTCTCACGGATGGCCTCGAGCTCCTGGACGGCCGCCACCAGCGGGACCATGATCTCGGGCTGCGGATCCATACCGCGCTTGCGAAGCGACGCCGCCGCTTCGGCGATCGCCCGCACCTGAAGCTCGAACAACCCGGGCACGACCAGGCCGAGCCGAACCCCCCGCATACCCAGCATCGGGTTCTGCTCGTGCAGTCGCTGGACCTCGGCGAGCAGAGTGGTGGCCTCCTTATCGGGCTCTCCGGTGGCGTCGGCCACCGCGACCCGCACCGAGAGCTCGGTGTAGTCGGGCAGGAACTCGTGCAGCGGCGGATCGAGCAGCCGGATGGTCACCGGCAGCCCGTCCATCGCCTCGAGGATCTCGGAGAAGTCCTGACGCTGCAGCGGCAGCAGCTCGTCGAGTGCCGCCGCGCGCTCCTCGTCGGACTGGGCCAGGATGACCCGCTCGACGATCTTGCGGCGCTCGCCGAGGAACATGTGCTCGGTGCGGCACAGGCCGATTCCCGCAGCGCCCAGGGTTCGCGCCCGACGCGCGTCGTCGGGGGTGTCGGCGTTGGCGCGGACGCCGAGCCGGCGTCGGTCGTCGGCGCGCTTCATCAGCCGCCCGACTGCCGAGACCACCTCCTGCTCACCCTCCGACAGCCCCTCGGGCTCGTCGCCCTGCAACGCCCCGACGACGGCACTGGGAACGACCGGCACCTCCCCCAGGAACACCTCACCGGTGCCGCCGTCGATGGAGATCACGTCACCTTCGACGACCCGCCCGCCGTCCGCCGTGGTGAACTCGCGCGCGCCGGTGTCGACCCGCAGGCCCTCCGCCCCGACGACGCAGGTGCGGCCCATGCCACGGGCAACGACCGCGGCATGGCTGGTCTTGCCGCCGCGAGAGGTGAGGATTCCCTTGGCGGCCACCATGCCGCGGAGGTCGTCGGGATTCGTCTCCCGGCGGACGAGGATGACGGCCTCGCCGCGGTCGGCCCATTCGACGGCCCGCCCGGACTCGAAGACCGCCTTTCCGACCGCAGCACCGGGGCTCGCGGCCATCCCCTTCCCGATCAGCTCGCGGTCAGCTGCAGGGTCGAACTGCGGGAACAGCAGCCGCGCGAGCTGGTCGCCGCTCACCCGGGAGAGTGCCTCGTTCTCGTCGATGAGCCCTTCGTCGACGAGCTGCCCGGCGATCCGGAAGGCGGCCGCGGCGGTGCGCTTGCCGACCCTGGTCTGGAGCATCCACAGCGTGCCGCGCTCGATGGTGAACTCGATGTCGCACAGGTCCTTGTAGTGGCGTTCCAGCGTGGACATGATCTCCAGCAGCTGGTCGTACGACGCCTTGTCGAGCTCCTCCAGATCGGCCAGCGGGAGCGTGTTGCGGATGCCGGCCACGACGTCCTCACCCTGCGCGTTGGCGAGGTAGTCGCCGTAGACGCCCTGGTGCCCGGTGGCAGGGTCCCGGGTGAATGCGACTCCGGTGCCTGAGTCGGGTCCGAGGTTGCCGAAGACCATGGCGACGATGTTGACCGCCGTTCCGAGGTCGTCCGGGATCCGCTCCTGGCGGCGGTAGAGCCGGGCCCGCTCGGTGTTCCACGAGTCGAAGACCGCGCGCACGGCCATGTCGAGCTGCTGGCGTGGGTCCTGGGGGAAGTCGTTGCCGGAGTCGGCCCGCACGACGCCCTTGAACTCGTCGACGAGGGACCGCAGGTCGTCGAGGTCGAGGTCGAGGTCGGACTCGACCCCCTTTGCCTGCTTCGCCTGCTCGAGGCGCTGCTCGAAGTGCTCGCCCTCGATGCCGAGGACGGTCCTCCCGAACATCTGCAGTAGCCGCCGGTACGAGTCCCAGGCGAAGCGTTCGTCGCCGGCGCGCGCTGCGAGCCCACGAACGGACCCGTCGTTCAGCCCGACGTTGAGGACGGTCTCCATCATTCCCGGCATCGAGAACTTCGCTCCGGAACGTACCGACACCAGCAGCGGGTCCTCCGCGTCGCCCAGGCGCTTGCCCATCTGCTCCTGCAGGGCGACAAGGTGGCGCCCCACCTCATCGGACAGTCCGTCGGGTTCCTCCCCATGGGCGAGATAGTGACGGCACGCCTCGGTGGAGATCGTGAATCCGGGCGGAACGGGAAGGCCCAGGTTGGTCATCTCGGCAAGGTTCGCGCCCTTGCCGCCGAGGAGGTCTTTGTCGTCTTTGCTGCCCTGCGAGAAATCGAAGACGAACTGCGGCACCGATCGGCCCTCCGGAGGTTTGTCGTGATCGAAGCGACAGGTCGGAGCCTAGCCGCTCGACTCAGCCGCCAGACCGGCCGCACCCTCGGCCGCCACAGGGATGACGGCGGCGGCCAGCAACGGGAACACGGCCGCCAGCGCGTATGCGGCGCTGTAACTCGTCTGGGTGATGACGACCGCGAACGCCGGTGCCGTCACCGTTGCCGCCACGCCCTGGACGGTGTTCTGCGCCCCGAGCGCACGTCCCGCCCACGCTCGTCCCGCCAGCTCCGCCACCGCGGTGAAGGCGAGCCCGTTTCCGCTCACGGTGATCACGGCGCAGACGACCAACGCAGCCACCGCGACCGACGATCCGGCCAACGCCGCTACTGCCAGCCCGGCCATCGTCGCTGCGTTGACGTAGGCGAGCAGCCGCATCGGTCGCAGCCGGCTCGCCACCCGGTCCGACCAGAGTCCGGCCAGCAGCCGCGTGGACGCGCCGGCGATCTGGACCACGGCGAGCAGTGCACCCGCCCGCGCCGGCGGCCAGCCATACTCGTCCACGAGATAGACGAGCGCGAACGTGGCCACGACGAGCTGCGGCACTACCAGTAGTCCGCTGGACGCGTGCACCCGCCAGATCGGCATGGTCCGATAGGGCGACCCGGCAGGCGTCGTCACGTCCGTGTCCGGCCGGGGTGGATCGGTCACGAACACGGCGACGAGCAGGGCGACGGCGAGTGCCGAGAATGCGGGAAGCAGTAGCGCTCGCCCGAATCCGTACCGCTCGGCCAACGGCGGCAGAGTTGCGGCCGCCAGCGCCAGCCCGATCGGCAGTGCCATCTGGCGCGCGCCCATCGCGACGCCGCGGCGGTTGGCGGGAAACCAGCCCAGGATGATCCGCCCGCTCCCAGCGTTGACGGCGGCGCCAGCGGCCCCCGCCGTCATCAGCAGAACCCCGACGGCCGTGACGCTGTCGACGAGCGGAACCGCGGCCACGAGCACGCCGGCGCCGCCGAGCCCGATCGACATGGCCAGCCGCTCCCCGTAGCGGTCGGCCACGGCGCCCCACAGGATCAGCGTGGCCATCAGGCCCACGCCGGGTGCCACGACGAGCAGGGTGGCCTGGGCGAGCGTTACGGAGAACGCGTCCCGCAACTCGGGCAAGAGGTACGCGATACCGAACAGGTACATGCAGGTGGTCGCCTGGGCCGCCATCGCGAGGCCCAGCATCAGCCAGCGGCGGCGCCCAGTGTCGGCACGCGTGACCTCAGCCACCGGAGATGCCGAGCTCGGCTCCGGCCAGGTCGGCCGAGGTTCCGTCGGCGTCGTCGAGCCAGCCCTCCGGCAGCGTGACCTTGCGGGAACTGCCCTGCCGGCCTCGGGGCACGCCGAGCTCGCTGTCCGGGAACGGCTGGTCCACGTCCATCCGGGCGAGCAGGCCGTCCAGCTCGGCCGTCGACGACACCATGCCCAGCGCCGCCCGGACGTCCTGGCCCACGACGAAGCCCTTGAGGTACCAGGCCATATGCTTGCGCATGTCGCGAAGGCCGCGCTCCTCGCCAACCAGGTCGGCGAGCAGGTCCGCGTGACGCCGGATCATCGCCGAGACCTCGCCGAGTGTCGGCAGGGCGGGAAGCGGAGCACCGGCAAAGGCCGCGGCGAGGTCGCGGAACAGCCAGGGCCGCCCCAGACAGCCACGGCCGACGACCACGCCGTCGGCGCCGGTCCGGTCGATCATCCGCAGGGCATCTCCGGCCTCCCAGATGTCGCCGTTGCCGAGAACGGGGATCTCGACGTGCTCCTTCAGTCGGGCGATCGACCCCCAGTCGGCCGAGCCGGAGTAGTGCTGAGCGGCAGTGCGGCCGTGCAGCGCAATGGCCGCGCACCCGGCCTCCTGCGCGATCAGGCCGGCGTCGAGGTAGGTGAGGATGTCGTCGTCGATGCCCTTGCGCGTCTTCATCGTCACCGGAATGCCGTACGGCTGCGCAGCGGAGACGGCGGCGCGCAGGATCCGGTCGAGCAGGCCCCGCTTGTACGGCAGCGCCGCTCCCCCGCCCCGGCGGGTCACCTTCGGCACCGGGCAGCCGAAGTTGAGGTCGACGTGACCGACGCCGTGCTCGCCGGCCAGGATCTTGACCGCCTCGCCGACGTAGTTCGGATCGACGCCGTAGAGCTGGACCGACCGGACCGTCTCGGTCGGGTCGAATACGAGCATGGACATCGTCTTCTGGTCGCGCTCGACGACTCCGCGCGACGTGATCATCTCGCAGACGTAGAGCCCGGCTCCCTGTTCTCGGCACAGCCGCCGGAACGCTGCGTTGGTGATGCCGGCCATGGGTGCCAGCACCACCGGCGGCGCCACTTCGAGCGGGCCGAGGCGCAGCGGGCGGGCGAGGTTCGTCGTCGCAGCCGTCACCCGCCCATTGTCGCCCAGGGTCAGCGTGCGACCCGGGCAACAAGCCCGCCGACGGCCAGGTAGGCCAGCAGCGCAATGCCCCAGTTGATCAGCACGTCGCGTTCCTCGTCCGCCTGGGGGAACATGTCCTGGAACGGCGTGGTGAAGAAGTCGCCGACCGTCACGATCGCGTTGACGATCATGTTCTCCGTGTTGGCGTCGACGAGTAAGAGCACGATCGCTACGGCGATGAAGGCGGCGATGACCCCGGTGATGACGAGCACTACTGTCGCGGCCGAATAGCGGGTCACTGTGCGGACCATGGCTCCGGTCGTCCTCTCAGCCGAGGCTACGGCTCGGGTGCCGTAGCCGCTGATCCACTTCTGCCCATGGCAGCACCCCGGTGAAACGCCGGTCGGTACCTCGTCCGCGTGCTGCTCAGTCGATCAAGTCGTACGCCGGCAGGGTGAGGAAGTCGACGAACTCGTCGGCAAGGGCTACCTGCTCGAACAGCGCACGCGCATCGCCGAAGCGGCTGGAGCCGTACGCCTGCTCGCCGATCTCGGCGCGGATCGAGGCCAGCACGTCGTCAGCCACCGCCCGGACCAGCTGCGGTGTCACCGGCTCGCCGTCGCCGAGCCCGACTCCGTTGTGGACCCACTGCCAGATCTGGGACCGGGAGATCTCGGCGGTGGCGGCGTCTTCCATGAGGTTGTGGATCGCCACGGCGCCGTTGCCCCCCAGCCACGCCGCCAGGTAGCGCAGGCCCACGTCGATGTTCGTGCGGAGCCCCGCCGCCGTCGGTGAACCAGGCACCGACGCAACGTCGAGCAGTTGATCGGCACTCACCGCCACGTCGTCGCGGCGCCGGTCGAGCTGGTTGGGCCGGTCGCCGAGCACCCCGTCGAAGATCTCCGTGCAGACAGGCACGAGGTCGGGGTGCGCCACCCACGAGCCGTCGAATCCGTCGCCGGACTCGCGCAGCTTGTCCTCACGGACCTTTCCCAGCGCCACCTCGTTGACCTTCGGGTCGCGCCGGCTGGGGATGAACGCCGCCATCCCGCCGATGGCGAACGCACCGCGCCGGTGGCAGGTCGCCACAAGCAGGTCGGTGTAGGCGCGCATCATCGGTGCAGTCATGGTGACGTCGGCCCGGTTCGGCAGGACGAACGAAGGCCCGGCGTCGCGGAAGTTCTTGATGACGCTGAACAAGTAGTCCCAGCGGCCGGCGTTGAGGCCGGAGGCATGCTCGCGCAACTCGAAGAGGATCTCGTCCATCTCAAATGCGGCGTTGATCGTCTCGATCAGCACGGTGGCGCGGATCGACCCGTGCGGGACCCCGAGCTCCTGCTGGGCGAAGGTGAAGACGTCGTTCCAGAGGCGTGCCTCGAGGTGGCTCTCCATCTTGGGCAGGTAGAAGTACGGTCCGCTCCCCCGCGCCAACAGTTCGGCGGCGTTGTGGAAGAAGTGCAGACCGAAGTCGACCAACCCCCCGACGGCCGGCGCGTCGTCGACCACGAGGTGGCGCTCGTCGAGGTGCCAGCCCCGGGGCCGCACGACGATGGTCGCCAGCCGGACGTCGTCGCGCAGGGCGTACTGCTTGCCTTCCGGCGAGGTGAACGCGATCCGGCCCCGAACGGCGTCG
>DATHII010000079.1:0-9074 GCA_035316885.1 Jiangellaceae bacterium | reverse complement strand
CGCCACCGGCCCGCTGATCGGGCACGAGCAGCCGTTCTTCGCGCCGATCGCGGCGCTGATCTCGCTCGGCGTAGGTCTCGGCCAACGGCTGCCCCGGGTGGTCGAACTCGTCGCGGGCGTGGCCGTGGGCGTGCTCGTGGGAGACGTGCTGGTGGCGTGGATCGGCACCGGAGTCGCTCAGATCGCGCTCGTGGTGGCGCTGGCCATGGTGGCGGCGGTCGCCCCCGGCGGCGGCGCGGTGATCGTCACCCAGGCTGCGGCGTCCGCGTGGCCAGCTCGTCGGATACCTCGACGCAGCCGAGCCGGTCGACCACATCGCCCGCGACCTGCGGGTCATGGCGCGGCACGTGGTCAGCATGCTGCGCCGGGGAGAGCCGGTCCCATCGACGCTGACCCAGTCGTTGCGCGCGCTGGCGGGTGCGGTGAGGTTGCTGCGGATAGAGCTCGGGCACGGCGACGATCCCACGGAGAGCCGGGCCTCCGCGGTAATCGCCGCGGAGCTCGCGACCGAGGCGTTGGACGAGACCGGCGGGTTCGCCGGGCAGGTCGTGGTGGCGCAGACCCGCGCGCTGGCGGTCGACGTCCTGCGGGCCACCGGGCTGGAGCGGGACCAGGCGCTCGGCCTGCTGCCGTGCCTCCTACCCGGTCCGGTCAGCTACGGGTGAGCGCACCAGCGACGGAGGGAATGTCTTGACCGCAGAGTTGCGACCGATGCTCGCCGTGTCGGGCCGGCTTCCGCCGACCCGCGACGACGACGCGTGGTCGTACGAGCTGAAATGGGACGGCGTGCGGATGCTCGCCCACGTCGCGCCGTCGTCGGTTCGCCTGGTCGGACGCTCCGGCATCGACGCGACGATCGCCTACCCGGAGCTGGCCGGGCTCTCGGCCGCCCTCGGCGGACGCACCTGCGTCCTCGACGGCGAGGTCGCTGTTCTCGGAGCGGACGGCAGCTCCGACTTCGGCGCGCTCGCGCCGCGAATGCACGTCCGGTCCGCCACCCGTGCCCAGGAGCTGGCCGTGCGGGTGCCCGTGACGTACATCGTCTTCGACGTCCTCCGCCTCGACGGGCGCTCTACACTCGCGCTGCCCTACACCGAGCGGCGGAAGCTGGTCGAGGAGCTGGTCCCGGCCGGCCCGAGCTGGCAGGTTTCACCCGCCTTCACCGGCGGTGGCGCCGATCTCTTGGAGGCGAGCCGGCGGATGGGCGTCGAAGGCATCGTCGCCAAGCGCCTGGACTCGCCCTACCGGCCCGGGCAGCGATCGACGGAATGGGTGAAGGTGAAGAACCTGCTCACCCAGGAGGTGGTGATCGGCGGCTACACCGTCGGGGAGGGCCGTCGGGCCTCGACGTTCGGAGCGTTGCTGCTCGGCGTGTCCGTCCCCGACGGCCTTGTCTACGTGGGCAGCGTGGGCACCGGGTTCGACGACCGGATGCTGACCGACCTGGCGGGCCGGCTGCGGCAGCTGGGGGCGGACGAGTCGCCGTTCGTGGGCCAGGTCGACCCTCGGCACGCCCGCGGCGCGCTGTGGGTCCGGCCGGAGCTGGTCGGCGAGGTCGCGTACGGCCAGTGGACCTCCGACGGCCGGATGCGGCACCCGGTCTGGCGTGGGCTGCGACCGGACAAGGTGCCCAGCGAGGTCGTCCGCGAGGGCTGACCGGGTGGCGCAGAGCTGACGTCGGACCTGACCGCGTAGGGCTTATCCGCCGGGGAGCGCGTGCGCCTCGTTGTGCAGCGGCGCCATCAGATCGCCGTCGTCGGCGACCCGGGCCAGGGTGTCCTGGTAGTCGAACCGCAGCGGCAACCGGGTCCGGGCGTTGGAGCGAGCCGCCTGCTCGACCTCGTCCCACGTCACCGGTGTGGAAACGGTCGGTTGTTCGCGCCCGCGCAGCGAGTAGGGCGCGACGGTGGTCTTCGTCGCGTTGTTCTGGCTCCAGTCGACGAGGACCTTGCCCGGTCGCAGTCGCTTCTCCATCCGTGAGACGACGAGTCGAGGGTGCTCCTTCTCCAACCGCTCGGCCAGCCGGCGGGCATAACCGTGGACGGCATCGACTTCGGCATCACCGTCCAGAGCGACGTACATCTGCATCCCCTTGGACCCACTCGTCTTCGGGTAGGAGAGCAACCCGTCGTCAGCCAGGGCCTCCGCGAGGATGAGCGCGACCTGGCAGCACTCGATGACGTTCGCGGGGGCGCCGGGATCGAGGTCGAGGACGAGGCGATCGGGGTTGCGAGCCTCGTCCCCGTCGACCCGCCATTGCGGCACGTGCATCTCCAGCACGGCGAGGTTGGCAAGCCAGACCAGGGTCGGCAGGTCCTCGCAGACGACGTAGGTGACAGTCTCGGTGCCGCGCGTGCTGCCGGGGGAGGGCAGCTCGACGGTCCGCACCCAGTCCGGTGTGCCGCGCGGAGCGTTCTTCTCGAAGAAACTGCCCGCAGCGACGCCGTCCGGCCACCGTTTCCGGGTCAGCGGTCGGTCGGCGAGATGTGGCAGCAGCACGGGCGCGATCCGGGTGTAGTAGTCGATCACCTCGCCCTTGGTGGTGCCGTGCTCGGGGTAGAGGACCTTGTCGAGGTTGCTGAGCCCCAGTCTGCGGCCGTCGACGTCGACACTGACCTTCTTCGCCATGGCTGCAGTCTGCCCTCCCCGTCGCCGACGGACTCATGGCGTCAGCCGCCGGAAGTGATCGGGTTAGACGCAGCGCCGCCAGGGCATGAAGGCGAGAGCATGTCGTAGGGACATGCGCGGCGGAACGGAGGGCTCCATGACGCTCAGCGACGACGACATGACCACCAGCGGTCCCGCCGGGACTGGCGACGGACCCGCCGACGGCGGCGCGAACCCGCAAGGTAGTGATGGCGGTGCCGACGGCGGCGCCGGCGACCACGGGCCGGCTGACGGCGGCGCGAACCCCGAGGGCATGGACGGTGGTGCCGACGGCGGCGCCGGCGGCGAGGGTCCGGCTGACGGCGGCGCGAACCCGCAGGGCACCGATGGCGGTGCCGACGGCGGCGCGCGCTGACAGAGTCGGCCGGCACGGGTGGGCCGGGCGGTCGCCACGACCGTCCGGCGCTCCGCCGCTGCGTCCACGTCGACTCCGACCGGTTCGCCCGTGAGCACTGGGGACGGGCAGCCCTGCTGTCGCGGGCGGCCGATCTTGCCGCCGCCGGAAACGTCCCCGGCTTCGCCGACCTGCTCAGTGTGGACGACGCCGACGAATTGCTGAGCCGCCGCGGCCTGCGCACACCTTTTCTGCGCATCGCGCAGGAGGGTCGTGTGCTGCCGGCGGCCGAGTTCACCGGCGCAGGCGGCGCCGGAGCAGAGATCACCGATCAGGTGCTCGACGAGCAGGTGCTCGCGCACTACGCCGGCGGAGCGACGCTGGTCATCCAGGGCCTGCACCGGCTGTGGCCACCACTGATCGAGTTCGCCGGCCGGCTCGCTGCCGAACTGGCTGCGCCGGTCGGCGTCAACGCCTACCTCACCCCGGCGGGCAACAGAGGCTTCGCGACTCACTACGACACGCACGACGTCTTCGTCCTCCAGGTCGGCGGTCACAAGCGGTGGCGCGTGCACGAGCCGGTCATCGTCGACCCCCTGGAGCGGCAACCGTGGGGCGGCCGTGCCGAGGAGGTCGGCGCTGTCGCCGAATCGCCGCCGGTACTCGATGCCGTCCTGGAGCCAGGCGATTCCCTTTACCTGCCGCGTGGCTGGCTGCACGCGGCCGAGGCCATCGGCGAGCCATCGCTACACCTCACCCTCGGGGTACGGCCCGCCAACCGGTATGCGCTCGTAGAGGCCATGATCGCCCTGGCCGTCGACGAACCGGCACTGCGCTCGGGCTTCCCGCTCGGCCTCGACGTCACCGACAGCGATCAGCTGGCACCTGAACTTGCCGCGACAACCGATGCCCTCCGGGGATGGTTGGCCGACATCGACCCGGATGCCGTCGCAGCGCAGGTACGTCGACGCGAGTGGCGGACGACGCGGCCTGCTCCGATTCGCCCGCTGGCACAGACGGCGGCCGTCGCCACCCTGGACGCGGACACGGTGCTCGCCCCCCGCCGCGGACTGCGCTGGCGCATGACGGCGGCGGCATCTGGCCGGATCTCCCTGCAGTTGCCGGACCGCACTCTCACCCTGCCGTCGACCTGCGAGCCCGCCATACGGGCTCTGCTCGCGGGCTCGCGGATCCGTGTTGGTGACCTGCCGGGACTTGCCGCGGACGACCGGCTCACCCTGGCACGTCGGCTGCTCCGCGAGGCGGTTGCGGTCCCTGCCGAGAAGTCCTAGCTGTCGCTGAGCCCTTCGTCACGTAAGTCGCTCGAGGGTGGTTCGTCGCAACGCAGCAGGGGAATACCGCTCACTGAGGAGGAAGCCATGTCATCCACGCAGATTCTCGTCATCGTCCTGATCGCGGTCGTCGTGATCGTCCTGGCCGGCGTCGCCTGGTTCCTCATGCGCCGCCAGAGCCTCCAGCGCCGGTTCGGTCCCGAGTACGACCGCGCGGTCGCCGAGGGCGACAGCCGGCTGTCCGCCGAGCGGGACCTGCGCGAGCGCGAACGCCGCCACTCCGAGCTCGAGCTCAACGAGCTCAGTCCCGAGGCCCGTGAGCGCTACGCGGCGAAGTGGGAAGAGATCCAGGTCCGGTTCGTCGACGCTCCGGAGAACGCCGTCGGCGCTGCCGACGACCTGGTCACCCAGCTTGTCGGCGATCGCGGATACCCGACTGACGACTACGACGAACAGCTGGACCACCTGTCGGTCGAGCACGCACGCACGCTCGGGAACTACCGCGAAGCCCACGAGATCAGCCTCCGCAATCGGAAGGGCGAGGCGACGACAGAGGAACTCCGCCGGGCCGTGCTGCACTACCGGTCGCTCGTGGCCGATCTGCTCGGCGGCGAGCCTGCTGTACCCGACGCCGACACCGCCGGGGAGCCGGCTCGGGACTCGATGCCCGACGCGACCCGCGAAGCCGACCGAGGGGCGACCGACGACTCGACGCACGACTCGACCCAACGGTGAGAAGAGGACATCCCCATGCGCGACACCGACACGCAGGACGCCGGCAGCTTCCCGCAGGCCGATCAGCCCACGGACGATCGGGAAGGGGTCGTCACCCCGACGGCCGACCAGGCCGAGCAGGCCGAGCAGGCCGAGCCGGTCGCCGACGAGGCGGACGCCCCATTGACCGACGAGCCCATCGTTGCCTCAGACGAGGAGGGGTCGGCCGAACTCATGCCTGGGGAGGTGCCCGCCGAACCAGCCGCCGCCGGATTGGCGGAAGGCGCCACTGAGACCATGCGCGCACGGTGGCAGGAGCTCCAGCTGCGCTTCGTCGACGACCCCAGTGGCGTCGCGGGCGAGGCCCGTTCCCTGGTCGGTGAGGCGGTGCAGGCCGTCACCGGGGCACTGGCCGATCAGCAACGCCGGCTCGACTCGTGGAGTTCGGCCGAGGGCGGCGACACCGAACAGTTGCGCGTCGTGGTCCAGCAGTACCGCGAGTTCTTCGACCGGGTGCTCGACCGCGCGGTGTGACCGGCCCCCGCAACGGCCGGGGCCGGCCTGCACCGGCGGAGTCATGACTGGAGAGTTGACGATCGGTCTAAGGTTGAGGTAACCATGGGGTGGCAGTCGGACGTGTGGTTGCTGGCAGGTGACCTAGCCCGGGGCGCTCGGAGGTCGGTAACCGGTGACAGGGCAGCTGGAGATTCGTTTCCAGAACATCGGTGGGTGTTTGATCGTGCGAGCGGCCGGCGAGGCCGACGCCACCAGCGCCCCGTTGCTGCGCGACCAGCTGATCGGTCAGCTGAGCCTCGGTGAGGCGAGCGTGATCATCGACCTGAGCCGGGTGACCACGGCCGACAGCACCGGTCTGAGCGCGGTGCTCGCCGCCGGCCATGAGGCGCGAGCCTCGGGCGGCACTCTGCGCGTCGCCGGTGCGCGGCCCGCGTGGCGACGGGTGCTACGGGCTACCGACCCGGCTGCAGTGCTGGTCCTCCATGACGACGTCACGGACGCACTGGAGGCCGCGATAGAGGACGCCCAGGCGTCAAGGTCAGCGAGATGACGCCCGAGGTAGGCGGTGTCGATCCGCCGGTATGCGCTGCGCACAGATGCGCGCCTGCCGAAATCGGACGAAGGGCCGACCGCCGTCACTGCGTGGTGACAATCGCAGGCGATGGAGGGACAGTCTCGCTGGGTTTTGTCTGAGGGCCGCGACGGATCTATCGTGGCGCCACGACTGTGGAAGGGGGCGCCAGGTGTCTGAGCCGTCGTGGCAGGAGGTCGGCGCTGCCCTGCGTGACCTGTCGAGGTTGTTCCTGAGTTTCGACGAGC
The DNA here is from genome assembly GCA_035316885.1 of Jiangellaceae bacterium. Classification (GTDB taxonomy): domain Bacteria; phylum Actinomycetota; class Actinomycetes; order Jiangellales; family Jiangellaceae; genus DASRTE01. The sequence goes on along the minus strand of DATHII010000079.1, from coordinate 2,732 downwards.
CCGACGACCTGCTCCAGCAGATCGTGGTGGCCTCGTGCAAGATCGTCCCCGCGACCACCAACTGCAGCATCTCGTTGGTACGCGACGGAGAAATCCGCAGCGTCGCGATCGCCCAGCAGAAGGCCCGACACCTCGACGCGCTTCAGTACGAGCACGGTGACGGACCCTGCCTGGAGGCGATCCGCACGGCAGTGGAGGTACGGTCGCAGGACCTTCTCACCGACGACCGGTGGGGAGTCTTCCGGTCCGAGATGGTCGTGCACGGCATCCGCTCGACGATGGCCCTGCCGCTCGAGGTCGACGACCGGACCGTGGGCGCGTTGAACGTCTATGCCGAGGATCTGAATGCGTTCGACGAGCAGGCGACGGTGTTGGCCCGGCTCGTCGCGGGCCAGGCAGCGATCGTCCTCGCCGGTGTGCTACGGCATCGCGACCAGGTCGCGCTGACCGAACAGTTGCATGCGGCCCTCTCGTCGCGTGCCGTGATCGATCAGGCAATGGGCGTCATCATGGCACACCAGGGGTGCCCGCCCCAGCAGGCCCTGGCCACCCTGAAGAAGGCGTCCCAGCACCGGAACGTGAAGCTCCGGGTCATCGCCCAGGAGATCGTCGAGTCGGCCGGCGCGGCGAAGACCTGATCGATCGTTCGCCGATTTGACGCATCGCACCCGGTCGCGATAGTCATATCCGGTGGTTGGGCAGCAGCCATCGCTTCGGTGACTGTCGCCCTGGGCGGTCACCTTTCCCGGATCGAGGTGAGCACCCGCCATGAGTTCCTCCATCTCCCGCCGTCGGCCGGGCAGCTGGCTGTGAGCAGCCGACTCCGTCTGCGTACTCGTACTGTCGATGGTTGCCTCGTCGTCGAGGTGGGCGGTGAGGTCGACATGGCTTCCGCACCGACCCTGCGTGACCATCTGCTCGGCCACGTCGGCCTCGGCGAACCTTGCCTGGTCGTCGACCTGTCGGAGGTCGACTTCATGGACTCGACGGGGCTGTATGCGCTGGTAGTGGCCTATCGCCAGGCTCGCGAGGTCGGAAGTTCGCTGTGCGTGGCCAGGGCACAGCCGGCAGTGCGGCGAGTTCTCGAGATCACCAAGCTCGACGTGCTGCTGGAGCACCACGACGATGTCGCGGACGCTGTTGCCTGGGTGTCGGCCAGCCGTGATCCCGGATCGGCGGAGCCTTCTCAAACCGTCTGAGGCAGCACCGCCAGGCGCATGCTGTCGTCACCTGGGGCCGACGCGCACGCGACGGTCGACCGCAGGGACCGGCTCCGCGCCCAGCGGCGACAGTCCCTCCGACGGCATCAGGAACTGGTGCCACTGTGTGCATCGGATCTTCGCCAGCACGATGGGCCCATCCGTGCTCGCCACGCTCGAGCGCCACTCCACGTCGGCCGGTTGGCCGCACTGTGGGCATGTCACGAGGTCCATGAGGAACCTCCTTGTGTTCGCAGTTCTTCATACGAGCGCTCAGGTCGGGGTCTGATACACCCTCCGCTCAGCGGGCGAACTCGGCGCGGACGCCCAGCAGCCGCACCGGCCGCCGGTCGGTGAACCGCTCCAGGGCGCCGAGGGCGGCCTGCTTGATCGCGGCCGCATCGGTGATAGGCCTGCCAAGGCTTTGGCCCCGAGTGTGGGTGTTGAAGGGTACGTAGCGCACCTTCACCACGACTCGGGCAACAGGTCTCGGGTCGGCGGCGACATCGTCGGAGACCCTTCGGGCCAGGTCCACGACCTCGCGGCGCACTTCGTCCCAGTCGTCCAGGTCCTGTTGGTAGGTGATCTCCCGGCTGCGCGAGCGCGCGACGTGGGGCGTGCTGACCACGGGCGTGTGGTCACGGCCGCGGGCGAGTAGGACCAACCACGGCCCGGTCGTGGGTCCCATGTGAGCAGCGAGGGCGTGCGGATCGGCATTGGCGAGCTCGATGACGGTGGCGATGCCCAGCCCTGCGAGCCGCTTGCCGGTCTTGGCGCCGATACCCCACAGCGCGTCGGTCGGCCGGTCGCCCAGGACGTCGAACCACGTTTCGTCGGTCAGCCGGAAGATGCCGGCAGGCTTGCCGAATCCGGTCGCCAACTTGGCCTGGAGTTTGTTCTGCCCGATGCCGACGGTGCAGTGCAGCTCGGTCGACGCGCTGACGCGTTCCTGAACCTTGCGTGCTGTCGCCTCCGGATCCTCGGTGTCCACCGCGAGGAAGGCCTCGTCCCAGCCGATCACCTCGACGACCGCGTCGAACTCCCGCAATGTCGCCATGACCTCGGCGGAGGCCGCTTCGTATGCCTCCCGGTCAACGGGCAGGAACACAGCGTCGGGGCATCGCCGAGCGGCTGTGCGAAGCGGGAGGCCCGAGTGCACCCCGTATTCACGAGCCTCGTAGGAGGCAGTGCTGACCACGCCACGCTTCGTCGGGTCACCGTCGCCGCCCACAACGACAGGACGTCCGCGCAGTTCCGGGTGACGCAGCACCTCGACAGCTGCGACGAACTGGTCAAGGTCGACATGCAGCACCCAACGGGTCACGCTCCAGTGTGGCCTCCGGGAGTGAAGGGAACACTATGAAGATCAGAGTCTGGCGGTATGTGGTCCAGGCCCGATCGGCGGCCGAATTCGAGCAGGTCTACGGCCCGAAAGGCGCCTGGGCGCGACTCTTCTCGCTCGCCGACGGATACGTCGGCACGGAGCTGTACCGGGATGTAGGAAGGCTCGGGCACTACGTCACCGTCGATACG
>DATHII010000078.1:0-19464 GCA_035316885.1 Jiangellaceae bacterium | reverse complement strand
GACCGGGGCCGCATCGTCGCCCTGGACCGGCCGGACACCCTGACCGCACGGCTCGGCGGCGGCATGCGGATGACGTTCAGTGCGAACGGCCACGATCTCGGCTTCCTGGCGAGCGTCCCCGGCGTTTCCTCGGTCAGCACGACCACCGGTGCTGCCACCGTGACCAGCGAGGCCGGCGCCGCCGTCCCGGTTGCCGCCGCCCTTGCACAGCGCGGTCTCGTCCCGCCCGACTTCCGTACCCACCACCCCACGCTCGAGGACGTCTTCCTGGCCATGACCGGCCGGACGTTGCGCGACTGAGGAGCAAAGATGACAACCCAGATCCTGTGGACCGAGATCAAACTGTTGACCCGGGAACCGCTCACGCTGCTCGTCGGGTTGGCTTTCCCGGTTCTCCTGCTCGTACTGCTCGCCGGCTCGTTCGGCAACGAACCCGACCCCGAGATGGGCGGACTCGGCGGCACCGACTTCTACGTGCCGGTCTACATAGCAGCGACCATCGCGGTGATGGGATTCCTCGGCGTTCCGACCCATCTGGCCGCCTACCGTGAACGCGGCGTACTCCGCCGATTCCGTGTCGCGGGGGTTCCCGCGACAACTCTGCTGGTCGCCCAGGTCGTCCTCACCATCCTGCTTGCCGTCGCCGGTGGCGCCGTGATGATCGCGATCGGCCTTGCCGGCTACGACCTGAATATGCCGTCGTCCGCAGCCGGAGTCATCGTCGGGTACCTCCTCGGCGGGCTCGCATTCGCCGCCATCGGCGTCCTTCTCGGGGCGATCGTGACGACAGCGCGAGCCGCACAGGGTCTGGGACTGTTGCTCTTCTTCGGGCTGTTCTTCATCGCCGGCGGCGGTCCACCGCCGTACCTGCTGCCCGACGCGATCAACACCGCCGTCGACTACACCCCGATGGGCCTGCTCGTGGCCGCGGTCAGCGACCCGTGGCACGGTCACGGATGGAACGTCCCGGCCTTGGTCGCACTGGCCACGATCGCTGTGACCGCCACGACGCTCGCAACCCGCCGCCTCGCCCGCACCTAGAGGTGTTCGAGGTCAACGGTTGTCGCGTGCCTCTTGAGACAGGAACGTGGAGCGGAGGAGCAGCGCGAGGTGCCGGGCTAGGCGCCGGTGCGGCCAGCCGCGCTCATGGAGGAGGCGCTCCAGCAGGTCGGTTGAGATGAGGCCGAACAGCATGTCGGCCGCGGTTTCGGCCGTCCACCCAGGGGCGAGCCGACCTTCTCGCTCGAGCCAGGCGGCGAGCCTGCGGCAGGCAACGATCTGCTCGCTCAGGTATCGCTCGCGGTGCTGGGCCGCGTCAGGGTCGAAGCCGCGGAGCCGTTCGGCGGCACGCGAGATCGCGAGCACCCGCGGGGTGGAAGCGGGCGAGGTGCGCCGCCCACTCCTCGAGCGCTGCGGCCGCGTCCGTCGATGCCCAGACCGCGCCGATCGAGGCGGCCAGGCCCTCGGCCTCGCTGACGAAGTCGAACAGATCGGCCACAAGCTCGGAGCGCGAAGCGAAGTGCAGTAAACGGCGCGCCGAGTGACACCTGCCCGCTCGGCGACCGCGGCCGTGGTCAGCGCCTCGAAGCCGTCCTGTTCGAGCAGCGAGCGGGCCGAGGCCAGCAGCGCTGCACGGGTACGCCGGCTGCGGGCGTTCGACGGATCCAGAAGAGTCGTTCCGCGATTGCTCGTCGCGATGAGCCCAGGCCAGGAGGTCGGATTGGCTCTATCCAGCCCGGGTTTGGGCACCACCTGACAGACGTCGGCTGGATCACGGGCCGCCGAGTTCAGCTGGCGGGCACGCTCGGCCAACGGTGAAGTTCGCTCTTGAGGACTCGCAGTTCAGCGATCCGGTTGGAGATCTGTTGTTCATGCGCCTCGAGTAGAGCGACGACGTGAGCGCACGGCGCGATGCCTTGCTCGCGGAACGTGATGATCTTGCGGGAGTTCGGCGAGCGTGAGGCCGAGGGATTGGCCGGCTTGGATGAAGGAAAGGTGGCTGAGCGCGTCGGCGTCGGCGCCCTACTACACCGCGCACGAGCGGACGGGCCCGGACCGGACTGACCGCTCAGGAGTCAGCCTTGTTGTTCAACTCCTCGAACACGGTGATCTGCAGATCCGCTGGCGCCGAAAGCCGCGAATTGAGCGACTGCCAGGGAGTCACGGTCGGTGCTGCAATCATCTCCGCACCACCCTCCACCAAGTCACTTGTCACGCCTTCGGCATCGGTGACCTCGAACGCGACCCGCAGGCGAGGACTCACCCGCCGCCCGACCTCCACGTCGTCGATCATCGCGACCTGCGCAGGATTCGAGATCTCCAACGTGGCGCGGCCCATGTCGAAGATGGTCACCTTCTCTCCCTCGTCGCTCTCGACCACCAGCTCCTCGGGTGCACCCAGCACGTCTCGATAGAAGGCAACGGCCTGGTCATAGTCAGGCGCCTCGACCACCAGTCGCATCTGCAGCACGCGACCTGCCGTGTTCCGCTCATCCATGGTGCAACTCCTCCTCGACAGCGCTGGCCCCAGGTTTCACTGATCCCTTCGCGGTGCGCAATCATCCGGTTCCTCGGGGAGCCGTGTGGCCTCTGACCCGTTGGCCGGCGGGCCGTCCGCGTTGTGAGGGCAGGCCACCGGGCTGGGCTCCGGGGGAACCGGCGTCTCCTCCAACACGCTGAGGACGGCCTCGCGCATCGCCGGAGCCCAACCGACAGCCGCAGTCGGCAGCTGTTCGTCCGGCGACGAAGGCTCGGCCGAGGTCTCCTCCGGCGCAGGCTCGGCTGAGACGGTCTCGTCCGGCGGTTCAGGCTCGGCCGAGGTGGTCTCGTCCGGCCTAGGCGTCGCCGGCCGCGTTGGAGCGGCCACGGCGGATGGCGACGGTGCCGGTGCCGTGTCCACCGATGCCGGCGGAGCGGTGGAAGCCAAGGATGTCGGGGTCCTCGGGGCGGCAAGAGGTGCAGCGGTGTGATCCGGCGTCGACCAGTCCCCCGATGGGGGCGCGGGCGAGGAAGGCAGCACCGCTACCCCACCCGTCTCGTACGACTGGGCCAAGCTGAGCACGACCCTCACGTACTCGGCGGCATTGTTGTAGCGGCGGACGGCGCGCGCCGCCTGCGTCGGGTCCCGCAGGTCCGTGTCACCGACACACAGGTAGACGGCTGCTCCTTGCGCGGCGTCGAAGATGTTGTTCGGATCGCGGCGCCCGTCGGCGTTGGCGTCGGCGGCCACCGACCTCCAGGTCGACGGGATGAACTGCATAGGGCCGACGGCCCGGTCGTAGGTCGTGTCGCCGTCGAGCGCGCCCCCGTCGGTATCGCGGATCAGTGCAACATTCGGTCGCCCGTCGAGGGGGATGCCCCGAATGGGCCTGGTCCCGTAGCCGTCCTCGCGCAGTTGGGCGCCGCCAAACCGGCCGTGGTTCGACTCGACCCGACCGATCGCCGCCAGCAGCGTCCATCGCAGCCCGCACGACTCGTCGGTCGCCGGCGCAGATGCCGCCTTCTGGTACGCCCGCTGCGCACCACGGGGATGCCGCTCTCGCCGAGCGCCTCGATCACGCGTGCGCCTGACAGTACGGCCTGGACCGGCTCGGCCACGTCTGCTGGCCCCACGGGCACGGCTGCGAGATGAGCCGGGTCGACGAAACGCTTCAGGCTCTCGTCCTCCGAGACGCGCCCGGAGCCACCGGCCGGAAAGGCGCCGGCTTCCACCGGGCGCGCCGCATCCGGCGCCGGGTGATCGGCTGCGATGCCGGCGAACAACCCCAGCGCAACCACGGCAGCTATGGCCATAGCCGACAACGGTCGGCGATGCGTCCTGTGCTGCTGTCGGCGATGCCGTCCCGGCGTGTGCTTGACGGGTATGTCCACGTTGATGACTCGCATGTCGTCGATCCCCCCGATAGGACGATCCGCTGATGGCCGGTCGATAGGAGTTCGGCGCAACTCGCGTCCCGGATGGGCACCGCGACCACCGGCACATGCCAGTCGTGCCCGACGCGCCATACCCACGTCACCGCATCGGTTGTCAGGGCTCGCCGAAGCATCACCTGAGCGGCGAACTCCTGCGCTAGCTCGGCCCGGGCGGCCTGGCTTGTCAGGAGTTCGCCGCTCAGGGAACACCCCAACCGACCTGTCTGGGACGCGTGCACCGGCCCATTCGTTTTGACACCATCTACGACTTCAGAGGGGGGTGCGGGCCACGTGGCGACGGCCGCACCCGGCGATCGGGACTACAACGGCGGCCGCTAGCCGAGCGGGTGCTCGACTTCGGGTGCGACATTGGTGCCGTGCTCGCGGGCGTCGCGGAAGGCCTTGTCCCGCGCGTGCGGATCGGTTGCGTCGACGGCGGAGCCGACCCAGCCGCAGTCGCAGTACGCGACGAAGTACGGCTCCTTGTCGTCAACCTTCCAGACTCGAATCCGGTCATTTGTGTCGTGAGTCGCCGGCCGGGCCAACCTGAGCACCGCAACGGGGAGAATGGCCACCGCCGTGATCACGATGATGAGGCAGTAGCTGACGACCGCGACCTCCAGCGGTGTGGTGAACTCGTCGTCGCGATGCCTGGGGTGAGTCCAGACGAACGCGACCACAAACAGCCCCGCCCAGGCGATGCCGGCCCACCCCAGCACCCGGCGGGCCGAGCCGCCGATGTCGCCCACCCGTCTCCGGAACCAGGCAAAGGCAACCACAGTGCCGAGCGCGGCGACCGTCGCGATGACAACCGCCGCCAGCGTCGACGACGCGGATCGTTCGTAGGCTCGTACGACGAGACTCGTGTCCAAGACGACCAGGAAGGCGACAAGGGCAAGGCCGACGACCCCGCTGGCGGCGAGCCCGATCTCCGGGTGCTCCCTGAAGAACCGTCGTACCCGCCCGAACAGCACGCGATAAGTCTTGCACCCGCCCGAATGCGCCAAACGTCAGTAATTCCGCCGGCACGCAGGTCACGGATCACAGCGGGAGCAGGCCGTGCTGCACGGCGAACAGCGCTGCGGCTGGCACCGAGCGCGGCTCAGTGATGGGCACGGTGACATGATCCTCGACCTGGCCTTCGGGCTCGGACCCGCCACCCTCGGCATCGCGGCCGCGGCCACCGGCCGCGGCGGACCGTTCCTCGTAGCCGCCGGTGTGGCAACTCTGGGACTCACCCAGGCCCCTCAACGTCCCGCGTTCGTGCGGACCAGCGCAGGCACGACCTGGTTCACTGATCCGATGCGACCGCAGAGGCGGCGGGGACGGCGTGCCGTGACGGTTTGCGCCCCGGCCGTCGTTGCCGGCGCCGCGCTCTGGAGGCCCGAGCGCGCCGCGCGCGTCCTCGCCCGCATGCTGCCGGGCGGCGCGCTGTTCTATGTCGACACCGACGCCAAGGCGTTCGCGCTCACCTTCGACGACGGCCCGCATCGGGATACCACCCCGCCATTGCTGGACGTGCTCGGCAGGCACGGGGCGAGGGCGACCTTCTTCCTGATCGGCGAGCTGGTCCTCGGAAACGAGCCGATAGTCAGACGGATCGCCGCCGAGGGACACGAGTTGGCCAACCACCTGATGCGCGACGAACCCTCGGTGCTGCTTCCCGATCAGGAGTTCCGGCACCAGCTGGCCCAGGTGAGCTCGCTGCTCGCGCCGTACGGTGACATCCGCTGGTTCCGTCCGGGCTCCGGCTGGTTCACCCCCCGGATGCTGAGATCCGCTGCTGAGCAGGATCTCCGCTGCGTGCTCGGCACGGTGGTGGCGAGGGGCGACGCCAGCGGTGATGCACGGATCGCGCGGCGCCTGCTCGGCCGGATCCAACCCGGGTCGATCGCTGTGCTGCATGAGGGCACTTCCGCGCGGCGCGGAGTCGTGTCGACGACGGACCGGGCACTGACCGAACTCGGCCGCCGGGGCCTCTCCGCGGTGACCGTCTCGGACCTGGTCGCGCTGCGCTGTTGAGCGACCTCCCCGAAGATCTTCTGCGTGGCCGCTCGATGCGTGCGTCCACGGCAGCGCACCGCCGCCGGGAGGCCCACGTCGGATCCGCACTCGATTCGACGCGGGCGTCCTGCCGACGTAGCGTCGAACAGCGGCCGATTGGCCGGCAGGATCGTCCGCCGCGAAGGCGAGCACAAGGGCCTGCCACCAGCGCTCAAGGCGCAGATGGAGAAGATGAACGCGCTCAACGTCGGGACGCCGGACTTCGTCGACCTGACCGAACCCTGGCTCTACTCCCCGCGGTTGTGAGGCGGCACCCGATCACATGGACCTGTACCTGATGCAGCATGGCGAGGCCATGGCGGAGGCCGACGACCCGAAGCGTCCGCTGACTGACGCGGGTCGTGCGGCTGTTGCGGGGGTCGCCGCTCGCGCCCAGATGGCAGGCGTCCGGATCGACACCTGCGTGCACAGCGGCAAGCTGCGGGCCGAACAGACCGCGCAGGTGCTTGCCGCCGCAGTTGCCGGCGGGATGGTCGAGTCCCGGGACGGGCTTGCACCGAACGACCCCATCGAACCTGTGGCTCTTTGGCTACGCGAAAGGACCGCCGACCAGCCAGTTGCCCTGGTGGGACATCTGCCCTTGCTCGACCGGCTGGCCTCCTCGCTGGTCGCCGACGACGAGGACGGTCAGGTGATCAGCTTCCAGATGGGCGGGCTGGTCAAGCTCGTCCCGAAGCGGGAGCGTGACGGATTCGCGATCGCCTGGGTGCTCGTCCCCGACATCTCGTAGCGGCCCGGTTCAGCCGATCAGCTCGCTGGCGATCTCGCAGAAGTCACCGAAGAAGCCGGGATGCGGACCGGACACGCTGGTGACCTCCTGCTCGATGAGCTCTCCTCCCGGTGCGTTGTCTCCTAGCGTGTCGAAGACCGCACGGAAGGTCAGGCGGCCGCGATCACGCAGAACGACGTTGCCATCGCTGTCCTCGACCACGAACGGCTGACCGACCTCGTGGGCGGTGAACTCCCATATGTCGCCATCGATCTGCCGCCCCGTCAGCTCTTTGAACATGGCAGTCCCGCGGACGACGAACCAGGCTCCCGTAGCGGGGTTGGTCAGCACATCCCGGTAGCGGTAGTTGTCGTGACCGAGGAACGCCTGCCCCTCGGACCCCTCGATCTCCCGCACCATGAAGTGGCCGTTCGCGGTGAAGTCCGACTCGATCGTGAATCCACAGTCATCGAAGCTGCTCGACTCTGCGAACTCGTAGTGGATGTTCTCCAACGGCGGTCCGGCTTGAGCCGTGCCGGGCACCGCCACCGCTGCCGCCACGGTCAATGCCACCACTGTGGTTCCCACCTGGCGAAAGTTCCTGACTGCAGGTCGCACGACGAACCCCCCTTGATCCCCCGAATGCTGGCTGGTGACGCTACACGCATCACCGCACACGTGTGAGAAGGTCGCTCAGATTCGCCCTAAACGACCCGTCGCCGGTCATGTCCCATGCGATCGGCAGGTCGTCGGCCCCCGCTCAGGGCATAGGCGAGGCGGCGGTGCGCTTGTATTGCAGAGCATCAGCGCAGCGATGAGACGAGGGCGTGTCATGCAGGCATCAACTCCCGGCCGCGCGGCCCATGGACCGTCGCTCCCCTCGCGGTCGTGTGCCGTGTGCAGATCGAGCCGTGACGAGCGACGATGAACCAGCTGGCTCGCCGTATTCAGCGTACGTATCTGACGTTGCTGCTCGGAAATACTCTGGCTGCCTCGTTCATCTGGGGGATCAATACCCTGTTCCTCCTCGATGCCGGCCTGACCAATCTGGAGGCCTTCGCCGCCAACGCCTTCTTCACCGCCGGCATGGTGATCTTCGAGGTCCCGACCGGAGTGGTTGCCGATACGTGGGGCAGACGTACCTCCTATCTGCTGGGCACGATAACGCTGGCAGCTTCGACGGCCCTCTACTACCTGATGTGGCAGTTCAACGCGCCTTTCTGGCCTTGGGCCGCCGTTTCGGTGCTGATCGGGCTCGGGTTCACGTTCTTCTCGGGCGCGGTGGAGGCCTGGCTGGTCGACGCACTGCACTTTGCCGATTACCGGGGCACCCTGGAGGCCGTTCTGGGGCGCGGCCAGATGATCTCCGGTGTCGCAATGCTCGGGGGGTCGGTGCTCGGGGGGGTCATCGCCCAGGCCACGTCGCTCGGTGTCCCGTTCCTGCTGCGGGTCGGCGTGCTTCTGGCGATGTTCGTCGTCGCATACAGGCTCATGAAGGATCTAGGGTTCACGCCAGAGCCCGCGTCGCATCCGTTAAGAGCAATGCGTGAGGTGTTGTCAGCCTCGCTCGAGCACGGGTTGAGGAACCGGCCCGTGCGCTACGTGATGTTGGCGGCCCCGTTCGCCTCGGGTGTGGGGATCTACGCGTTCTACGCGCTTCAGCCGTATCTCCTGGAACTCTACGGTGACCCGCAGGCGTACTCGATCGCCGGACTCGCCGCCGCTATTGTCGCGGGATCGCAGATTCTCGGCGGCTATGCGGCGCCGAGGGTGCGACTCCTGTTCAAGAAGCGAACCACCGCGTTGATCCTCGGCACCATCGTGAGCTCGCTCATCCTGGCGTTGCTGGGACTAGCTGATGCCTTCTGGTTCGCATTGGTGCTGCTGGTGATCTGGGGTCTGGTCTTCTCGGCCGAGTTGCCAATTCGGCAGGCGTACCTGAACGACATGATCCCTTCGAAGCAGCGGGCCACCGTGCTGTCGTTCGACTCACTCATGGCTAGCAGCGGCGGAGTGGTGATCCAGCCGGTACTCGGAAGGGCAGCCGACGTCTACAGCTACTCGACATCGTTGGTCTTCGGTGCACTCATCCAGCTCGTGTCTGTGCCGTTCCTCATCGGCAGCCGCCGCCAGCGAGCAGCGGCCGATACAGCGACGGTCAGTTCTCAAGCTCCGACAACGACCTGACAACGAGTGTCGCCCTTGTCAGCCGGCGAGGTTCGTGCGGAGAGCCGCGGGGAGGTCGGCCAGGGTCGCCGCGGGCCGAGCCGCGACCGCGCGCTCGGCAACCACACCGGCGTCCACGCCGGCAAGTACTTGCCGGGCGTGCGCGGCGGGCAGCAGGTTCCACCAGCGCAGCGACACCGCCTCGCGGCCCTGCGCCGACAGGTCACCCCACAGGCGCACCCGGGCCATCCCGCCGTCCGGGTACACGTCGACCCGGACGTCCGTGACCTCGTCGGTCGCCGGCAGCCGGAACCGGTGCCGGGTGTCGGGCTGCAAACGGGTCCGCTGTAGCAGCTCCCGCCGGCCCGACGGGTCGTCCGGCGAGCCGCCGCGGGCGTCCCACCCCGTCAATGTCGCCCAGCCCGGCGCGTTACCGACGAAGTACGAGGTGTCCAGCTCCACGATGCGCACCACACCGGGCCCGACCAGCTGAAGTTGAACCCAGTCGTTGGCGTCGTCGCGCCGTCGGGCGGTCTCCCAACCCTCGCCCATCACCCGGGCCTGCCCGGGTGAAATCAGGTTGGTCGGCGAGGAGTAGAACAGGTTGCTGCACCCGGTGACCACTCCCCCGTTCTCCAGGGCGGCAAGATCTACGGCACCAGCAGCCAGGAAGCGGGGATCCGCGACCACCTCGCCGTGTACGCGCAGCCGCGCGACGCCGCCATCGGGGTACATGCAGAGCCGGACGTGGGTCATCCGCTGGCGCAGGTCCACTGCGAAGGGAAACGCAGCATCGCCGCCCGCGCCGGAGCGCGGCACTAGCGGTAGCCACTCCACCTGCTCAAGCTCGGCGGTGGACGGGTATCCGTCGACCGCATGACCCTCCACCGACACCTCTGGCGGGTAGTTGCCCGTGAAGAACGAGGTGTCCACGACCACACCATGGATGACCCCTGGCAGGCCCAGCCTGACGATCGCCCAGTCGTAGCCGGGCTCACGGCGGCGCCGCGTCTCCCACCCGTCGTACACCTGGCCTTTGTGGCCGAAGGTGTAGGTCTGGTATGTGGGAGCCTCCGGCTTGATGAGGTTCTCGCGTTCGGCGAAGAGCTCGTCATTGGCCGCCAGCACGCTGCCGCCGACCCGCCGGGACGCGAGGTCTGGAAACCTGGTGAAGTCGCTCATGCTTCCCCTCTTCGAAGCAGCCGCCCCATTGGCCCGTCGTCGTCGGTGATCTTGTGACCGCGCAGCCAGGTGCTACGGACCACCCCTGCCAGCGCACGGCCGGCGTACGGGGTGACCGAGTGGCGGTGATGCAGTCGGACGGGGTCGACGACGAACGCGTCGTCCGGCGCGAAGACGCAGAAGTCGGCGTGGTACCCCAGTGCGATGTGGCCCCTCCGCTGCATCCCTGCGATCGCGGCCGGCCGTTCGGCCATCCACCGCATCACGTCGCAGAGGGTGAAGCCGCGGTGTCGGGCCTCGGTCCACACCGCAGGCAACCCGAGTTGTAGGGAGGCGATACCGCCCCACGCCACCCCGAAATCACCGAGGTCGAAGCGCTTGAGGTCCGGTGGGCACGGTGAGTGGTCGGACACGACCGTGTCGACGTCTCCTGTCCGCAGGCCGCCCCAGAGCAACTCACGGTTGTCCGCCTCGCGGATCGGTGGGCTGCACTTGAACTGCGTCTGCCCGTCCGGGATCTCCTCGGCGGTGAAGACCAGGTAGTGCGGGCAGGTCTCGACGGAGACCTGCACACCGTCTCGTCGGGCAGTCCGGATCATCGGCAGGGCGTCGGAGGACGACAGGTGCAGAAGGTGCACGCGCGCTTGCGTCCACCGGGCCGCCTCGATGACGTGCGCGATCGCCACGTTCTCCGCCCCTCGGGGGCGGGAGACCAGATAGCTGCGGTACGTCTCGCCGTGCGCGGACGGCGCCCGGTCGATCGCGTCGGAGTCCTCAGCGTGAACGAGCAGCAGCGAGCCGAACGTGCGGATCGTCCGGAGCACCTCGGGCAGGTCGCCCGGGTGCAGGTGCGGGAACTCGTCGACACCGGAGTGCAGCAGGAAGCACTTGAAGCCGAACACCCCAGCGTCGTGCAACCCCCGTAGCTCGCCCAGGTTGCCCGGGATTGCTCCACCCCAGAACCCCACGTCGACATGCACCCGTTGCTCGGCAGCCTTGCGCTTGACCTCGAGTGCGGCAAGGTCGACTGTCGGCGGAATGCTGTTGAGCGGCATGTCGACGATCGTCGTCACTCCGCCGGCCGCGGCGGCCCGGGTGGCGGTTGCGAAGCCCTCCCACTCGGTCCGGCCGGGTTCGTTGACATGGACGTGCGTGTCCACCAGGCCCGGCAGCAGCACCTCGTCCTCGCCGAGGTCGACCACCTGCGGAGCCGCGAGGTCCGAGTCCAGCGGCTCGATCGCGACGATCCGACCATCCGCCACACCGACCCGCCGCGCGACCTCTCCCGCCGCCGTGACCACTCGCGGAGCCCGCATTACAAGGTCCAGGTTGCTCACATCGGATCCTGCATCGTCGTAGCCGGGGGCGGGTCAACCCGGCCGTCGGCGGGCCAGGAGCTCGAGAGCGCCGCGGTTCAGGCCGGCGAGCTCCGCCACCTCGGCCTCGTCCACCGCACCGCAGTCCAGACCGCGGACGATCGCGCCGGCGAGTGCCATGGCGGTTGCCGGCTCGTCGATGACACCGCTGTCCACGCGTTCGACGTACCCCCGCAGCCGGGCCGCGGACTGCGGCAGCGCGTCGCGGAAGAACGCGTAGGTGGCCAGATAGCGGGTCGGCAGGTGCCCGGGGTGCAAGTCCCAGCCCTGGTAGTAGCCGCGTTCCAGGGAGCGGCGCACCAGCCGCGCGTGCAACCGCCAGGCGGCCCGCACGTGGTCGGCATCGCCGACCGGGACCACGTTGGTGGACCCGTCGGAGAGCCGGACCCCGGTGCCCGCCGCCGCGACCTGCATGACTGCCTTCGCGTAGTCGGCGGCCGGGTGCTCCATGCTCTGGTAGGCGGCCGCCACCCCACAGGCCGCGCTGTAGTCGTAGGTGCCGTAGTGCAGTGCGGTGCAGCGGCCGGCGGCCACGTCGATCATGCGCGACACCCCCACCGCGCCGTCCGGGCCGATGACCGCCTGCGGCGTCTCGACCTGGATCTCGAAGCGCAGTACACCGCTGGGCAGGCCGAATACCTGCTCCAGGCGCTCGCAGATCCCGACCATGGCGGCCACCTGGGCGGGCGAGGTCACCTTGGGAAGGGTCAGCACGAATCCGTCCGGCAACGGGCCCTCGGCAAGCAGGCCGCCGAGCACCAGTTCGAGAGTCCGGACACCGCGCCGCCGCGTGCCGGCCTCGAGGCTTTTGAACCGGACTCCCGCCGAGAACGGGCTGTCGCCCGCCGCGAGCATCAGGGCGAGGGTGGCACCAGCCGTCGCGGCCGCGGTGTCCTCCTCGTCGTCGCTGCGGGTGCCGTAGCCGTCCTCGAAGTCCACCCGGAGATCCTCGACCGGTTCGCGGTGCAGCTTCGCCACCACGCGGGCATAGACCGCTTCGACCAGGTCGGTGCCGACGCCTGCCGCAGCAGCGAGCGATCCAGAGTCGGGAGCGTGCTCGGCGAGCAGCTGACGCGCCTGAGCACCCCACTCGCCCACGGTGTTCGGATCGAACCGGTCGGCGGGCACATAGACGGTGTGCACCGGTTGGCGCGTGCCAGGGTCGCCGGGGTAGCGGGCCGCCAGCTCGGCGTCCCACGACCCGAGTCGGGCGTCGAGCTCGGCGAGCAGTGCAGCGCCACTGCGGAGCTCGCCGGTCATCTCCGTACCCCCTCAGTAGGGCAGGACCATTCCGCCCGGGCCACGTCGGCAGACCGAAGGAAGCTACCGTGGTGTTCGCGATTCTGCCCAGCGGACTCTATCTTCTGACATATGGAAGATCAACGCCGAGTGAGTCGTCGACTCAACCGGCCGTCCGTCACACTTCTTTCACGATGCGGAACACGACGCACGTCCCAAGGGAATCACCCATGACAGCACGGCAACAGAGGACTGTGCAGTCGGTGGAGCGCGTCTTGGACGTGTTGGAGATCATGGCGGAGGCAGGCGGTGAGCTGTCCCTGTCCGACATCGCGACCACATCGGGGCTGCCCCTGCCGACCATCCACCGCCTCGTTCAAACCCTGGTAAACCGGGGCTACGTGCGGCAGCAGCCATCTCGGCGGTATGCGCTCGGACCGCGGCTGGTGAACCTCGGCGAGGCAGCAAACGGCATGATCCGCAGCACCGCGCTCCCCCACCTGTCCCGTCTGGTGGACACGTTCGGCGAGACCTCGAACGTGGCTATGCTCGACGGCGACCGGGCCACGTACGTGGCCCAAGTGCCGTCAACGCACCCGATGCGCATGTTCACCGAGGTCGGCGGCCGTGTCCCCCTGCACAGCACGGCTGTAGGCAAGGCACTGCTGGCTCAGCTCTCCGACGGCAAGGCCCGAGTGCTCCTCGGGCGGACCGGCATGCCCGCGCAGACCGAGCACACGGTGATCGACATCGACGTCATGCTCCGCGAGCTGGCGAAGATCCGAGACCGGGGGTACGCAGTCGACGAGGGCGAGCAGGAGATCGGCGTCAACTGCCTGGCAGTGGCCGTCCCCAGCGGCGCGACCAGGACCGCCATCTCCATATCCGGCCCGGCAGCGCGAATGACCCACGATCTCATCTCCCGGGCGGCGTCGCCGCTCATCGCCACAGCCGATGCGCTGTCCGCCGACTTGGTCGACGAGCGCCCCTCCGCCTAACCGCCGGGTCGTACCGGTCACCAGCCCTGGCCCGGGTCGAACGCCAGACCGGGGTCACCGGCGTCGTCGCGGTGGATCGTGCCCTCGATGAGCCCGTACGGCCGGTCGTCGGCGTGGAACACCTCATTGGGGTTGTCCAGGCCGAACGGGGACAGGTCGATGACGAAGTGGTGCTTGTTCGGCATCGAGAAGCGGACCTCGCCGATCTCCGGCTGGGCCGCGATCATCGCCTCACCCATGGCGTACATGGTCTGCTGCAATGCCAGGCTGTGGTGACCGGCGAAGCTGTCGGTCATGGTCGCCAGCGCCGCCTCGTACGATTTCGCCCAGTCGGTGTCCAGGTCGGTGTGCCACCACTGGCTTCGCACCGATGTCGCCATGATCCGGTCGCGGGTGGGCTGCAGCGTGGTGTAGCGCTCCTGGAGGTAGCCCCAGAACTCCGAGTCCGTGGTCTTGAGCACGGTGAGGTCGCGGACGCCGGAGACCACCCAGGCCCGACCGTTCTCGACGGCCACCGAAGCGGTGCGGACGTACCCGCCGCGCCGGGCGAACGCGTGCGGGTGCGGTGAGCCGGCGTGGTTCAGCCGGACCCAGGGGTACATCTCCACGGTGATCCGGGCGCGGCTGACCGGTTCGACGTCCTCGACGAAGTGGCGCGCGAGCGCGAGGCCGAGGGACTCCGGCTGCCGCACCGCGTCGGGGTACTCCTTGCAGAAGGCGTTGACGGTGTTCTTGGTGGCGTCAGTGGTCAGGCACTTGGCGTTGTCGCCGGTCAGGTGGATGTCGGCGAAGTCGCCCGACAAGGCGACCGAGACGTTGTAGTCGACCAACTCGTGCGGGTCGGAGTCGCGGTAGACGCGGACCACCCGGGTCTCCGCCTTGCCGTACTGGTTGTGTCCGAGCGTGACGCCCATGCCTTCAGCTCCCTCGGTAGGTCGAGTACGCGAACGGGGACAACAGCAGCGGGACATGGTGGTGGCTCGCCGGGTCGGTGATCTCGAACACGACGGCCACCTCGGGATAGAAGCCGGTCTGCCCGGTGGCCGCGAAGTACGTGCCGGTGTCGAACTCCAGCCGGTACACGCCCGGCTCGAGCGCACCGAGCCACAGGTCGGAGCTCCGGCCGTCGTCGTCGGTGACCCCGGCGCCGAGTCGCTGCCAACCGTCCGGGATCCGACGGGACAGGACGACCGGTACGCCGACAGCCGGCCTGCCCTTGGCAGCGTCGAGAACGTGGGTGGACAGTGTCATTCGGTGAGCAGCCTCTCCACCCGCAGCCGGGTGATCTGGGCGAGCTGGTCGGTGACCACGGCCCGCTCGGTTGCCTCGTCGTTGGCCAGCCGCGACCGCAGGGCCGCGAGCATCTCGGGCCCCTCGCGACCGGCTGCCCGGATCAGGAAGACGTGCCCGAACCGCTTCTCGTACGCGCGGTTCCCCTCCAGAACCGCGCGCCGTAGCTCTGCGTCGGCCCCGCCCATCGCAGCCTGCTCACGCCGTGACCACTCGGCCTCCGCCCCCTGGCCATCCGGGCTCTCGCCGATGCGGGGGTGGGTAGCGAGCGCCGCCAGCACCTCGGTCCAGGACAGTGCCCGGCTCTCCCGCTCAGCGGTGGCCAGCAAGGTCCGGACGTCCGGATACGGACGGCCCGCCACCATCGCCCGTGTCCAGCCGCGCGAACCGTTGCACGCTCGCAGCCGCTGGGTGGCCTCGGCGGCTGAAGCACTGTTGAGACGATCGAGCGCGTGCCGGGTGGACCAGGTCTCGGACATCCCCTAACTTTCCGTAGAACGAAATATGGCTACCGTCAGGCAGAAACCAATGGCACGAGCAGGATATCGCCCACCCGCGAACGGTCGAGTAGACCTTCGAGGCACTCGACGAGTCGCCGGATGGGCAGCTGCGCGCCGCTGGTACGGACTTCATGGTCTGCTGAACACCATGGAGGAACCGGCGGCCGAATCCGTGGTCTCGTGAGCAGGCTCGTTCTGCGCGGCGCGCGCTGGCCCGGCGACGTCGCGATCAAGGACGGGCGCATCGTGGCCGTCGGGACGGTGGCTGCCCAGAACGGCGACGAGGTGGTGCGCTGCGACGGCGACCTGATCACCGCCGGCCTGGTGAACACCCACCACCACTTCTACCAGTGGATGACGCGGGGTTGGGCCTTCGACTGCACGCTGTTCGGCTGGCTGACGACGCTATACCCGGTGTGGGCCCGGCTGACTCCCGAGGACGTGCATGCCGCGTCGGCGGTGGCCCTGGGCGAGCTGGCCTTGACCGGCTGCACCACAGCCGCCGACCACCATTACCTGGTGCCGGGCGGGGACGACTCGGTGTTCGACGCGATCGCCGCGGCGGCGCGCACCATCGGCATCCGGGTGCACATCGCCCGCGGGTCGATGGACCTCGGCCAGAGCAAGGGCGGCCTGCCGCCGGACTCGGTGGTGGAGGACCTCGACGCGATCCTGGCCTCAACCCAGTCGGTCTACGAACGGCTGCACGACGGCGAGCGCATCGTCGTGACGGTCGCACCGTGCAGTCCGTTCAGCGTCACGACCGAGCTGATGACCGAGTCGGCCGCGCTCGCCCGCAGGCACGGCCTGCGTCTGCACACTCACCTCGCCGAGACCCTGGACGAGGAGCACAGCTGCCTGGAGCGGTTCGGCAAGCGGCCAATGGAGGTACTGGACGACCTTGGCTGGATCGCCCCGGATGTCTGGGTGGCCCACGGGATCCATTTCAACGATGCGGAGGTCCGCCGTCTCGGCCAGACCGGCACCGGAATCGCGCACTGCCCGTCGAGCAACTGCCGCCTCGGGTCCGGCATCTGCCGGGTGGCGGACCTGACCGCGGCCGGCGCGCCGGTCGGGCTCGGCGTCGACGGGGTGGCGTCCAACGAGATCGGCGGGCTCTTCCCGGAGCTGCGGATGGCGCTGTTCCTGGCCCGTCAGCGTGACCTGTCGGCCGAGACGTTCGGGCCGACCGACGTGCTGCGGATTGCCACCGAGGGCGGCGCCCGCTGTCTCGGCCGCGACGACATCGGACAGCTGGAGCCCGGGTACCGCGCCGACGTCGTGGTCTGGCCGGGCGACGACCTCGCAGATGTGCTCGACCCGCTGGCCGGGCTGGTGCTCGGCCCGGAACGGCGCGCTCGGCATGTGTTCGTGGAAGGGGACTACGTGGTTCGCGACGGGGACCTGGTCGGCGCTGACATGCCGGCGCTGCGCCGGGACCTTGCCCGCCGAGCCCGCCGGCTGTGGCCTGGGTCCGCTACAGGGTAATGTCGGCGAGCGTCGTCAACGGCCGGATCGGGGATGTCTCCGTGCCGGCGAGCGGGTCGAAGTCCTTCAGGTCGCCGAAGTCGAGGCGAGTCTGCTCTTCGATGGTCGCGACCGGGACCTGGTAGGTCTGGAAGGGCCCGAACGCGAACTCGAGGTCGTCCATGAAATCGCGCTGGCTCACGACGTAGCCGGTCACCGACAGCCGCCCGGTCTCGTCGTTGACCACGGCGACGACCTTCCAGTAATCCTCGGGAATCAGGAACTCGCGGTACTGGCGGTCGCTGTCTCGGAAGATCGGCCCACTGAAGACGTTGACCCTGAGGTCGCGAGCGTCGGCGTTGCTGAGGATGTGGTCCTCGATGCCGAGCCACAGGTCCTGGTTGTGGCGCTGGTGCTGCGGAGCGCAGTTCGTGTAGAAGAACGTGTCCAGGGCGGCCGCCTCGGCCGACTCAAAGGTGTCCCCCCACGCGGGGTCGAGCCGTCGCACCAGGTGGCCGCGGTCGAGCTTGTTGCGCTCGTACAACTCGTTTCCCACTTGGAACCGTGGATCGATCCGCGGGTCCATGCTCCATTTGTCCCGACCCCGGCGCACGTTGCGCGCCGAGCCACCGTCGATGTTGACCGCGGTGTACATCGCCAGGCGCCGGAACCGGTGCATGCGCAGTGAGTAGTGCGTGTAGTCGAGGATGCCGTCCTCCCTGCCGGTGACCGGCGCAAGAGCGCCCTCCACCTCAGGACGCAGTGCCGGGTGCGCGACGGCCGGGCCGAGGAAGTCCTGCTGGTAGCCGGTGCGCCCTTCCATGTCCGCCAACGTCGGCGCCTTCTCGGCCTCCGCCTGGGGCCCGGTCGTGCCCGTGCGCGGGGTCGGGACGGCGCCGAGGAGCTCCTCAAGCCGGGCTCGCACCGCGCGCGCAGGAACGGCGAAGTTGCGATCCCTCTCGCGTCCGGCGAAGTGCAGAGCCACCGCCTCGCCGGTCTCCAGGTCGAGCACAACCGAGCCGGAGTTGCCGCCCAGCGTCGTGCAGTCGTGATTGACCAGTTGCTCCTGCTCCCTGACCGCGGTCACGTCTCCCGGCGCCAACCGCTTGACGTTGTATACCGCGCCGAAGATCCGGTCCATCTCGGCCGGGATGCTGGTGCGGGTGTCCTTCGCCGGATAGCCGATGACGACGATGCCCCGGCCCGGTTGGGTGCTCGGTGCGAGCCTGATGGGTGCGCGCCTCGCCCCACTCCCCCAGTCGACGCGCAGGAATGCCATGTCGGGGCCCGGCTCGGCTTCGATATGGAGTATCTCGGCGACCCGGAACTCGTCGGGTGCGGGCCCTTCGAACTCCTCCTTGAAGTCGACGCGAGCACCCATCTGACCGAGGAACGACGTCCGGAAAGTGAAGCGGTCTCCCTCCCGGCGGGCGAACTCGCTCGCGACGTGTCGGTTGGTGACGATGACGTCGTCCGCCACGACCCAGCCCGTGCCGACCCAGTCGAACTGCGGGTTGTTGTCCAGGTCGATCCGGCCAACCGACAGGATCGCCGACTTGAGGCCTGGACGGGCCTGCTCCAACCTGGCCCGCCAGGTGTCCGTCTCAAGGGTTGCGAGGTCGACGTCGTCGTTCCGGACGAGTAGCACTGGTCTGCCCATCACCAGGATGATCGCCTCGAGATCGAAGTCGACCGGCTGGTCCGGTGGGTCCTCGATCAGGGAGCGAGCGGCGTCGACCGTGACCTGCGGCACAATGACCCGTGACTCCTCCAGCGTCCCGCCGGGCGCCGCGCCCGTGGGCCCTGTCGGTGCCCGTTCGGCGAGACTCTCGGCAATGGCGGCGTCGTCGCTGATCCTGGTGAGGATCTCCTCCTTCAGCGCGGCATCCCGGTTGATGTTCCGTAGCGCGTCCAGGCGGCCCACGGTCCCCCTCCTTCGTCCCCATCCCTCACGACGATCGTGCGCCGAAACGAGGGCTCACGCGATACCTGTCAGATCTCCTGAGCTAGCAAGGCCACGTAGACGGTCGGTTGTCGGTCTGGCCGTTGTTGGCGCCCCACCGGACAGGTGTAGGTGCAGCCGGTCGAACGCGGCGACGTCCAAGCCGGGCAGCAACCGCCGCTCCTGGCCGGCGGCAATGGGTTGACCATCGAGCAGGACCTGTTGGAGAGCCATGAAAGACCGCCTTGCCGTCCGCGCACTCATCTCGGCTATCGATGACGACTACAAGAGTGGGTCGCCGGCTCTGAGATACAGCGTCGGAACGGGACCGCCCTACTAGGTCGGCCTGATCAAGCCGAGATCGTCGGTCAGAGGCGCTTCGCGGACCGGTCCATGGGCCGACTCCTCCTGCGGCCATCGTGATCTCCGATCTCTATAGCCTCACCTCGTAGACGGCTAGGGCCGGCCGAACGTGGGTGTGGGCGCTGTCACGGTGACATCAGTTCCCGATAGGCGGTCAAGCAGCGCGCGGCGCAGTGCTCCCAGGTGAAGCGCTCGAGGACCAGGTCGCGTCCACGTCGGCCCATGTCTGCGGCCAGGACTGGATCACTGAGCAGCA
>DATHII010000077.1:0-4677 GCA_035316885.1 Jiangellaceae bacterium | reverse complement strand
CCGATCGGCGACGCCAAGTGCATCCAGCGCTCGCAGGCCGGCCTTGCGTGCAGTCCTCACGCCGACGCCGTCGAGTTCCAGAGGAAGGGCGGCGTTCTCGATTGCGGTGAGACCGGCGAGCAGGTTGAAGTCCTGGAAGACATAGCCGATCGAGCGACGGCGCAGCCTGGCCCTGTCGTTGGGCGACATACTCGACACGTCGACCCCGTTGACAAGCACGTCGCCACTCGTGGCCTGTTCCAGCGTTCCGGCGATCGTCAGCAGTGTGCTCTTGCCGGAGCCGCTCGGCCCCATGATCGCGACCAGCTCACCGCTTCGAATCGTGAGGTCGATCTCGCGCAACGCCTGTACTTCGGCACGCCCCTCGCCGTAGACCTTCGACACCTGACGCATCTCGATCGCCACGTTCATCGGCGAGCCTCCACATCTCGACGTTGTTGTCCGGTCGCAGTCGTCGTGGCAGCCGGATCAGCCGTCCATTGCGTGTGCAGCAGGCGGGCGTCAGCGGCGTCGAGCCACCGCAGGACTCCCTCGAGACGGAAGAGCTCCGCATCGACGACGAGCGCCAGGCCGACGTCGTGCTCGGCCGCCTCGGCCTTGAGGTGGGTGTAACGCTGCATCACCTCGACAAGCTGCCGGCGGTGAACCTGCAGGAGGTCCCGAACGTCGACGCCGGGCACCGTCACTGCGACCAGCACCTTGATGACGAGCTCGTCGCGCGGCGGCGGCACCGAGTCCGGGGGTGTCCGGAGCCATTCCGCGAGCTCACCGTCACCCGCTGGGGT
This sequence comes from Jiangellaceae bacterium, assembly GCA_035316885.1. GTDB lineage: Bacteria > Actinomycetota > Actinomycetes > Jiangellales > Jiangellaceae > DASRTE01. The sequence continues at coordinate 3,892 of DATHII010000077.1, read as the reverse complement.
GATCTTGAACATCTTCTGAAGGCCCTCGCCACCCGAGTCGTCGGACTCGATGAGCCCATCGCGCTCGAGGCGCTGGAGGGTCGTATACACCTGCCCGACATTTAGCGGCCAGACCTCTCCGGTCCTGGATTCGAACTCCTGGCGCAGACGCAACCCGAACTTCGGGCCCTCGCTGAGTAGGGCCAACAGAGCATGGCGCACGGACATACCCAGTAGGATACTTGGTATATTCTCCCTTTGTCCAGCGCCTTGCCTGCCCGTCGTCAGGTCTAGGTACGCTTGGCCACCTGGTTCGTCCCGTCCGGGACCTCGCTGTGACCGTACGCAGGACCCCGCCCTCGTAGCTCAGGGGAAAGAGCAACGGTTTCCTAAACCGTGTGTCGCAGGTTCGAATCCTGCCGGGGGCACTCTCTGACCAGCACATATGCCGACACGAAGATCGTGATAGTCCGCTCGTGGTCGAGATGCCCGCGAGCATCTGCTGCATCACCATCCGGCCCAGGATCTCGTTGCGGCTGAACAGCTCATAAGAGGGCACCGGCAGCTCGCCCGTCCCGTCCGCGCCGCGCATCCGCGGCCGGCGCACCGGCACCCAGCGTCCACCCAGGGTGACCGAGCCGTTCTCCCGCCCGTGTCGCACCGCGGTGCGGACCGGGTCGTGCCTGCCCTTCGGGCCGCACACTGCGGCCACGTCGGCCTCCATCAACTGCTGCATCACCTGCAGCCCGGTACCGACAGCGAGGGCCAGTAGTCCCTCCCGCATGTCGGCGGCGATCTCGTCGATCGCCAGGCTCACCGTCACCGGCAGCGCGAGGCGCGTTGCGGCACTCGAGTCGAGCAGCCCACTCTGGTAGTTGTTGGTCACGGCGGTCCCCTTCTCGTTGGTGTGACTTGGCGGTCGCCCGACACCTACCACCCGGCAGGCATCGAGCGGGGGACCGCCACCTCAACTTCTACGACTCGCGGGACAACCTCGTGCGTGCGCAGCGCACCAGTGAGCGCGTCGACCTCGGAGGGTGTCAGGATGCGCGGCAACGTGCGACTGGCACGGACCAGCGGTACACCCTGATGCGGCCGCTGCCGTTCCCGCCGGGTCGGCAACCCGCGCGGCACCGGGTTCGTGGGCACGTCGCCGCGGGCATGCAGAAACACGTACAGCCCGGACACGCTCGACAACCGGCGCCGCACCGTCCGCAGCGACACACCGGCCTCCTGGTCGTCACCGACCGGCTGCCCGCAGCCTGGCGTCGTAGCCTGATGTCGTGCAGGCGCGTTCCGATTGGGCGGCGGCGCTCCCGGCGGCACCGTTGCGCGCGTTCATCGACCGCTACGTCGGCTACCGGTTGAGCGGGTTCCCGCCGGGCGTCCATCGTGGGCTGCCGTCCCGGCATCTCACCTTCATCGTCAGCGTCGGACCGGCCATCGATGTCATCCGTCAGACCGACCCACACCAAGACCCGGCCAGTTACCGCTGCGTGGTCAGCGGTCTCCAGGCCCGCCCTGCGACGATCAGCTACGGCGCCCACCAGGAGGGCGTGGCGATCGAGCTCAGCCCACTGGGTGCGCGAGCGCTGTTCGGCATGCCGTCTGGGGTGCTGTGGGATAGCTCCCTCGAGTGCGTCGATGTCGTGGGCGGACACGGCTGGGAGCTGTGGGAGCGTCTTCAGGGTGTCCCCGAGTGGTCGGGCCGTTTCGCGGTGTGTGACGACGTCCTGCTGCGCTGGGCCGACACCGAGGTTCGTGTGCCCGCCGAGCTGCGCCACGCGTGGCGCACGTTGGTGCGATCGGGGGGCACCGCGGTGGTGGGCGAGCTCGCCGCGGAGGTGGGCTGGAGCCGGCAGCACCTGGCCCGGCGGTTCGGGAACGAGTTCGGTCTCGGCCCGAAGCTGGCCGCACGCGTCGTGAGGTTCGAACGAGCCCAGGCCATGCTTCGATCCACGCCGTCGTTCATCTCCATCGCTCAGGTGGCGGCCGCATGCGGGTACTTCGACCAGGCGCACCTGAACCGGGACTTCGTCGAACTCGCCGGCTGCACCCCGTCGCAGCTGCTCGGGGAGGAGCTTCCATCTTTCCAAGACGCTGCGGTCCCCGGCGGGTGACGCTGGTGCCATGACCGACCTCGACACCACCACCCTTAGGGTCGACCCGGCGGGCCGCGTGTGGCCGATCCTGTCCTACCGCGAGGCGGGAGCGGCAATGGCGTTCCTCGGCGAAGCGTTCGGCTTCGAAGCGGGGGCCGTGTACGCGCGAGACGACGACCCCGGCATCATCGAGCACGCCGAGATGGGCTGGCCCGACGGGGGCGGCATCATGCTTGGCACCGCAGGCAAGGACGACACGCCATTCGGTCAGCGCATGCCCGGCAACGACGCCGTGTACGTCATCTGCGACGACCCCGACGCGTTGTTCCAGCGTGCCACCGCGGGCCACGCCGAGATCGTCCGCGGCCTGGCGGACGAGGACTACGGATCGAGAGGCTTCACCGCCCGAGACCCCGAGGGCAACCTCTGGAGCTTCGGAACCTACGCCGGCGAGGCCGCGAGCGACGCCGGAGGAACCCGACACACGCACGTCAGCCGCAATGACGACACGTTCGCCACCCTGCTCGACGACTGGAACGAGGCCATCGTCGCCAACGACCCCGTCGCGATCGGCCGCTTCGCGGACCCGGACTGGGTCTTCGTCGGCGCCGACGGTGTGGTTCCCGGCGCGCAGTTCCTGGAGTCGGTCGCCACGGGCCGCGTCACCCACGACTTCATGACCTCCGACCTGCACTCTGCACGCGTCCTCGGCGACGTCGCGGTCGTCATGGCACGCGTGCGCAACAGCGGCACCTTCGACGGCAACCCGTTCCAGCTCGACGAGTGGTCGACCGACGTCTTCGTCCGCCGCGACGGCGGTTGGCGGTGCATCCTGACGCACCTCACCTCCGCCGCGCGCTGAGTCCACCGATGGTCGGGTGGTCGGCATCCGGAGCGTCACCCTAAACCGTGTGTCGCAGGGTTCGAATCCTGCCGGGCAGGCCCACTACGCTGCCCCTGAAGCCGCAGTTGCGGCCCGCAGGAGAGCGGCAGACAACCCGTGACGGTTGACCGAGGACTTTGTTGTGGCCGAGCTGAGAAGGACCGTCCACATGGTGGCCCGCGACCCGGCCACGTCGATCGTGGCGGTCAGGCTGCCGACCCCTTCGCCAGCCGGCGCGGGAAGACCGCTGTCGGTCGCCAGAGCCGCCAGGTGTCCAGGGCCGATGCCGATCGACTCCGCCCGCGGCTGGTCACCCGGCGGCGGCGTCGAGTCGGTCACCAGGTTGATTTCTCAGTCCAGTAGCTGACCACCACACCGGCGGCTGTCAGCGTCAACATGGGGGTGGTGCGCTCGGTTGCCTCGCCTTGCGAGCTCGTCGCACTGCGCACCCACCAAGGACCAGCCGGGCACGTCGGACGGTCAGTTCGTCCTTGCTCAGCGACAGGAAGAGCAGCAACTCGTCACCGGCCTGCGCTCTTCGTGATCCGGCACTGCTGGCAAGACCACGTCGCGTACGACCCCGCCTAACACGGAGCCCTCCAACGACTCCTCAGCCAAGATCAACAAACGGCGGCTTAACACAGCGCTACTCATGACCTGGTCTCCGTCAGCAACCGGGCAGCTACCGCCGCGACCAGCGCGAAGGCGAGCGTCACCGCGACGGCCAGCCGGACGCTGATGCCGTCCAGCGACGGCCAGAAGCTCAGTACGATCAGCACCACCCCGGTCAGCACGCAGTACGCCACCCACACCCGTTGCCCCAGTCCGGCGAAGCGGCGGGCGAACACGAAGCTGGCCACCATCGCTGCGTCCAGGGCCAACCCGGGTGCGACGTTGTGCACGGTTGCGTGCCCGCTGGACTCCGCCG
>DATHII010000076.1:0-5503 GCA_035316885.1 Jiangellaceae bacterium | reverse complement strand
GTGGTCGCCGACGGGCCACAGTGGCTCCAACTCGGTCTGACGGCGGTGGTGCCCGGCCCCTCCGAGCTGGCCGACGTCCTGAACGTGGACCTCGCGAGAGAGGCCTACGACGGCACGCCGGCGTCCAGTGGCGAGGTCGTCCCGGTTCCCGGGGTCGTCGGCCAGATCCTGCCCGACCCGCCACCGACCTACGTCGAGCACGACGACCTGGTCGTGGCCGGACGGCCGGTCGACTGGTGGGTGGACGGCGACGGCACAGCCCACGCCGCCACGGTCGACGGGCTGGCCCGGGCGCTCGCCTGGGCGTCCGGTCGCTGGGAGCTGCGCTTCGCGGTGGCGGAGGCGGTACGCGATCCCGAGCGCGTGCCCGTCCTACTGGCCGAGCAGGCCTTCGAGCCACCGTCGACAGAGTGAGGCGGGCGTCGTGAGTGATTCTCAGTCGAGCAGTTGGCTGATGGGCTCGATCACGAAGTAGACCACGAACAACGCTGCCACCACCCACAGCAGCGGGTGGACGTCGCCGGCCTTGCCGCGGACGAGCTTGATCAGCACATAGGTCACGAAGCCGGCGCCGATCCCGGCGGTTATGGAGAAGGTGAACGGCATCAGGATGATCGTGAGGAACGCGGGGATCGCGATCTCAAGGTCGTCCCAGTCGATGCCCCGCACCTGGCTCATCATGATGAAGCCGACCAGCACGAGCGCAGGCGTCGCGGCCTCGTAGGGCACGATCGCCACGAGTGGCGCGAGGAAGGTCGCCAGCAGGAAGCACAGGCCGGTGACGACGCTGGCCAGGCCGGTGCGGGCGCCGTCGCCTACTCCGGACGCCGACTCGATGTAGGACGTGTTGCTTGACACCGAGGCTGCGCCGCCTGCGGCCGCCCCGACGGAGTCGACGACGAGGATGCGCTGGACGTTCGGCGGGTTTCCCTCCTCGTCGAGCAGGTCGCCCTCGGCGCCCACCGCCACCATCGTTCCCATCGTGTCGAAGAAGTCGGCCAGCAGCAGCGTGAATACGAACAGCGCGGCGGTGAGGACACCGACCGCCTCCCACGCCCCCAGCAGGCTGAACTCGCCCAGCAGGCCGAAGTCGGGAGTGTCGACGACCTGGTCGGGCAGGGCCGGCACGTTCAGGCCCCAACCCTTTGGGTTCACCGAGCCGTCTGCACCGAAGGCGGGCCCGATGTCGAACGCCGCCTCGACCAGGATCGCCAGGATCGTGCCGCCGAGGATCGCCCAGAGGATTGCACCCTTGACCTTGAGGACGTACATCACGATCAGCGCGAGCAGGACGACGGCGAAGACGAAGACCGGCCAGCCGGCCAGTTGGCCGTCGATGCCCATCTCGATCGGGGGCACGGGTACCGCGGTGCTGCGAACCACCCCGGCGTCGACCAGACCGATGAGTGCGATGAACAGCCCGATGCCGACGCTGATGGCAATCTTGAGCGGTCGCGGCACCGCGGTGAACACCGCCGTCCGGAAGCCGGTGAGCACCAGCACCAGAATGATCAGGCCTTCGATCACCACCAGCCCCATCGCGTCGGCCCAGGTCATCCGGCTCGCGATCGCGAACGTGACGAACGCGTTGAGGCCGAGACCGGTGGCGAGCGCGAGCGGGTAGTTGGCGAACGCTCCCATCGCGATCGTCAGCAGGCCCGCGACGAGGGCCGTGGCCGCGGCGACCATCGCTAGGTCGGGCGCCGCGCCGCCGCCGAGGAAGGCGCCGGTCGCGTCCGGCTGGGTACCGATGATCAGCGGGTTGAGCACGATGATGTAGGCCATCGTGAAGAACGTGACGAAGCCGCCGCGGATCTCGCGCCCTACGGTCGACCCACGTTCGCTGATCTTGAAGAACCTGTCGATGCCGCTAGTGGGTTCGGAAGTGGTTGCCGTCTCGCTCATCCTCGTGCTCCCAGGGCGTGTCTGGCCGGCTCCCCGCGGGCGTGAGAATGCCAGACCTGGCCATACGCGAACAGGGGACACGCGCGTGCGGATAGCCTCGTGACCATGGCCAGGCGTCGTCGACGGGCAAAGGAGCCGCCGCCGGTGCACCCCTTCGACGTTGACGGGGTGCGCACGGTCGCGGTCGGCACCGTGCTCTGGGCCGCCGCCTTCGTCGTCCTCGCGCTGAACCGCACGAGACTGGACGAGCAGGGCCTCGGCTGGTGGCTGTGGACCTGCCTGGCAGGGGTGGGTTTGGGTCTGTTGGGGCTCGAGTACACGCGCAAGCGGCGAGATGCCATCGCGCAGGCCCTGCTGGACGAGGAGGCGGACCGCCCCGACGAGGCACCCGACCGCCCCGATGAGGAGCCGGACGGCCCTGATGACGACGCGGACCGCTCCGGCGAGCCGGCGGAGTGGCAGGACGTCGAACCGGCTGCCGTTGATCAGACCGACGAGCGGTCCCGCAGTGGCCGGCGGGCACGCCGGGGCACCCCGGCGGACGCAGACGAGATCAGCGAGCCCGGTGCGGCCTACCGTGGCCGTCGTGCCCGCAGGCGCTGACGCAGGGGCAGGAGCTTGGCTGGGTTCGTCCTGCTCTTGGAGAGCTAGTCGTTAGCATAAGTAATGAGGTAAGCTAACGGTCGTGACTCTCGCGCCTGCTTCTCCCGGCACCCAAGCAGGCCTGTCCAGCACCCTGCGCCTGTCGGTGATGCGACTGGCCCGCCGGCTGCGGGCCGAGCGCGCGGACGGGTCTCTGACGCTCACGCAGCTCGCGACGCTGGGCACCCTCAAGCGCCACGGCGCGATGACCCTCGGCGAGCTCGCGGCCCACGAGAAGGTGCAGCCTCCCTCGATGACGCGGATCGTCTCCGCCCTCGAGGAGCGAGGTCTCGTCGTACGCGAGCCTCACAGCGACGACCGGCGCCTGGTCATTGTGCGCATCACCGGCGTGGCCACCGCACTGCTGGCCGAGGACCGGCGCCGGCGTGACGCCTGGCTTGCCCGTCGCATGCGCGAACTGACCCCTGACGAGCACGACGCGCTTCGCCGCGCCGCACCGGTGCTGGAGAAGCTGGCCCAACTGTGAGTCCCACGTTCCGCTCCCTCCATCGATACCGCGACTACCGGCTGTTCTGGTCGGGGATGCTGGTGTCGAACATCGGTACGTGGATGCAGCGTGTCGCCCAGGACTGGCTGGTGCTCGTCACCCTCGGTGGCGGTCCCGTGGCTCTGGGCATCACCACCGGCCTGCAGTTCCTGCCCTTCCTGCTGGTCGCGCCGTTCGGCGGCATGCTGGCGGACCGGTTGCCCAAGCGGCAGCTGCTCATGTTCACCAACGGCTTCCTCGGCACGATCGGGGTCACGCTGGGCGTGCTGGTGGTCACCGATCTGGCCCAGGTCTGGCACGTGTACGTCCTGGCGTTCCTGCTCGGGGTCGGCACGGCAGTGGACAACCCGGCCCGCAACACCTTCGCCGCCGAACTGGTCGAACCCGACGACCTGGCCAACGCCGTCGGGCTCAACAGCGCGTCGTTCAACGCCGCGCGGCTGATCGGGCCGGGTGTGGCGGGCCTGCTGATCGCCGCCGTCGGCACCGGCCCCGTCTTCCTGCTCAACGCCGTCACGTTCGGCGCGCCCATCGTCATGCTGTTGATCATCGGCAAGGACGCGATCGATGAGCCGCGAGCCGTGCCGGGCCGCGAGCGGCGGGTGATCGACGGCCTGCGCTACGTGCGCAGCCGGCCCGACCTGGTCATGGTCATGGCGATCATGTTCTTCGTCGGCACGTTCGGTATGAACTTCCAGATGACGATGGCTCTGATGGCCACCGGCGTGTTCGACAAGGGGCCCAGTGAGTACGGCCTGCTGGGCTCGATCATGGCGATCGGGTCGCTGACGGGATCACTGCTGGTCGCCCGTCACGGGGCCCCTCGGCGACGCGTGATCGTCGCCGTCACGGTGGTCTTCGCGTTGCTCGAGATCCTCGCCGGGCTGAGTCCCGCCTATTGGGTCTTCGCGCTGTCGCTGATCCCCCTCGGCATGGCTGCGCTCACCGTGATCACGACAGCCAACGCCTACATGCAGACCTCCGTCGACCCCCAGATGCGGGGACGGGTCATGGCGCTCTACCTGATGGTCTTCATGGGTGGCACCCCGGCCGGTGCGCCGCTCATCGGATGGGCGGCGGAGGTGCTGGGGCCGCGCTGGTCCCTGCTGGGCGGGGGCATCATGACCCTCGTCGGCACGGTGCTCATCACACTGGTGTTCGCGCGGCGCAACGGGATCGTGTTGCGACCCACTCTGCGGCCCCGCCCCCGCCTGTCGGGCATCATGCAGGGAGCAGTGAGGGGATGACCGTGCTCGATTCGACGACCACCTCGCCCGCCGCGGCGGCGGGGGCCAAGCGCTTCCCTGCAGGCTTCCTGTGGGGCGCGGCGACCGCGGCGTTCCAGGTCGAGGGATCGACGACGGCCGACGGCCGTACCGACTCGATCTGGGACGCCTTCGCCCGGCGTCCCGGCGCGATCCTCGGCGGTCACACCGGCGAACCCGGCGCCGACCATTACCGCCGGATGCCTGATGACGTCGCCCTCATGGCGGAGCTCGGGCTCACGACCTACCGCTTCTCGGTCGCCTGGCCGCGGGTCCGGCCGGACGGCGGAGCGGTCGAACAGCGTGGGCTCGACTTCTACCGGCGGCTGGTCGACGAGCTTCTCGCGCACGGCGTCACACCGTGGGTGACGCTGTACCACTGGGACCTGCCGCAAGCTCTCGAGGATCGCGGCGGCTGGACGTCGCGGGACACCGCGCACCGGTTCGCCGAGTTCGCCGACACCGTCCACGAAGCCCTCGGCGACCGGGTTCCGTACTGGACGACCCTCAACGAGCCCTGGTGCTCGGCGCTGTTGGGCTATGCGTCCGGCGAGCACGCGCCGGGCCGGGTCGAGCCGCGCGCGGCGGTCGCGGCCACCCATCACCTCCTGCTCGCCCATGGTCTGGCCGGCGCGGCCATCCGGGCCCACGATCAGCGCAGCGCGCTGGGGATCACCTTGAATCTCTCGCCGGTTGACGCGGTCGACCCGGCCGATCCCGTCGACGTCGAGGCCGCGCGCCGGATCGACGGGCTGCAGAACCGGTTGTTCCTCGACCCGGTGGCCAGAGGTGCATACCCGACCGATGTCGCCGCCGATCTCGAGCCGTTCGGGCTCGGCGACCACGTCCGCGAGGGCGACCTGGCACTGATCTCCGCGCCGATCGACCTGCTCGGCGTCAACTATTACGTCGGAACCCTGGTGTCCGGCCACGCCGACCCGGTGGCCGCTCCGCCGCCGTCGCTGACCTCGGCCGGCCTGCCTCGCCCGACCGCACCGGGGTCACCGTGGGTCGGCGCCGAGGACGTCAGCTTCCGCTCGCGGAGACGACCGGTCACCGGGATGGACTGGGAGGTATACCCGGAGGGTCTCACCCGGACGCTGACGTGGCTGTCCGCCGAGGTGCCGGGGCTGCCCCTGTACGTCACCGAGAACGGTGCCGCGTATCGCGACGAGGTACGTGA
>DATHII010000075.1:0-17562 GCA_035316885.1 Jiangellaceae bacterium | reverse complement strand
GGCGTGAACGGCAAGCCGGAGTATGTACGCAAGGCCTGTGACGCGAGCCTGCACCGGCTCGGTGTCGACCACATCGACCTCCACTACCAACACCGGGTCGACAAGACCGTGCCGATCGAGGAGACCGTCGGCGCCATGGGCCAACTCGTCCGGGACGGCAAGGTGCGCCACCTGGGCCTGTCGGAGGCCTCCGCCCAGACGATTCGCCGAGCGCACGCGACCCACCCGATCACCGCACTGCAGACGGAGTATTCCCTCTTCACGCGGCACGTGGAGGACGAGATCCTGCCGACGCTGCGGGAGCTCGGCATCGGGCTGGTCCCCTACTCCCCGCTCGGGCGTGGCATCCTCACCGGGGCGATATCGTCCACCGACGGCCTCGCGGAGAATGACTTCCGGCGCCACCATCCGCGGTACGAGGGCCAGGCGCTGGACAACAACCTCGCACTCGTCGCGAAGCTGCGCGAGCTCGCCGAGGCCAAGGGGGCCACCGCGGGCCAGCTGGCGCTGGCATGGGTTCTCGCCCGGGGAGCAGACGTCGTGCCGATCCCGGGCACCAAGCGAGTGAAATGCCTCGAGGAGAACGTCGCCGCGACGGCGGTGAAACTCGACCCGAACGACTTGGCCGCAATCGAAGCAGCCGTCCCACGCGGCGCCGTCGCAGGTCAGCGCTACCCCGACATGTCGACGATCGACGGCTGACTGTCGGATTACTCCCGGCGTTGAGCCGCTGTCCGGATGTGAGACGTCGACAATCCAGACACGCTCGTGCCACCGTATGTGCGCCACCACCGTGGGACATAGGGCCTCGCACTGCGCAGGAGGGCGGCTTGCAGTTTCTGGACTCCTACACCGTCGTCATCACAGAGTCGCTGAGCGAATGCAGCGACTACTACCGCCGCTATTTCGACTTCGAGCCGGTGTTCGAGTCCTCATGGTTCGTGCTGATGAGCTCGGCAGGCGATCGACCGGTGTCGATCGCGTTCATGCATCCCGAGCATCCGTCGTCGCCGCCGGATCCGGCTGCGCATCGGGGCGATGGCTCCTTCCTGACCCTGCAGGTAGGGGATGCCGGCGCAGAGTACGAACGCCTTGTTGGCACCGGTCTTCGCTTCGACCTGCCTCTGACGGACGAGCCCTGGGGCCAGCGTCGATTCGGACTGACCGATCCCTCCGGCATGTGGGTCGACGTCGTTGAGCAGACGGAGCCGCTGGACGGGTGGTGGGACCAGTACCTGGCGGATTCACAGACCTCGCGGCCCATGACGACATTTCCAGCCGACGCGCGTCACGGCATGGCCATACGGTGGACAGGTCCCACCTATCGGGAGCCAACGGGTGAGGTCCGGCAGGGGGACATTGGGACGTTCATCGACTTCGACGGCCCCCCTGGTCACCGGGAGGTTGTCGTGGCCTTCCCTGGGCTGACGTTCGTGTGCTCCAGCGCCGATGTTGAGGTCGCAGCTCCGCAGGAAGGAAGCGACCGGCGCTAGAACGGTCTCATGCTCGTCGACAGGCTGCGCCGCCATGCCTTGAACTCGAGCGCTTGCAAACTGGCTAGCCGCCGGCCGTCGCGTGATCGACGCGCACGCAGCACAATGCCAGAGAGGTGAACACCGTTGACGACGACTCGAACCGAGGCGATCCGCGAGTACGTCAAGGGCGCGCTGTGGCTTCTGCCACTGCTCGCCGTCGGCGTCGCCATCGCGGCCGGTACCGTCCTGACGTTCGTCCAGGTTCCAGAGGATTCGTTCCTCGACGTGCTGGTGTTCCAGGGAACTCCGGACGACGCACGCACCCTTCTGTTCGGGATCGCGGGCTCGGTCATCACGGTCATGGCGGTGATGCTCGGCCTCACCGTCGTCGCGCTCCAACTGTCGTCGACCCAGTTGTCGCCGCGGATACTGCGCAACTTCCTCCAGGACCGGCCCAACCAGGTCGTGCTGGCAGTCTTCGTGCTGACGTTCACCTATGCCACCGGCGGCCTGTTCACCGTGGGCATCGCCCAGGGCGAGCGAATCGAGGACTATCCCCGGCTGGCCGTGACCGGTGCCTTGCTGCTGTTGTTCGCGAGCCTGTTCGCGCTCGTCTACTTCGTCCACCATCTAGCGCACTCGATCCAGATCGACGCGGTCCTGAAACGCATCGAGGCCACCACGCTGAAGAGCATCGACGCGGGCTTCCCTGGCCGTAGCCACCCGCCGGCGGAGATTGCCGAGCCTCCGGTATGGGCGGTTCCGATCCCGGCGCCTTCGTCCGGGTACGTGCAGACGGTTCACCCCGAGAAGATGCTCGACGTGGCCAGCGCCGAGGACGCGGTCATTCGTTACATCCCGCGGGTGGGAGATCACGTCGTTGTGGGACTACCACTCGCATGGATGTGGCGGGCGTCGCCCGAGCAACCGCCTCCTGACCCCACCCGGGTTCGGGCCTCGGTCGACCAGGCCGTGCGGATCGGCTTCGAACGCACCCACGAGCAGGACGCCTCGCTCGGGATCCGTCAGCTCGTCGATGTGGCGTCCAAGGCGCTGTCGCCAGCGATCAACGACCCGTACACCGCCGTCCAGGCCATCGACCGGCTCACGGTCGTCCTCACCAGGCTGGCTGTGCACCCGCTCGGCGACGCCGTCGCGGCCGACTCGACTGGCGCCGTCCGGGTGATAGTCCCAGGGGTTTCGTTCGACGAGTACGTGAAGCTCTGCTGTGCGCAGATCCGCCGCTTCGGGTGCAGGGAGCCGGCGGTGGTGCGGCGGCTGCTGCGAATGCTCGACCTTGCCGCGGCTGTATGCGGGGCCGATCCGGACCGCAGGGCAGCAGTGGCCTTCCACGTCCGGCTGGTGCTCGAGGACGCCGAGCAAGCCATAGTGCAGCCTGCGGACTACGACCTCATCCGCAGCGAGGGCAAGGCGGTCCTGGGCCGTATCGCGGCCTGAGGGTCAGCCGTCGCCGTAGAAGACCCGTTCGACGACGGCCCGCGCCCGCCGGGCCATCTTGCGGTAGTCGTCGACGAACTCCGCGGTTCGCCCGGGCGCGTAGCCGAGCACGCGCGAGACCGTGGCCTGGGCCCGCGGGTCGCGCGGCATGGCGTCCGATGCCCGGCCGGTGACGAGCATGACCGCGTTACGGATCGACGTTGCCGTGCGCCACGCCGCGAGCAGCACCGTGCGGTCGTCCTCAGCGAGCACACCGGAACGCACGGCCGCTTCCAGGGCATGAGGGGTTCGTGTGGTCCGCAGGCCCTCGACAGTCGCGGCGTGCCGGAGCTGTATGAGTTGTACCGTCCACTCCACGTCGGCGAGCCCACCCGGACCCAGCTTGAGGTGGGTCGACGGGTCGGCTCCCCGTGGTAGCCGTTCGGACTCGACCCGGGCCTTGATCCGGCGGATCTCCCGCACCTCTGCGTCGGTCAGCCCACCGTCGGGCCAGCGCATCGGGCCGACGAGAGCGAAGAAGCGATCCAGCAGGACCCGTTGGCCGCACAGCGGAGACGCCCGCAACAGCGCTTGGCGCTCCCACACCTCCCCCCACCGCTGGTAGTAGGCCTCGTACGCGGCCAGCGTCCGGACCAGGGGTCCCTGGCGGCCCTCCGGGCGCAGGGCGGTGTCGAGGGCAAGAGCCGGCTCGGGGGACGGCAGCACCATCAGGCGGCGCATCTCGTTGGCAACCGCGAGGGCGTCGTCCGTGGCCTCCTGCTCGTCGGCGCCGTCGAGTGGCTCGTGGACGAACAGGACGTCTGCATCGGAGGCGTACCCCATCTCGTGCCCGCCCAGCCGGCCAACCGCGACGACGGCGACGGTCGTCACCAGGGGCTGCCGGTGCTCGGCCTCGATTGCCCGCATCGCCGCATCGAGAGCTCCGGCCAGGGCCGCGCCCGCGATGGCTGTGAGGGCCTCGCCCACCCGCTCGGTCGAGAGGAGCCCCACGATGTCGGCAGTGGCCACCCGGACGAGCTCGCGGCGCCGCATGGCCCGTACGACGCCCGCCGCCACTACCGGATCGTCGTGCCGCGCGATCCCGGCGAGCACCTCGGACTCGAGCGGCGCCCGTTCCCGAGGGGCGAGCTCGGCGTCGTCACCGAGCATCGTCACCGCGTCCGGCGCACGCAGCAGGAGCTCACTGGCATAGCGGCTCGACGCGAGCACCTTCGCCATCCGCTCCGCAGCGGCGCCTTCGTCGCGCAGCAGCCGCAGGTACCAGTGCGTCTCTCCGAGTGCGTCGCTGAGCTTCCGGAATCCCGCGATGCCCGCGTCCGGCTCGGGAGCGTCGGCGAACCAGCCCAGCATGACCGGCAGCAGGGTCCGCTGGATGGCCGCGCGCCGCGAGACTCCGCTGGTCAGGGCCTCGATATGGCGCAGGGCTCCGGCCGGGTCGGCGTAGCCGAGGGCCTCAAGCCGCTGCCGCGCCGCCTCCGGCGTCAGCCGGGCGTCGTCCCCGGGCAACCTGGCCACGGCAGTCAGCAGCGGGCGGTAGAAGAGCTTCTCGTGCAGGCGACGGACCTCGCGAGCATGCCGGCGCCAGGTGTCGACCAGCTCCCGCACCGGCTCGCGCATCCCGAGCGAACGGCCGAGCCGCCACAGGTCTTCGTCCGAGCGCGGGAGAACGTGGATGCGACGGAGCCGTTCGAGCTGCAACCGGTGCTCGAGGGTGCGCAGGAAGCGGTAGGCCTCGTCGAGGACGGCTCCGTCGGCCCGGCCCACGTACCCGCCCTCCGTCAGCGCCGCCAGTGCGGTCAGCGTGGCGCCCGAGCGCAGCGACTCGTCAGTACGCCCGTGGACGAGCTGGAGGAGCTGGACGGCGAACTCGACGTCGCGCAGGCCACCCGGGCCCAGCTTGAGCTGGCGATCGGCCTCGGCCGGCCGGATGTGCTGCTCGACCCGCCGCCGCATCGCCCGGACATCATCGACGAATCCGTCGCGGTCGGCGGCGCTCCAGATCAACGGGCGGATCGCGGCGACGTATGCCGCGCCGAGTTCGGAATCGCCGGCGACCGGACGGGCCTTGAGCAGCGCCTGGAACTCCCAGGTCTTCGCCCAGGTCCGGTAGTAGGCCAGGTGGCTCGCAAGCGTTCGCACCAGCGGCCCGGCTCTACCCTCCGGGCGAAGGGCGGGGTCGACCGGCCAGATGGTGCCCTCGGCCGTGTGCTCCGAGCACACCCGGATCACGCTGGTCGCCAGCTCCGCCGCCGTGCCCAGCGACGCTTCCTCGTCGATGCCGGGCACGGCCTCGGCGACGAAGACGACGTCGACATCGGAGACGTAGTTCAGCTCCCGGCCGCCGCACTTGCCCATCGCGATCACGGCCAGCCGGCACGGCGGTGCGTCCGGCGGCAGACCTGCCCTGGCCACCGCCAGCGCGGCCTCCAGCGTCGCGGCAGCCAGGTCGGCGAGCTCACCGGCGACGACTGCGACGTCGAGGCCGTCGGCCAGATCGAGGGCCGCCAGCGTCAGGACGTGCCGACGGTACGCGACGCGCATCGCGTCGAGCTCGGGCCCGGACGCGACGGGCTCCCTGGCCTGGGGGTCCGCACCGACCGAACGCAGCATCGATGCCCTCAGCTCGGCCACGTCGGGGCGGTGCCCCGGATCGAGGCCACGCAGGTCGGGCCAGTGCTCGGGGTGGCGCACGAGATGGTCGCCGAGAGCCGTCGACATGCCCACGACAGCAGTCAGCCGGTTCCGGAGGGACACGTCGTCGCGCAGGGCGGCGACCAGTGCGTCGCGGTCCGGTGCCGCGTCGAGCAGGCGCCCGAGGGCGCGCAGGGCCCGATCGGGATCAGCCGACCGACCGAGCGCGTCCAGCAGGCCGTCGTCGACGGCGGCGTCGGACAAGGCAGGCCGGTCGAGCTCGCGTGCCGCCGCCGCGACATCGGTGAAACCGGCACGGGCCAGCCGACCCTCTCGACTGGCCGAGCGACCCGCCACCCGCTCCGACACGCCTGCGAACTTACCCGCTGGGTGCGGCCGATCGATCCGAACGGAACGAGGGGTGGTCGATCTTGGACATCTCCTCGAGGCGGACCGGAGAGATCAGGCGCGGCCCGCGACGAGGCCGGCGAAGCGGCGCGCCAGCGCATGACCGGCGGCGTCCACCTCTGTGTCGCGGGCCCGCAGCTCAGCCGTGACAGCCTCGGTGTCGACCTCGGGGTGGCCCTCGGCCCAGCTGCGGAACGTCGCCAGCGTCACCTCGGGGTGGAACTGGACCCCCCACGCGGCCGCACCCACCCGGAACGCCTGATAGGGGTACATTCCCGTCTCCCCGAGCCAGGTGGCGCCCGTGGGTAGCCGCACGACCGCGTCGGCGTGCATGCTCGGACCTGGGAAAGGCTCCGGCAGGCCGGCGACCAGCGGGTCCGCCGCCGCCTCGGACCGCCAGTGGACGTCGACGACTCCGGACTCGCGGCCCGGCGCGGCGTCGACCTCGACGGTGCCGGCGCATGCAGTCGCCAGCAGTTGCGCCCCGAGGCAGATCCCGAGGGTCGGCACACCTGCGGCGGCTGACGCGGCGAGCAGGTCGCGGGTCGCGGGCAGCCAGGGTGCGACCTCGTCGTCGTGGGCAGACATAGAACCGCCCAGCACGAGCAGGCCGCCGTCGACCGACGACGGTACGTTCTCTCCCGCGTACGGCCGCACCGTCAGGACGTCGAGCCCGGGCAGCCAGTCCTCGAACCGGCCGATCGGACAGTCGGACTCGTGCTCGACGACGACCAGGGTGCTCACATCACCGGGAGCATACGATCCCGCTCGTAGGGCGTGACCTGCCGGCGGTAGTCCTGCCACTCGGCGCGCTTGTTGCGCAGGAAGAACTCGAAGACGTGCTCGCCCAGGGTCTCCGCGACCAACTCGGAGCCCTCCATCACCCGGATCGCCTCCGCCAGCGATGTCGGCAACGGGTCGATGCCGAGGGCCGAGCGCTCCCGCTCGGTCAGCGCCCAGACGTCGTCCTCGGCGCCCGGCGGCAGGTCGTAGTTCTCCTGGATCCCTTTGAGGCCCGCGGCAAGCAGGCAGGCGTAGGCGAGGTAGGGATTGCAGGCGGAGTCGAGCGCCCGGAACTCGGCGCGCGTCGACTGGCCCTTGCCCGGCTTGTACATGGGGACCCGCACCAGGGCCGACCGGTTGTTGTGGCCCCAGCACACGTACGCCGGCGCCTCGCCGCCGCCGGCCAGGCGCTTGTAGGAGTTGACCCACTGGTTGGTGATCGCTGTGACCTCGGGGGCGTGCTGCAGCAGGCCGGCGATGAACGACCGTCCGGTCTTGGACAGCTGGTACTGCGCGCCGGCCTCGTGGAACACATTGCTGTCGCCCTCGAACAGGGACAGATGGGTGTGCATGCCCGAGCCAGGGTGCTGGGTGAACGGCTTGGGCATGAACGACGCGTAGACGCCCTGGGACAGCGCGACCTCCTTGACCACGACCCGGAAGGTCATCAGGTTGTCGGCCGTGGTCAGGGCGTCCGCGTAGCGCAGGTCGATCTCCTGCTGACCGGGAGCACCCTCGTGGTGGCTGAACTCCACCGAGATGCCCATGTCCTCGAGCATGGTGATCGCCTCGCGACGGAAATCATGTGCGATGCCGTGCGGCGTGTGGTCGAAGAAGCCGCTCGCGTCGACCGGCTCGGGCTCATCGCCGGGCTTCGGCGGCTGCTTGAACAGGAAGAACTCGATCTCTGGGTGGGTGTAGAAGGTGAAGCCCAGGTCGGCCGCCCGACCGAGCGTTCGCTTGAGCACGTGCCGCGGGTCGGCGTAGGACGGCGACCCGTCGGGCATCAGAATGTCGCAGAACATCCTGGCCGTTCCCTGCGCGTCAGAGCGCCACGGCAGCACCTGGAAGGTCGACGGGTCCGGCCGGGCAAGCATGTCGGCCTCGTAGACACGGGCGAAGCCCTCGATCGCGGAGCCGTCGAAACCGATGCCCTCGGCGAAGGCCGCCTCGAGCTCTGCCGGCGCGACAGCCACCGACTTGAGGTACCCGAGGACGTCGGTGAACCAGAGCCGGACGAAGCGGATGTCGCGTTCCTCGAGCGTCCGGAGGACGAACTCCTGCTGCTTGTCCACGAGCGCCGAGTGTGCCTCACTCGCGTTTCGGGCGCGTTACGTCACCACACGAGTTCGTGCTGCAGCGTTCCGTGTGATCAACCCGGGAGTCGGGTCAACGGCGGTCGCGGCCATCGACAATGTCCTCGATCGCGTCGCGGACGTCGTCCACCTTGTCCTTGAGCCAGTCCCACGGGCTGTCCAGCAAACGCGGCTCGGCATCCAACGTCGCGTCCTCGTCGCCCAGCCGGCCGTACCGGTGGCCGCACTGGGAGCACGCCCAGATGGGCGCGTCGGCGTCGATGACGCAGCCGGCCAGGACGGCGTCGTCCTGCTCGCCGGGCAGCGGCGACGCATAGCCGTAGAGGATCGGCTTCGGCCTGCCGCCGCACACCGAACACGGCGGACGCTCACGCTCCATGCCTCTCACGGTAGACCGGCCGAGGCGTGGCCGCACGGCGGGGCGCCGACACCGTACGCTCGAACCGTGCCGCAGATCCGACTGGCCCTTGCCCAGGTCAACCCCACCGTCGGGGCGCTCGAGGCCAACGCCGACCTGGTGGTCAGGTTCGCCACGCATGCCGCCGACCGGGGCGCGCACCTCGTCGCCTTCCCGGAGATGGCTCTCACCGGATACCCGGTCGAGGACCTCGCGCTCCGTGGGTCGTTCGTCGACGCCTCCCGGCGCGCCGTCGAGGCGCTCGCCGGCCGGTTGGCCGCTGAAGGGCTCGGCGATCTCGCCGTCGTCGTCGGATACCTCGATCGCGACGAGGACGCCGCACACACGGACCGGCTGGGCCGGCCCAAGGGGTCTCCGCAGGACGCAGTGGCCGTTCTTCACGGCGGTCGGATCGTCGCCACGCAGGCCAAGCACCACCTACCCAACTACGGCGTCTTCGACGAGTTCCGCCATTTCGTGCCCGGCGACCACCTGTCGATCGTCCGCCTGCACGGTGTGGACGTGGCGCTGGCGATCTGCGAGGACCTCTGGCAGGAGGGCGGACCGGTCGCCGCCACCAGCGCCGCCGCCGCCGGGTTGCTGCTGACCATCAACGCGTCGCCGTACGAGCGGAACAAGGACGATGTCCGCCTCGACCTGTGCCGGCGGCGGGCAGCCCAGGCCGGTGCCGTGCTCGCCTACGTTGCGATGGTCGGTGGCCAGGACGAACTGGTCTTCGACGGCGACTCCATAGTCGTCGGGCCAGATGGTGAGGTGATCGGGCGGGGACCCCAGTTCGAGGACGGCTGCCTCCTGGTCGACCTCGACCTGCCGGCCGCCACCGCACCCGCACCACAGCCCGGCGAGACCGCACAGGAGCACGCCGCCGGTTACCCCGTCCGCCGCACCGTCCTGTCGACGGATCCGGTCGCGGCCTATGAGCCCGAGCCGGCCGGGGTCGCTCCGCGACTTGCGGACCAGGCCGAGGTCTACGCAGCGGTGGTGACCGGCCTGCGCGACTACGTGCGCAAGAACGGCTTCGCTTCGGTCATCCTCGGCCTGTCGGGCGGCATCGACTCGGCCGTCGTGGCCGCCGTCGCCTGCGACGCCATCGGCGCCACCAACGTGTACGGCGTCTCCATGCCTAGCAGCTACTCCTCGGAGCACTCGCGGTCCGACGCTCGCGACGTTGCCGACCGCACGGGCCTGCGGTTCTCCACCATCCCGATCGCTGCGATGGTCACCGCGTTCCTCGACAACATCGAGCTGACGGGCGTCGCCGAGGAGAACCTGCAGGCCCGTGTCCGCGGCATGCTGCTGATGGGCCTCTCGAACGAGAACGGCCATCTCGTGCTGGCCACCGGCAACAAGAGCGAGCTCGCGGTCGGTTACTCCACGATCTACGGCGACGCCGTCGGCGGCTACGCGCCGCTCAAGGACGTGCCGAAGACGCTGGTCTGGGAGCTGGCCCGCTGGCGCAACGCGGCCGCTCAGGCGCGCGGTGAGACGGCGCCGATCCCCCAGCGCTCGATCGACAAGCCGCCGAGCGCGGAACTGCGCCCCGGCCAGCTCGACGCCGACTCGCTGCCCGACTACGCGCTGCTCGACGACGTCCTCGACGACTACGTCGAGCAGGACCGCGGCTCGGCGGAACTGGTCGCCGCGGGCTTCGACGCCGAGCTGGTCCGAAAGGTCGTGCGTATGGTCGACGCCGCCGAGTACAAGCGCCGCCAGTATCCGCCCGGCCCGAAGATCACCGCGCGCAACTTCGGCCGCGACCGTCGGGTGCCGATCACCAGCGCTTGGAGAGAACCTGCGCCACCGCCGTCCCTGGAGTAGGCAGGGCTCCCGGCCGATGCGGCAGCGGGCGTCGCGCCTCAGACCTGGTCGCGGCGGCCGGACTCGGCAATCGAGTCCGCCTCTTCCCGGGGCGCGAGCACGTATTCGTGCAGCGCCCATGCCAGGATGCCGCCGAGCAGCGGCCCGATGAGCCAGGCTGCGGTGCCGCCCCACTCGCCGCCCACCAGCGCGGGGCCGAAACCGCGCGCGGGGTTGAGTGCGCCGCCCGTGTATGCGCCGATCGCGAAGATGCCGGCGGTGATCGTCAGACCGATGGCGAACGGGTAGACCGACGCGGGCGCGCGGCGGTCGACGACGGTGCCGTAGACGACCAGCACCAGGAAGAACGTCGCCACGAGCTCGAGCAGGATGCCCCACACCGGGTTGACGTCGTCGGCCAGCGTGGGGGTGCCGAACGCCACAACGTCGCGGTCGGTCGCGAGCGCCACCACGACCGCCGCGACGAGGCCGCCGGCCAGTTGCGCCACCCAGTACACGACGGCCATCGGTGGGTCGATCTTGCGGCCGAGGAGCAGCCCCAGGGTGACCGCCGGGTTGAAGTGGCCGCCGGAGACGTGGCCGAGGGCCGCCACCATCACCGCGATCGCGAGCCCGTGGGCCAGCGCGACCGCCGTGATGTCCCCGCCGCTGCCTGCGATCGCGAGGATGCCGATGAAGCACAGCGCGAACACACCGACGGCTTCGGCAACAGCATTGCGGACCCAGGTGTCGGGCATCACGAGACTCCGATCGGGGTGTAGGTGTCGTGTCGGTCAAGAGCCGACGTCAGATTAGCCGTCCGCGACCATGACGTCCGGTACCGCCCCGGACGGACCGCGGCGCGTGTCGCCGGGCCGTTCCGCCGGCCGCCGCACATGCGAGGATCAGGGGTGTCAGGGGACCCGTCCGAGGCCTCGAGACACGAGGAGAGACCGATGACTCACGAACCCGCCCCCCTCTACGGCGGCCAGTTCTCGCGTCGCGTGACGATCCGCGATCTGCAGGTGGCAAAGCAGCGCTCGGAGCGCTGGCCGATGCTCACCTCGTACGACATGTACACGGCCGAGATCTTCGACGAGGCCGGCGTGCCCGTGCTCCTCGTCGGCGACTCCGCCGCCAACAACGTCTTCGCCTACGCCGACACGGTGCCGGTCACGGTCGACGAACTGATCCCCCTGGCCAGGGCAGTCGTCCGCTCGACCGAGCGCGCCCTCATCGTCGCCGACCTACCCTTCGGTTCCTATCAGGCCGGCGCGGACCAGGCCCTCGCGACCGCTACCCGGTTCATGAAGGAAGCCGGGGTCCAAGCCGTGAAGCTCGAGGGCGGCATCCCGGTCGCTCCGGCCGTCCGGAAGATCGTCGACGCCGGCATCCCCGTCATGGGCCATGTCGGATTCACCCCTCAGAGCGTCAACGCACTCGGGGGCTACCGGGTGCAAGGCCGCGGGGACGACTCCGCCCGCGTCCTGGGAGCCGCCCGAGCGCTCGAGGAGGCGGGTGCCTTTGCCGTCGTGCTCGAGATGGTGACCACGGAGGTGGCACGGGAGGCCACCCGGACACTGACCGTCCCAACCATCGGCATCGGGGCCGGGCCGGACTGCGACGCGCAGGTGCTCGTCTGGCAGGACATGGCCGGCCTGCGCGCGGGTCGGCTGCCCAAGTTCGTCAAGACCTACGGCGACCTGCGCGGCACCCTGCTCGAGGCTACGAAGGCGTACGCCTCCGAGGTGGTGTCGGGCTCGTTCCCCGACGACGACCACTCGTACGCCTGACGGCAATCGGGGGTCCGGTCAGCGATCGTCGGCCCAGTCGTCCTCGGCGCGATCCTCCGCATCCCACTCCTCGGTGCGGGCGCGGGCCAGCTCGATCGCGCCGGCCGCCTCCTCCTTCGTCGCGTAGGGTCCCAGCCGCCGGTAGTTGGCACAGCCCTCTTCGGGCTCCACCCGCTGGTGGTCCAGGCACCAGTACCACGCACTCACCGCACTGCCTCCTCGTCGGCCGACCGTCGGCTCCTACACTTGCAGATCATGTCCCCCGTGGTACCCGGGCAGCTCTCCGCGCAGCGTGCCGTGCCTCCCCACATCGCTCAGCCCGAGTACGTCGGACGGTCCGCCCCGACACGCACGCGCGGCTCGGAGGTCAAGGACGCCGGGACCATCGGGCGGATGAGAGCGGCCGGCCGGCTCGCGGCCCGGGCGATGGCGACGGTGGCTGAGCACATCGAGCCCGGCGTCACCACCGACGAGCTCGACCGGGTCGGGCACGAGTTCCTCTGCGACCACGGCGCCTACCCCTCGACGCTGGGCTACCCGGGCTCAGGGCGCGGGCCCGTCTTCCCGAAGTCGTTGTGCACCAGTGTCAACGAGGTGATCTGCCACGGCATCCCCGACTCGACCGTGCTGGCCGACGGCGACATCGTCAACATCGACATCACGGCATACCTCGACGGCGTGCACGGCGACACCGACGCCACCTACCTCGTCGGCGAGGTCGACGAGGAGTCGCGCCTGCTGGTCGAGCGGACCCGCGAGGCAATGCTGCGAGGGGTGAGAGCGGTCAGGCCGGGCCGGTCGGTCAACGTCATCGGCCGGGTGATCGAGTCGTACGCCCGCAGGTTCGGCTACGGCGTCGTCCGTGACTTCACCGGTCACGGCATCGGGACGGCATTCCATTCCGGTCTGGTGATCCCCCACTACGACGACCCGGCGGCGACCACGCTGATCGAGCCCGGCATGACGTTCACGATTGAGCCGATGCTGAACCTCGGCACCCCGGACTGGGTGATATGGGACGACGGCTGGACGGTGGTGACCAAGGACGGCCGCCGCTCCGCGCAGTTCGAGCACACCGTGCTGGTCACCGACACCGGCGCCGAGATCCTCACCCTCCCCTGACCAATCCCCCGGCAGCTCCCGTGATCATCGGCACTTTGGTGCCGCAGAGGAACCGAACTGCCGATGATCACTGGGTCGGTAGCAGCGCCTCGTCGTAGCGTCGCAGCACGAGCTCGGCGATCGCGGGGTGCGGCAGAAGGGGCGCGGTAACGACGTCTGCGCGCGTCGCTCGCAGCCTGTCCTGAAAGTGGCCGGGCGCGAGCAGGTAGGACGCCACCGCGACCCGGCGACCGACGGCCCTCAGCTCGGCGACGGCAGGCTCGACCCGTGGCTCCGTCGCAGAGGCGTACACGGGTGTCACCTCCCTGCCGACGCGATCGGCCAGGCCGAGCGCCGTCTGCGCGACGTCGGCGACCGCTCGGGGATCCGACGAGCCGGCCGCGGCGAGCAGGACGGAGTGGTCGCCGTCCAGGCCGGCATCGCCCAGCCGTTGTGCGAGCACGTCGACGAGGACGGGATCGGGACCGAGCGGCCTCGCGGCCCGCACGTCCGGACCACCCGCATCGACCGCTCCGGCGATGTCGACGTGGACGTGGAAGCCCGCCGAGAGCAGCAGCGGGACAACCACGGCCGGGCCGAGGCCCCGCAGCACATCGGGTAGCGCCGGCTCCTGTACGTCGACATACGCCTCGACGACCCGGACACCTGGTCGGGCGGCAACGACGGCGGCACGCAGTGCGTCGACCGCCTTCCTACCCGCGGGGTCGCGCGTGCCGTGGGCGCACGCGACAAGGGCGGGCGTGCCGCCTCCGGTCAACTCCACCGGCCCAGCATCTCGCGCTTGGCATGCGAGTCGCAGGTGGTCGCCGTCCGCTCTCCTGCGCGATGCTGAGGTCATGGCGGGCAGGCTTGGGCGGCAGGGTTTCGGCGTCGACATCGGCGGTAGTGGGATCAAAGGCGCACCCGTCGACCTCGCCGCTGGCGAGTTCGTCGCCGAACGGGTCCGAATCGACACGCCACACACGTCCAGCCCGGCCAAGGTCATCGACGTCGTCCTCGAGGTCGTCTCGGCGTTCGACTGGAAGGGGCCGTTCGGCTGTACCTTCCCGGGAATCGTCCATCACGGCGTCATCCGGTCGGCCGCGAACGTCGACAAGTCCTGGATCGGCGTCGACCTCGCCGCCGAGCTCGCGGACCGGACCGGTCAGCACGTCATCGTCGTCAACGACGCCGACGCGGCGGGCGTGGCCGAGTGCCGTCACGGTGCCGCCGTCGGCGTCGACGGGGTGGTCATTGTCACCACCCTCGGAACGGGCATCGGGAGTGCGGTGCTGCACGACGGAGTCCTGCTGCCCAACACCGAGTTCGGACATCTCGAGCTTGATTGCAAGGACGCCGAGAGGCGGGCGGCCGCATCGGTCCGTGAGGAGAAGGACCTGTCGTGGGAGGAGTGGGCCGAGCGCCTCCAGCGCTTCTACGCCCATCTCGAGTTCATCTTCTCCCCGGACCTGTTCGTCGTCGGCGGTGGTGTGAGCAAGAAGGCGGACAAGTTCCTGCCGCTGCTGGAGCTGCGTACACCGATCGTGCCCGCCGGCCTGTTCAACGACGCCGGCATCATCGGGGCCGCCCTGGTCGCGGCCGAACGGACGCCCGGCTTGCATGATTCTGCGGCTCGGACTGATCGTCGGGCGTAGAATCGAACCTGGACGAGCTGGCCGGGCGACCGCGACGGTGCCTTCGGGCTCCGCCGAGGAAAGTCCGGACTCCACAGGGCAGGGTGGTGGGTAACGCCCACCCGGGGCGACCCGCGGGACAGTGCCACAGAAAGCAGACCGCCGAGCGCTTCGGCGCCCGGCAAGGGTGAAACGGTGGTGTAAGAGACCACCAGCGCCCGGGGTGACCCGGGCGGCTCGGTAAACCCCACCCGGAGCAAGGTCAGACAGGGAGCGTTCGAGGGCGGCCCGCCCGAGCTCCCGGGTAGACCGCTCGAGGCCGTCGGCAACGGCGGCCCCAGATGGATGGTCGCCGCCCGGTCCAACCGGGCACAGAATCCGGCTTACAGGCCAGCTCGTCCCCAGATGGTGTGTCCAGGACCGCCACCACAACACCGAAGCGGGGTGAACCGTTCGTCCACCCCCGCCTCAGCGACCACGAAGGTGTCTGACTCCTCCTACTCCAGCAGGTGGTCGAGCGCCCGGCCCATCACTGCGTTGCGTTCGGCCTCAGTCGAGACGCCCTCCAGTCCGAACCCCAGCAGCAGCGAGTGCGGCGTGGAGATCGCGTTGCCGACCGGGAAGCCCGATGCGTCGGTTCGGACGAAGTCGTTGACGTTGGGTGCGCTGCCCGCGGGCGGCCCGGCGATCGCCCAGCCGTCCAGGCCGGTCTCGAACGACGTGCTGGTCCCGTCGGGGAGCGCGATGTCGTCGATGAAGACACCGATGCCCTGTACCGCCCAGTCGCTGGCGTAGGCGATGGAGATCTCGACGGTCTCGCCGGCGTACGCCGAGAGGTCGATGCTCCACTCCTGCCAACCCCCCGAGTTGCCGCTCGCGGCGTTCCAGGCGCCGGTGGTGCCGGTCTCGGTGCACGCGTTGACGCCGTCCCACGTCTGGTAGTGCGCCAGCTGCGGGTGCAGCTCGACCCAGCCCGCTGGGCAGCTCTGGCCGGTCGACGTCGTCGTGTGCCCGTTCGCGTCCGGCAGCGTCGTCCAGTCGTCACCGCCAGGAGTACGGGCCTCCACGAACAGGTGGTCCCATTCCGCCTCGGTGTCGTACGACGTCCAGAACGTCATCGACCCACCGGCTGCCGGAACGGCGATCTCACGCGTGAGCCGCTTGTAGGAAACGTCGGCGATCTGCGAGTAGACGTACTGGGTTCCGGTGTGCGGGTCGAACGGCCCGCCCGGCTTGTCGTACCGCGCCGCGGGCCAGCTCTCGAACTGCTTGTACTGGTCGGGCGGCAAGATGCCGCTCGTGGCGAGGAACGACGACCTCCGGAGGGTGTTGCCCCCGAAGACGGGATCGTCGAGACCCCACGTGAGGCCTGTAAACGGGTCGGCGACGCCCACCGAGTCGAACGCGGCGCCTCCGACGTGACCGTCGTTGGCCACGGCTACATAGCCACCCAGGTAGTACTGCAGCACGTCGTTGGTGGCGTCACCACCGAAGAACGAGCCGAACAAAGGCAGGCAGCGCCGCGGGTCCGTACCCGCGGGAAGCGGGTTGCAGGCGATCTCGCCCTTGGGGTCGTACAACTGGTTACCCACGGCGGCGTTGGTGTACTGCTGGCCGGCGGAGTCGCCTGCGAAGAGCACCTTGCCGCCCTCGTTCATGTACGAGCGGAACTCAAGCAGCTCGTCGAGTGCCAGCCGGTCGGCATTGAGGCCAGCGCGGCCGGCGGTGCGGGTGACCAGGTCGTTTCCGGTCTCCCAAATGACGGCGTCGTAGTGGCTGAGCACTCCGAGCGCGTCCGGGGCAATCCGCCCGGCGGCGTCGATGTCGTACACGTCGGCCTGCTGGCCGTTGGCGGCCAGGGCGTCGGTGTACGTGTCGACGTAGTGCGGGCCAGGCGTCTGCACCGGCGAGGCGCCGGTGTAGTCCTCAGCCGCCACGACGAGCACGCTGTTGCCGCTTTCGGAGACGGCCTGGTAAGTGAACGAGTCACTTCGCTGGCCGCCACCTTCGAACCAGACCTCGACCAAGTCGCCGGGGTCGGTACCCGTCACCACGCCTCGCATCTGGTGGTAGTAGACCGACGCCGGGTTGTACCTCGACCCGCCCTCCCACTCGGACGTGGGTGCCGACTGCACCGCGCCGCCGTCGATGCGGTACTTCACCGTCACGGCACCGAGGCTGCGCTTGGCGATCACGGCGACCGGCTGCGGGTCGCCATACGACCTGGCGAAGCTCAGCTGGACGCCCGGGTTGCTGCTCTTGTAGGGGTCGTCGCTGTCGACGTAGAACGGCTTGGTCGTGATCCCAGTGACCGTCTTCGGGTCATCCGGGTCGATCGCCGAGTCGGCCACCGACCTGGCGAATGGCAGGTTGCGCTCGAACTCTGCCTGCACCAGTGCCTCGTCGTCAGGGAAGACGAACCCACAGCCGGGGCAACCCTCTGACAGCTCGGGGGTCCAGGCCAGGGCGCCGGTCTGGGCGTGGGCGTAGTCCGTCGTCTCGCCGTTGGTGACGTAGAGGACGTCCGAGCTCAGGCCCGGGTGAAACTCCTCGATCGCCGGGTCGTCCAGGTTGCCGGACATGGCGTAATAGATCGGGTCGTCCGCCGTGGGGGTGCTGGTCTGCCAGCCCTCGGCGTAGAGCAGCCACTGCCCGTTGGAGTGCCAGTTGACCTGGAACGCAAAGCCGATCCGGTCGAGCAGCCCGACCATGGCCTCGGTCTCCGGCTCGGACAATGGAGCAGGACCA
>DATHII010000074.1:0-8880 GCA_035316885.1 Jiangellaceae bacterium | reverse complement strand
GTCGACATCGAGAAGCTTCCCGAGCAATAGCCGGTCCGGGCGCCGCGCACGCGGTCGCACTGCTGATCCGTGGCAAGGTTGGCCCATGGAGGCGGCCGAGCTGCAGGCGCTGGTCGAGGAGGCCATGAAGCGTTCGGCGCTGGTGTGGTTGTCCTACCCCGGAGGCGGCTGGCCGCGAGGTGTGTGGCACGTGTGGCAGGACGGTTCCGCCTACGTCGTCTCAGGAGGCCCCGAACAGGTGCTGCCGGGCATCGAACAGGCCGAGAAGGTCGTTGTCATCGCCCGGGCCAAAGACAGCCGCGCCCGCCTGGTCAGCTGGGTGGCTGCGGCTGCTGTCCAGACGCCGGGCACCGAGGGCTGGCAGATCGCCGCAGAGGCCCTGCGTGCCCAACGGTTGAACGCCACCCAGGGTGACGCGCTCACCGACGTGTGGGCCGAGCAGTCCACGATCACCCGGCTGACGCCGACGGGAGAGGTCACGGAGTATCCGGGCGCCTATCCGGCCGATTCGCAGGCGACCGCACCGGTCGAGTCCTCGGCCACGACCATCGGCAAGCTCCCCTGGGTTGCTCACCGCCGGGCCCGCCGCGGGCCACCGTTGTAAGGGCTCGTGGGTGGGCTGCTGCGACGGCTCGCACGTCCGTCGCCGTGGGCGGATCGGTACGCTCGCCGGCAGTCGCCTCCGGAGGTCCGTCCCATGGCTGCGCCGCTGCGTTCCCGCCGCTCATGCCTGGCCGTGCCGGGTTCGAGCCCGAAGATGCTCGACAAAGCCCAGAGCCTGCCGGCCGACCAGGTGTTCCTCGACCTCGAGGACGCCGTGGCCCCGCTGGCCAAGGTCGACGCCCGCAAGAATGTGGTCGCGGCGCTCACCGGCGGCGACTGGGGCGGGAAGACCCGCGTCGTGCGGGTCAACGACTGGACGACGTCGTGGACATACGGCGACGTAATCTCGGTTGTCGAGGGTGCGGGAGCCGATCTCGACTGCGTGATGCTGCCGAAGGTGCAGAGCGCCGAGCACGTCGTGGCCCTCGACCTTCTGCTCACCCAGATTGAGCGGTCCATGGGCCTCGAGGTCGGGCGGATCGGGATCGAGGCGCAGATCGAGAACGCCCTCGGCCTGGTGAACGTCGACGCGGTCGCCGCAGCCTCGCCCCGGGTCGAGACGATCATCTTCGGACCGGCCGACTTCATGGCGTCGCTCAACATGCGCTCGCTCGTCGTGGGCGAGCAACCGGCGGGATACGACGTCGGCGACGCGTACCACTACATCCTGATGCGGATCCTGATGGCCGCCCGGGCACACGACAAGCAGGCGATCGACGGTCCCTACCTGCAGATCCGCGACCTCGACGGCTTCCGTCGCGTGGCGGGCCGCTCGGCGGCGCTCGGCTTCGACGGCAAGTGGGTTCTGCACCCGGGCCAGATCGACGCTGCCAACGAGGCGTTCAGCCCGGCCCAGGACGACTACGACCACGCCGAGCTGATCCTCGACGCGTACGCGTGGTACACCTCTGACGAGGGCGGCCGGCTGGGCGCGGTCATGCTCGGCGACGAGATGATCGACGAGGCGTCGCGGAAGATGGCACTCGTGGTCGCGGCCAAGGGGCGCGCCGCCGGCATGAGCAGGACCTCCACCTTCGAGCCCCCTGCGGACTGACTCCGCCGGGTCGCTGGATAGCGTCTGCCGCTCGTGGAACTGGTGGGGCCGGTCGCGGTCGGGCTCAGCGCGTGGCTGGGTAGCCACGAGCTCTCCGGCCGCGAGCTGCTTCCCTTCGCCGGCCCGGCGATCGTCGCGGTCAACCACACCTCGATCGCCGACACGCCGCCGGTGATCGCCTCGCTGTACCGGGCCGGCCTGCGCCCGAGCCGTCGTTGCGGCAAGCCCGGGTGTGGCCGTACGCACGGGCACATCCGGTTCCTGGCGACCGAGACGCTGTTCCGACACCCGATCCTGGGGCCGCTGGTCAGGCATGCGGACTTCGTGCCGGTCGGGCAGGGGCGTTCAGCCCTGGCGGCGCTGCAGGCCGGCATCGACGCGTTGCGGCGCGAGGAGATCATCGGCATCTACCCGGAAGGCGACGTCGCCGTCGACCTCAGCTCGGACGGTTCGCCGCGCACCTTCCGCACCGGCGTCGGGCGACTGGCCCTGGAGACGGGGGCCGCCATCGTTCCCGTCGCCCACCACGACGCTCGCCTCTACGGCACCGGCACGGTCAGCGAGAGCCTGCGCACGGCGGCGACGTCGGTCTTCCGGCGGCCGAGGATACGCATCCGGGTCGGCCCGTCGATCCAGCCCGCCGAGTACGCCGGGCGCACGCTGCACGAGACGGTCACCCTGGTGCACGAACGAGTCACCGCTGTCTGGCGCACCCTCGCCGGCTGACCATACGGCCAGCCCGGCCCGCGCCCTGGGGTCGTCGCCCTATGTGCGACGCGGAAAAGTGGGTGCGTTCGGAGGCTGCGGCGGCGCATCTGACGACGGATCGTGACGTCGATCACTTACAGTTCTGCCAGGGACAACGCAGGGAGGAGGCGCGCCGATGCAGACGCTCGTGCTCAACGCCTCCTACGAGCCGCTCGCCGTGGTGTCGGTCCGGCGCGCGGTCGTGCTTGTCCTCACCGAGAAGGCCGTCATGGAACACGCCGACGACGAGCGCGTCATCCGGTCGCCCAGCCGGCAACTGCCCACCCCGTTGGTGGTTCGGCTGTTGAAGTTCGTCCGGGTGCCCTATCGGCGCAAGCTGCCGTGGTCACGCCGCGGGGTCCTCGACCGTGACCACCACCGCTGCGCATACTGCGACCGGAGGGCCAGCACGGTCGATCACCTGTTGCCCGTGTCCAGGGGTGGCGCAGCCCGCAGTTGGCACAACACGGTCGGCGCGTGCATTCCGTGCAACCAGGTCAAGGCGAACCGCACCCCCGACGAGGCCGGCATGCGCATGCTCGTGCGACCGTACGAGCCCAAGGCGCAGACGGCACTGGTGCTCGCCATCGGCGTCACCGCTGCCGAACGTCTGCCCGCCTGGCTGGTCGCGGCGACGGCTTGACCGCGGGCCCAGGCGCTGTGCGCCCCGGTGTGAGGACGTTCACGGTGACGCCGCGCCCGGCGACGGCCGATACTCGCGGGTACAGGGTGCCTTCGAAGGGAGCCGACGGATGGGCCGCCTAGCCCGCACCGACGGACTGTCCGACGTCCAGACCGAGATCGTCGCCACGGTCCGGTCGTTCGTCGACAAGGAGATCCTGCCGGTCGCGACCGACCTCGAGCACGCCGACGAGTACCCGACGCAGATCGTCGAGGGCCTCAAGGAGCTCGGCCTGTTCGGCATCACGATCCCGGAGGAGTACGGCGGCCTGGGCGAGTCGCTGCTCACGTACGCCCTCGCCGTAGAGGAGCTCGCCCGCGGCTGGATGAGCGTGTCGGGGATCGTCAACACGCATTTCATCGTCGCCTGGATGCTCGTGCAGCACGGTACGGACGAGCAGCGGCAGCGCCTGCTGCCCCGGATGGCGACCGGCGAGGTGCGCGGTGCATTCTCGATGTCCGAGCCCGGCTGCGGGTCGGACGTCGCCGCCATCCGCACCAAGGCGACCCGGCTCGACGACGGTGGCTACCGCATCGACGGCCAGAAGATGTGGTTGACGAACGGAGGGTCGTCGAACCTGGTCGCCGTGCTGGTGAAGACTGACGAGGGCGCCGACTCGGTCTACCGGAACATGACTACGTTCCTGGTCGAGAAGGAGCCCGGCTTCGGTGCGGTCGCGCCGGGTCTCACCATCCCGGGCAAGATCGACAAGATGGGGTACAAGGGCGTCGACACCACGGAGATGGTCTTCGACGGCTACCGCGTCGACGCGGACGCCGTTCTCGGAGGGGAGCCTGGCCGCGGCTTCTACCAGATGATGGATGGCGTCGAGGTGGGCCGCGTCAACGTCGCAGCCCGGGGTTGCGGCGTAGCGCTGCGCGCCTTCGAGCTCGCCGCAGCGTACGCACAGCAGCGCGAGACCTTCGGCAAGAAGATCGCCGAGCACCAAGCGGTGCAGTTCCGGCTGGCCGACATGGCGGTCAAGGTCGAGGCGGCGCACCAGATGATGGTCAGCGCCGCCCGGACGAAGGACTCCGGGCAGCGGAACGACCTCGAGGCAGGCATGGCCAAGTACCTGGCCAGCGAGTACTGCAAGGAGGTGGTCGAGGACTCGTTCCGCATCCACGGCGGATACGGGTACTCGAAGGAGTACGAGATCGAGCGCCTCTACCGGGACGCGCCCATGCTGCTCATCGGTGAGGGTACGGCCGACATCCAGCGCATGATCATCGGGCGCCGCCTGCTCGAGGAGTACGCCCTGCGCGGCTGACCGAGAGCTCCGCGAGCCCACACACCCACGCGTGAATTTGATCACGTTCACCACCCTGGTGGACGGTTCACCAGGTTCCGGAACCTGGTGAACCGTCGCCAAGCATGGTGAACGTGATCAACGGACGCGGTGGCGGCCGAGCCGCGCACGCGGCAGACTGCTCACGTAGTGATCTTCGAGGAGGACGGCCATGGCCAGCCCAGTTCCAGGACTTCCGACCGGCCTGAGCGTCGGCACCTATGACTCCTACGCTGACGCGCAGCGCGCCGTCGACCATCTCTCGGACCAGAAGTTCCCCGTCGAGAACCTGGCCATCGTCGGCACCGACCTGCGCCAGATCGAGCGCGTCACCGGCCGCATGACCTGGGCGAAAGCCGCCCTCGGCGGACTGGCCAGCGGTGTCTGGCTGGGCCTGTTCGTCGGCCTGCTGCTCGGCCTGTTCACCGACGAGGGCTGGGGCCAGATCATCCTGTTCAGCGTGCTGTGGGGCGCTCTGTTCATGCTGGTCCTCGCTGTGGTCGGGTACGCGGCCACCGGGGGCCGGCGCGACTTCACCTCCCAGAGCGTCACGATCGCCGCCCACTACGAGATCTTCAGCCAGCACCAGCACGCCGAGCAGGCGCGCGACCTGCTGGCGAAGCTCTCGCTCAGTGGCGGCACGACCGCCTGACCGCGCCCTACAGCCAGCCGTTGCGCCTGAACCCGCGGTAGAGCAGCACGCAGGCGATCACGATCAGGGCCAGCACCAGTGGGTAGCCGTATCGCCAGGACAGCTCCGGCATGTAGTCGAAGTTCATGCCATAGATGCCCGCCACGGCCGTCGGCACCGCGATGATCGCGGCCCACGACGTGATCCGGCGCATGTCCTCGTTCTGGGCGACCGATACCTGGGCGAGGCTGGCCAGCAGCATCGACGTGAGCAGCTCGTCGTAGCCGGCGATCGTCTCGTGTACGCGGGTCAGGTGGTCCTCGACGTCGCGGAAGTAGTCGCGCACCTTCGGATCGACGATCTCGACCTGGTTGCCGGCGAGCATCCGTAGCGGCTGCGCCAGCGGATTGACCGCGCGACGCAGCTCCAGCAGCTCGCGCTTGACCTGGTAGACGTGGCCGACGTTGCGGCCCTGGACGTCGGGGAAGGTGAGCTCCTCGATGTCGTTGATGTCGGACTCGAGCTGGTCGGCTACGTCGAGATAGCCGTCGACGATCTTGTCGGCCACGGCGTAGAGCACGGCCGACGGCCCGTGCGAGAGCATGTCCGGATCGGCTTCGAGCCGCTCGCGTACCCGGGTCAGGCCGCCGTGCTCACCGTGTCGGACCGTGACCACGAACCAGGCGCCGACGAACACCATCACCTCGCCGGTCTCGACGATCTCGTTGGTTTCGGTGACGGCCTCGTGCGGCACGTAGCGCACGGTCTTGAACACCGCGAAGAGGGTGTCGTCGTAGCGGTCGAGCTTGGGCCGCTGGTGAGCGTGGATTGCGTCCTCGACGGCCAGCGGATGAAGCGAGAACTCCTCCGCGACCCGGCCGAGCTGCTCCTCGTCCGGCTCGTGCAGGCCGAGCCACACAAAGCCGCCCTCCCGCCGGGCGGACTCGACGGCCTCCGCGTAGGTGGCCGCGGTCTCGCGAGTGCCGGCGCGATACAACGCCCAGTCGACGACGGCCATCGTGGACACCTCCCCGAGCAGGTCAGGCGCAGCGGCATGCCGAGCCGGTCGATGCTATCTCCGCCGGCAGCGAACGCCGCCGTCCGAGCATCGGGGATGACGTAATTTGCCCCCGTGGTCCGGTTCCGCTGGCGCGACGCCGAAGCACAGCCGGCGTCCCGCGTGACAACCCTCGAGCTGTTCTTCGACCTCGTCTTCGTCTTCACGATCACCCAGCTCACCGGGCTGCTCGAGCACGACCTCTCACCGGCCGGCGGCGCGCGGGTCTTCCTTGTCTTCGGCGTGCTCTGGTACATGTACGGCGGATACGCGTGGCTGACCAACCAGGTGCCGCCTCGGCGTCCTCTGCAACAGTTCCTCCTGCTCGCAGGTATGGCCGGCTTCCTGGTGGCCGCCGTAGCCGTCCCAACCGTGTTCGACGGCTCCGGCCTCGTATTCGGTCTCGGTTACCTGATGGTGGTCTGCATCCACCTGGTACTCCTCACGCAGTCAAGTGCCCGGGTCGGGGTCAGGCGGCTGGCGCCGTTCAACCTGGCCGCCGCGCTGCTCGTCGTCGGGGCGGGTCTGGTCGACGGCACTCTGATGTACACCCTGTGGGTGGCCGCGTTCGCCCTGCACGTCGTCACGCCTTACCTCGGGGTGGCGCCGCAGTTCGTGCTCGACGCGGGACATTTCGTCGAGCGGCACGGCCTGCTGATGATCGTGGCACTGGGCGAGACGGTCATCGCAATCGGCCTGAGCGTCGACACGGAGCATCTGACCGCCGGGTTGGTGGGCGCGGTCGTCCTCGCCCTCGCGCTATCGGCAGCCCTGTGGTGGGCCTACTTCTCCGGTGACGACGAGGCGGCCGAGAACGCGCTGGCCGGAGCCGAACCTGGGCCGCGTGCGCTGCTCGCGATCCGGGCCTACTTCTACGCGCACATTCCCATGCTCTTGGGCATCGTCGTCGCGGCGGCCGGCATCCACGAGGCGGTCACGCACCCCGGCGAGCCGATGAGCCTGGGTGGCGCGGTCGCCCTCGGCGGCGGGATCGCGCTGTTCTTTGCCGGCGACGCCGAGTTCCGCCGCGTCCTCCATGTCGGGCCGGCAGCCACCAGGGTCGCGGTTGCGGTGGCCGCGCTGGCAACGGTTCCGCTGGGAAGGGTCACGCCGGCATTCGTGCAGCTCGCCGGGCTCGTCGTGATCGTCGCCGTCATGCTGTGGGCCGAGAGTGCGCATAGGTCAGCGGCCGCAACGCAGGACTGACCGGCGCATCGGATGGTCACGCCGGCACGTCGCGCCCGAGCAGCTCCTCCCACCTCTCCCGGCGGACCACGAGGCGGGACCGTCCGTCGGTCGCGAAGACGACCGGGATGCGGCGGGCGCCGTTGTAGTTGTTCGACATGGTGAAGCAGTACGCGCCGGTCGCCGGTACGGCCAGCAGGTCGCCGACCCGCGCATCGCGCAGCGGAACCCCCTCACTGAGCACGTCCCCTGACTCGCAGTGCCGGCCGACCACGGTGACCGGTGTCCCGCCGCCGACCCGGTCCGCGATCGTCGCCTCGAAGCGCTGATCGACCAGGGAGACCTCGAGGTTGTCGCCCATGCCGCCGTCCACGGCCACGAACGTCGTCGCGCCGGGCTTGACCGTCGTGACGGTGTACACGGTGACCGCGTTGCTCGCCACCATGCTGCGACCCGGCTCGATGAGGATGCGCGCCTCGGCCGGCAGGTGCTCGCTCGCCGCACCGATGAGGGCGTCGAGGTAGGTGTCCAGGCTCGGCGGACGGTCGGTGTAGGTGTACCGGGCGCCGAGACCGCCGCCCAGGTCGTAGACCGGGTACTGGCCGAGGGCGGCCAGCGGGGCAACGGCTGCGGCGAGCTCCTCGGCGACCATGATCTGCGAGCCGACGTGAGTGTGCAGTCCGTCCATCCGCAGCCGGTCGCTCGCCTCGATCCGGACGATCGCCTCGCGTGCGGCGGCCGGGGAGAGGCCGAACTTCGAGCCCTCGTGCCCGGTGGCGTGCGCCGCGTGGGTGGAGGCCTGCACGCCTGGGATCACCCGGACCAGGCAACCCTGGGTCCGTCCGCTCGGGACGAGTGCCTCCAGCCGGTCGATGTCGTCGGTGTTGTCGACGACGACGGTGCCCACACCGGAGTCGATCGCGAGCTGCAGTTCCTCGGTGGTCTTCGCGTTGCCGTGCAGCACCAGGGTGGCGGGATCGGCGCCAGCGGCCAGCGCGGTGACGATCTCACCGCCTCCGGCCACGTCGATCCACAGCCCCTCGGCCACCATCACCCGTTGGACCGCGGTCGACGGGAACGCCTTGGACGCGAAGACCACCTGAGAGTCCGACCAGCGGCTGGTCAGCGCCGCGAGGTAGCTGCGGGCCCGCTGCCGCAGCGCGACCTCGTCCACCACCAGGACCGGCGTGCCGTACTCATGCGCGAGGTCGTCCAGCCGGCAGCCACCGACCATGAGCGTGCCGTCACCGTCGAGCGAGGTGCCGGGCGGGAAGAGTCCGACCAGGTCGTCGGTACCCGTCACTGGCCGGCCAACTCCTGCGCCGCTGCCCTCGGAACGACCACGACGGGAACCGGGGAGTGCCGGACGATCTTGGCGGCCCGAGATCCCAGGAACACCTGCGCCGCCAGTCCGACGGCGCTCGAGCCGACCGCGAGGATGTCGCCGTCTCGCCACTCGATGTCGTCAAGGGCTCCGTCCCAGTCCCGGCCGTACCCGATCACCACTTCGAGCGGATGCGGAACAGGGTCAAGGTCTTTGGCCTGCTGGAGGGCCTTTTGTCCGGCTGCCTCCAGGCTCGCGGCCCACTCGCCGACGAGTGCATCGTCAGCGAGTCTGCCCACGCCCGCGGTG
>DATHII010000073.1:0-2109 GCA_035316885.1 Jiangellaceae bacterium | reverse complement strand
ACAACACAACCACGCGAGTGGTGACACCCGACGTCTCATGTCCTGGCTCGCCCATGTCAGCTATCTCGGGCGTCGATCGCTAAAACTTAGGCACCTGGGTCGCGCGGGGTCAGCGAAGCGGGGTCAGCGAAGCTCCGCCGGGGCGACATCGATGGGCGAGAGGGTCTTCGCAACAGCGGCCATGTGCCGGTAGCGCGCGGCCGGTGACATGCCCATGAAGTGCAGGGCATGTGGATGGCTGACGACTGGCCGGTCGGCGTAGGACTGGGCGCTGCTGTTGAACACGTTCTCGTCTGTGCGCCCACCGAGATAGGGCTGATTCCAGCCGGGAGGGAGCCAGCTCGTGCCGGCGAGGAAATGGTTGCCGCGGCCCGGGCGTGCCCAGTGGTAGCGCTGGTCGCCGCGATCCCACTCGAGCACGGTCAACACGGCACCCTGGTCAGCCCACGGTCCGGGCTGGGGTCCTGCAGCCCGCACCGCGTCCAGGAAGGCGAATGCCGCGGGGCACGACCGCATCAGCCACACACCGGTGTTGGGGTTGACCCGGTGCTCGTACGGAACGTGTTCCATGACCAACGCCTGGAAGTGGTCAGGATGCAGATGCGACGCAATGTCCTCGTCAACGCGTGTCAGCAGGATGTCAGCATCGAACCACAGCACCAGCGGGAAGTTGGCCAGCGCCTCGCGTAGGAGCCTGATCTTCGCCCACTTGGCCTGCTGAGCACTCGGATCTGCGCCGGCCCCGTCCGTGGACAGATCCTCGGCGAGGACGGCATACCCCCACCGACGTGCGAACCGGTGGAAGGTCGGCAATGCCAGATCGTGCAGGATGGCGCGCATCTGTGGACCGGCCGCGGTGACAACCGCTCCCCTCGGTCTCGCAGACCGCACCCGCCGCACCCCGCCGCCAGCGGACACACCCATCACCATGGAATCGCCTCCACTCCCCCGCATTTCACGGCTGCGGGCTGACATGCAGGCGGCTTCGAAGCAACCACCAGGAGAACCACGCGCCACTATCCGATGTCAGACCCGTCCTGAAGCGGACCAACCACCTGATTGACGCTCCTGGGCCGACGGCGGTGTGGTGGGCCGGTAGCCGCGGAAGTAGTCGACGATGAACTGCTTTGGATATGGATGCGCCGGTTGCGTTGACTGCCCGTCGTCGGGGAACTCGTAGATGCCGAGCATGAACTGCATGGGATAGCCGGGAGACTGCTCGACCGTCTTGACGAGCCGGTGGTCGACGAAGAAGGCGACGTACTCGGGCGTCCATTCGGCCGCGTAGATGTGGAACTCGCGGACGTCGATGGCGAGGATCTCGACGGAGAACTCGTCGCGGATGGTCGCATCCTCAAAGGGATGCAGTCCCATGCCGACGCCCACGCTGCCGGCCGTCACGTTCCGCCCGAAGATCTCGCAGATGCAGATCTCCGCCGACCGGTCAGGCTCGTCCTCGTAGCCGATCATCCACAGCGCGACCATGCAGCGGGGATCGTCGATGGCCTTGGCTCGGAGCTCGAACAGGCCGTACTGCGGCGTGTAGAGCCTGGCGTTCTGCTGCGCTTGGCGGACCACGAGCCCAGGGCTGAATCGCGACTGCCCCACCGTGCTGCCGACCGGACCGGCGAAGACGCCGGTCTGCAGCGAGGAAACCCGGGTCTCGTCGTCGAACTCCGGACACCATGGCTGCTGGTCCGCCTCGATGACCAGTCGCAGGAGGCCACCACCGATCTCGTACCTGGCGGCCGCTGCCTCGCGGGAGCTCCATTGCGGCAGGTAGCACGGCAGCCAGCGCGCGTCGTCCAAGGTGTCCCCGTCGAAGGTGTCCTCGAAGGCAAGCTCGTAGCCGACCTTGCCAACAGGATCGACCACCCGGCGAGAGCCCGCCGTGTCGGCCATGACCACCCTCCTTCCCGGCCACGGTGACTCTACGCTCACTCATGCGCATGTCCTGCAGCCGCCAGTGACAGCAGTCCTGGCTGGTGGTGGGTGGTTGTTGGGCGTACCGGGGTCACGCGGGTTCGGATTTGGCTTCCCGTCGGCCTTTGGCGCCTGCGCCTTCGGTGACCCGGCCGATGGCCATGCCGGTGTCGAGGTCGAAGAAGT
>DATHII010000072.1:0-12583 GCA_035316885.1 Jiangellaceae bacterium | reverse complement strand
GAACGAGACCACCTGCTCGCGCAGGTCGATCAGCGGCAGCACCCGGTCGACGAACGGGACGACCACCGTCAGACCGGGATCGAGCGTCCGGTTGTAGCGGCCCAGACGCTCGACGATGCCGGCCCGGGCCTGGGGCACGATCCGCACCGACTTGGCCAGCGTGACCGCACCGAATACGGCGAGTAGGAAGACGACGAGCAGCACGACCGTCGAACCGACTTCCATGAACCAGAACCCCCTCGGCAGCAGGCGGCGGATATGAGGCGGAGCCTACGGACCCTCCGCCTCGTACACGAGGGCGGTGGCTCCCTGAATCTCTACGACGTCGACGCTGGCGCCGATCTCTATCACCGAATGGTCGTAGCTGCGCGCGGACCAGATCTCGCCGGCCAGCTTGACCCGCCCGCCGTGGGCATCGACCCGTTCGACGACAGTGGCGCGGCGCCCGACGAGGGCGGCCACACCGGTGCGCGCACCGACCGGCTGGCGAAGGTGGCGCTTTGCCACCGGACGGACCACGCCGAGCAACGCCGCACTGGCAGCGATCGCGACCAGGGCCTGCACGATGAACGGCGCACCCAGCGCTCCCGCCACGGCTCCACCGACCGCGCCACCGGCGAGCATGAGGAACACCAGGTCGAGGGTCGTGGTCTCGACGATCCCCAAGATCAGCGCCAGGCCGAGCCAGGGCACCCAGGCGTTGTCGCTCAACCACTCCAACCCGTCGCCCACACGTCAAGCC
This sequence comes from Jiangellaceae bacterium, assembly GCA_035316885.1. Lineage (GTDB taxonomy): Bacteria > Actinomycetota > Actinomycetes > Jiangellales > Jiangellaceae > DASRTE01. Next base: position 11,841 of record DATHII010000072.1, on the reverse strand, counting down.
TATGGGGTCGAGTGGACAAACGTGGAGATTGCGGAGCGGATTGTCAGCCCGCGCGGGCGGTCCAGCGGCCGTCGGACAGGCTCACGGTCAGGGGCAGTCCGAAACACCTGCTGAGGTGGTCGTCGATGACCACGTCGGCCACCGGTCCCGCCGCCACCACCCCGCCCTCGCGCAGCAGCAACGCGTGGGTGAAGCCCTGTGGGATCTCCTCGACGTGGTGGGTGACCAGCACGGTGGCGGGGGAGGTCGGATCCGCTGCGATCTCGCCCAGAGTTGCGACCAGCGCCTCACGGCCGCCGAGGTCGAGGCCGGCGGCAGGCTCGTCGAGCAGCAGCAGTTCGGGGTCTGTCATCATGGCGCGCGCGATCTGCACGCGCTTGCGCTCACCCTCGGACAGCGTGCCGAAAGTGCGCTCGCCCAGGTGGCCGACGCCGAGCCGGTCGAGCAGGACGGCCGCGCGGTCGACGTCGTAGCCCTCGTACGCCTCGCGCCACCTGCCGACGACCGCGTACGACGCGGTGACGACCACGTCGTGGACCGACTCGCTGCGGGGGATGCGGTCGGCCAGTGAGGCGCTGGTCAGTCCGATCCGCGGGCGAAGCTCGAAGACGTCAACCGCACCGAGGATCTCACCGAGGACCGCGGCGTAGCCGGTGGTGGGATGCATCTGCGCCGAGGCGATCTGCAGCAGCGTGGTCTTGCCCGCACCGTTCGGCCCCAGCACCACCCAGCGGTCGCTGTCGGCAACGGACCAGGTGACGCCGTCGAGAAGGCGGTGACCGGAGCGCACGACCGACACGTCGGCCAGCTCGAGGACGTCCGTCATGGGGCGCCCGGCTCTCCCTCCGGGTCGACAGCGCGGTCGCAGACGACCCTACGGCAGGCGCCACCCGTAGGCTCACCGACATGCTCGCGCTGCCCCGTTCCGCGCGCTTGGTCGTCTGGGCCGGCGCCTGGCTCGACGGCGCGGCGACCCTCGACGACGTGGTCGCACGGGTACACGGCGACGACGAGCCTCACACGGTCACGGGCATCCCCGGGCAGGCCGGGCCGGGTTCGCTCGGCACCGCGCTCGGGGCGCTGCGGGCGGGCGGCGCGCATGCCCTCCGGGTCGCTCTGCCCAGGCCAGGCGACCCGCACGGGCTGGCCGGCCCGCCCGACCTCAACGCCGACGCCCTGGCCGCCGGCGAGGCAGTCCTGGCCGTCGGGTCACCAACTGCCCTGCTACCCGAGGTGCAGTCGTTCGGCCCGCCCGGTGACCGGGGCCACCTGGTCACCTGGACGTGGCGCGACGCGGCGACACCTGCTCGTGGTGGCTCCATCGCCGACGCCGAACGCGCCATGTCCGAGGCTCTGCTCGCCGCGAGCTGGACGCTGGCCCGCCTCGACGTGGCCTCGTGGCGCCCGGAGATCGCCCAGTTGCTCGACGACATCCGATCGGAGCGCACCGGTGAACCGCTCCCCCGCACGTTCCCGCCAGCGGCCCAGGCCCTCGCGGCACGCGCGGCGCGATTGCTCGCCGTGGTGGAGGCGGCGCTGACTGACGACGGCGCCGCCCGCACCGCGGGTTCGGCTGCCGCCCGCCGCGAAGCTCTCGTGCCGCTCGAGCGCACGGCCCGCCATGCACTCGCGTCAGCGTGCAACGTCCTCGCCGACTCCACGTCGTAGCCTCCCGCCATGCCCGCCGTACCCGACGCCTCGACGCTGCTCGTGACGATCACCGGTCGCGACCGTCCCGGCGTCACCTCGAAGCTGTTCACCGCGCTGGGCGCGCACCCGCTGGACGTGCTCGACGTCGAGCAGGTCGTCGTCCGTGGCCGGCTGATCCTCGGCGTCCTCGTCTCGGTCCTGCCCGACGACGCCGGCCTGCGCCGGGACCTCGCGCGCGTCGCCGACGATCTCGGCCTCGACATCGAGCTCACGCCGGGCGGTGGCGAGCGGCGTCCGGCGTTGAATCGTGCACACGTCACGCTGCTCGGTCATCCGCTGCGGCCGGCTCCCGTCGCCGCGATCGCCCGGCGCATCGCCGCCATCGGTGCGAACATCGACCGAATCGTCCGGCTGGCGTCATACCCGGTGACCTCGGTCGAGCTGGAGGTTTCCGGCGCCGATCCGGCGGTCTTGCGCGTCGACCTCGCGGCGGAGGCCCTCGCGCACGGCATCGACCTCGCCGTCCAGCCGTCAGGGCTGATCCGGCGGGCCAAGCGCCTTGTCGTCATGGACGTCGACTCCACCCTGGTTCAGGGCGAGGGGATCGAGTTGCTGGCCGCCCGGGCGGGTGTCCTGGAGCGGGTCGCCGTGCTCACCGCGGCTGCCATGCGCGGTGAGCTCGACTTCGCCGAGGCGCTGCGGCAGCGGGTAGCACTGCTCGCCGGTCTGCCCGTGACGGCTCTGGACGAGGTCCGCGCCCAGGTCACCCTCACCGCGGGCGCCCGGACCCTGGTCCGCACGCTCAAACGCCTCGACTACCGGTTCGCGATCGTCAGCGGCGGCTTCACCCAGCTGACCGACCACCTCGTCGAGGATCTGGGCATCGACTACGCAGCGGCCAATACCCTCGAGATCGCCGACGGCCGGCTGACCGGCGGACTGGTCGGGCCGGTCATAGACCGCGCCGGGAAGGCCGCGGCGCTGGCCCGCTTCGCAACGCAAGCCGGGATCCCGTTGTCGCAGACGGTCGCCGTCGGCGACGGCGCGAACGACCTGGACATGATCGCCGCCGCGGGACTCGGTGTGGCCTTCAACGCCAAACCGGTGGTCCGCGGCGCCGCCGACACCGCCGTGAACGTCCCATACCTGGACGCTGTGCTCTACCTGCTCGGCATCAGCCGAGAGGACGTCGAAGCCGCAGACGCGGCCGATGGGTCACCCACGCCTGCTCCCCCCGTCACGGGCACCGCGGGCCCCAGTTGATGCAAGCTGCCGCTCACCCGCGCGCGACCGCGAAGGCGACCAGGCGGACCGTCCCGGGATCCACCTCCGACCAGCTCCCGTCGACATCGAACACCGCGAGGGCGCTGGTGGGGAACTCGCGGGTCGACTCTTCGCCCTCGTCGAGGACGTCGGCCAGCCGCCCGATGCCGGGGTTGTGACCGACCACGAGCGCGCTCACGACGTCGGCGGCGAGACCGCGCACGAGGTCGAGCAGGTCGCCGACGCTTGCTCCGTAGGCGGCGTCCGTGACCGTAACGAGTGGGCGATTCGTGAGCTCCGCGGCCATGAGCTCGAAGGTCTCGACCGCGCGGCGCGCGCTGGAGACGAGCGCGACCTCGGGTGCCAGCTCGCGCTCGCGCAGCCAGCGGCCGGCGGCCGGCGCGTCGCGGCGACCTCGCTTTGCCAGTGGGCGTTCGCTGTCAGCCACATCGTCGGGCCACGCGGACTTGGCGTGACGGAGCAGTACCAGGGTCCTCGGCACTCGAGGAGCGTAGCCGGAGTGCCCGGCAGCCGGATTTCGCGAGATCAGAGCTCGCCCTTGACCATCCGGATGAGCCGGTCGAGCACGTCGCCGTTCTCACGCAGGCCGTCGTGCTCGTACGCGTTGGTCTCCCATAGCCGCAGGCTCCCCACCGCAGCCGCGGTCTCTCGCGAGAGGCCGGCGTCGACGTACATGTCGCCGGTGTAGAGCGCCGCGGCCACAGGGACATCATTGGCCTGCAGCGCCGCGCGGTCGTAGAGCGCCGGCCAGTCCTCACGTTCCGCGAGCAGGTTCGCCGCCTCGGCGAAGGGCACCAGCGCCGGGTCGTCGACGAACATCCAGGGATAGATCATCTCTCCGGTCAGCAACAGCGGCGTGGCGTCCGGGTCGAACTCGGACGGACGCAGCCGCTCGGCGGCCCACCGGGTGGCCGCCCCCTGGGCGTAGCACGCCTCGTGGAGCACGGCATAGAGCGGCTGGCCCGCAAAGCCGATCTGCGCTTGGACGCCTTGCAGGAACGTCTCGGACAACTCCAGGCCGCCGGGCCCGCCCACGAACGCCTCTTCCAGCAGGTAGTGCAGTGGCGGCACGCCGCTGCGGGCGCCGAGCGCCATCCCGAGGGTCTGCAGGCGCCGGACCGACAGCGGCGACCCGTCGGGCAGGACGACGTCGCGGTCACGCAGGTACGCGGCGATGTCGTGCAGGCGTTCGCGGTCGGCCGGGAAGGCCGCGTGGTAGGCGTCGTTCCTCGCGCGGGCGTGTCCGTAGGTGACGCTGTACACCTGCTCCGCGGTCGCCTCGAGCGGCGCCAGCCCACCGGTCAGGTACGCAGCTGCGAGGCCCTGCGGGGCGAACGAGAGATAGGTGAGCGTGCAGAACCCGCCGAATGACTGGCCGAGCACACTCCAGCGCCCGTCCGCGCCGAGCAGTGTGTGCCGGACGTGCTCGGCGTCCCGGACGATCGAGTCGGCCCGGAAGTGGGCAAGATAATCGGCCTGCTCGGCGGGCGTCCCCCGGGCCTGCACCGTCGCGCCGGTGACCGGGGTCGAGCGGCCGGTCCCGCGCTGGTCGAGGAGCAGGACCCGGTGGTCGCGGACGGCTCGTTCGATCCAGTCCGAAGCCCGGGCCGGCCGCGGCGACTTGCCGCCCGGCCCGCCCTGCAGGAACAACAGCCACGGCAGCTCGTCGTCGACCGCAGCGGCTGCGGCGACTTCGCGCGCGTACAGCCGCAGGGTCTCGCCACCGGTGCGGGCGTGGTCGACGGGGACGTCGAACCAGTGGTCGCGCACCGCCAGACCGCCGAACAGGACGGTTCCGTCCCGCCTCGCCGGAATCACCGTCACGCCCCCATCGCGTGGACGCCACCGTCGACGTGCACGATCTCGCCGGTCGTCTTCGGGAACCAGTCGGAGAGGAGTGCGACCACGCCGCGCGCGGCCGGCTCCGGGTCGGACAGGTCCCAACCGAGGGGGGCACGCTTGTCCCATACGCCCTCGAACTGGTCGAACCCGGGGATCGAGCGGGCGGCCATCGTCTTCACCGGCCCGGCCGATACGAGGTTGACCCGTACGTTGCTCTCACCCAGGTACTTGGCCAGGTAGCGCGCGGTCGATTCCAGACCGGCCTTGGCCACGCCCATCCAGTCGTAGCCGGGCCACGCCACCTGCGCGTCGAAGTTCAGGCCCACGACCGATCCGCCCGCGGGCATCAGCGGCAACGCCGCCATGGTCAGCGACTTCAATGAGAACGCGGAGACGTGGACCGCGGTGGACACGTCGTCGAACGTCGTGTCGAGGAAGCTGCCGCCGAGGGCCTCCTGCGGCGCGAACGCGATGGAGTGGACCACGCCGTCGAGCGCGTCGACGTGCTCGCCCACGCGCTCGGCCAGCGAGGCCAGCTGGTCGGCGTCCTGCACGTCGAGCTCGACAACCGGTGGCGGGTCGGGCAGCCGCTTGGCGATCCGCTCGACCAGGCTGAGCCGGCCGAACCCGGTGAGGACCACCGTCGCGCCTTCGGTCTGCGCGAGCCGGGCGACGTGGAATGCGATCGACGCGTCGGTGAGCACGCCCGTGACCAGGATGCGCTTGCCCTGGAGAAGTCCCATCAATGCCCCATCCCTAGTCCGCCGTCTACCGGGATGACCGCTCCGGTGATGTACGCCGCCTCGTCGCTCGCGACCCATCGCACGACCCGCGCGATCTCCTCGGCCGACGCGTAGCGGCCCAACGGGATGCCGGCGAGGATCTCGGCGCGCCGCTGCTCGGTGAGCTCAGCGGTCATGTCCGACTCGACCAGGCCCGGCGCCACGACGTTGGCCGTGATGCCCCGGCTGCCGAGCTCGCGGGCGATGGAACGTGCCATGCCGACCAGGCCGGCCTTGCTGGCCGCGTAGTTGACCTGGCCTGGCGAGCCGAGCAGGCCTACCACGCTGCCGATCAGCACGATACGACCACGGCGGGCCCGCAGCATGCCGCGGGCCGCCAGCTTCACGACCCGGAACGTCCCGGTGAGGTTGGTGTCGACGACTGCGCTGAAGTCGTCCTCGCTCATCCTCAGCAGCAGCGTGTCCCGGGTGACCCCGGCGTTGGCGACGAGCACCTCCACCGGGCCCTGCCGCTGTTCGACCTCGGTGAATGCGGCTTCGACCGAGCCCTGGTCGGTGACGTCGCAGATGACCCCGGCCAGGCCGTCGGGCGGCTCGCCGCTTCGATGCGTGACGGTGACTGCATCGCCGCCGTCAGCGAAGGTGCGGGCGATGGCCAGGCCGATGCCCCGGTTACCTCCGGTGACCAGCACGGACCGGCTCACACGTGCTCCCCTCGGCGTCGTCGACGCCCGCCGACGCTACCGGCTACTCCTGGTTTTGCGGGCGCGGGCCCGTCAGGAGTCCTCGAGCCGGAATCCGATCTTCATGCCGACCTGCCAGTGCTGCACGCCGGCGTCGACGAGCTGGCCCCGGATCTCGGTGACCTCGAACCAGTCGAGGTGGCGCAGCGTCTGACCGGCGCGGGCCACGCCGTTGCGGATCGCCGCGTCGAGGTTCTCCGAGGACGTCCCGACGATCTCGGTGACCCGGTAGGTGCGGTTCATGGTGGTCCTCCCACGTGTGGAACGGCACAGGTCGGCTGGGCGCAGTATGGCGTGAAGCAGCCGGGCGGCCTACCGTGATGGAGTGAGGACGCCGGTCCACCGACGCGGCCATGAGGTCCAGTCGGTCACCACGGCCCACCCGGGCCACAGCGACGACATCGACGCGCGCCAACGGCGGTACCTGCTCATGATGGGCATCCGCATCGCCTGCCTGCCGCTCGCGATCGTCGTGCAGGGATGGGCGCGTTGGGTGTTCATCGTCGCCGCCGTCGTGTTGCCGTACATCGCCGTCGTGGTGGCGAACGCGGCCCGCCGACCGGTGTCCGGGCGTCTCGTTCCCGTCGACGGTCCGCCCAAAAGAGCGCTCCCAGGGCCCGACACGCCGAACATGCGGGATACCGCATGAGCGACCCTTCACGGGTCATCGTTTCCGTGTAATACTCCCTGCGCGCGCGTTCCGTATTCCCCCGTCGGTGCGCGTCGTGATGGCGACGCCGGGCAGCTTCCCCCGTGGCTGCCCGGCGTCGTCCTTCGGCGTTCTGGGCCTTATCCGCCGATGGCGGACATCGGGCGCGCCGGCTGCAGGAAGTCCGGATCGTTGATGCCGTGCCCGGGCAGTTTCTCGGCCATGGCCACCCGCCACAGCCACGCCAGCTCGGCGTCGCTCGCTCCGCCGCGCAGAGCCGTTCGCAGGTCTGACTCCTCGCGGGCGAACAGGCAGTTGCGGACCTGCCCGTCGGCGGTGAGCCTGGTGCGGTCGCACGCACCGCAGAACGGCCGCGTCACGGAGCCGATCACGCCGACCTTGGCCGGCCCGCCGTCGACCAGCCAGGTCTCGGCCGGGGCACTGCCGCGCTCGTCCGCGCCGACCGGCGTCAGGTCGTACTCGGCGCGCAGCGCGGTGAGGATCTCGTCCGCTGTCACCATCTGCTCGCGGTCCCAGCCGTGCTGGGCGTCGAGCGGCATCTGCTCGATGAACCGCATCTCGTAGCCCCGGTCGAGTGCCCAGCGCAGCAGGCGGGAAGCCTCGTCGTCGTTGATGCCGCGCATGAGGACAGCATTGATCTTCACCGGGGTCAGGCCTGCGGCCGCCGCGGCGGCCAAGCCGTCGAGGACGTCGGGTAGCCGGCGTCGCCGCGCGATCGCCTCGAAGCGTTGCGGGTCGAGCGTGTCGAGGGATCCATTGACGCGGTCGAGCCCAGCCGAAGCGAGTGCCTGGGCCAGACGTGCCAGCCCGATCCCGTTGGTCGTGAGCGAGAGCTCCGGACGCGGCACCAGCCGGGCGCAGGCGGCCACGATGCCAACCAGCCCGCGTCGCAAGAGCGGCTCGCCGCCGGTGAACCGCACCTGCGTGACGCCCAGCCGCTCGACCCCCACGCGAACCAGGCGGACGACCTCGTCGTCGGTCAGCATCTCTGGCGTGGGAAGCCAGGCCAGGCCTTCTGCCGGCATGCAGTACGCACAGCGCAGATTGCACCGGTCGGTGAGCGACACCCGCAGGTCGGTCGCCGTGCGGCCGTAGCGGTCGACGAGCATCGCGCCCTTCCCTCCGGCTCCCGGTCCGTTCCGCGGCCAGCCTATGCCCCGCTCAGGACGTCGCGGTCGTTCCGGTCTACCGTCAGGGGGTGTTCCGGGTGCTGGCCTCACGCCGCTGGGCGCTGCGAATCCTCGCCGGGCTGGTGCTTGTCGCTGCGTGTGTCCGGCTGGGCATCTGGCAACTCGACCGCAACGAGGAGCGCTCGGCCCGCAACGCGGTGATCGAGGCCAACAGCGACCGCGAACCGGTTCCCGTCGACGACGTGCTCGAGCCGGGCCGCCCGCCGGCACCGGACCGGCTGTGGACACAGGTCGAGGCGACAGGGACCTACGACATCGACCGTCAGGTGGTGGTTCGGCTGCGCCCGCTCGACGGTCGGCCCGGCGTGCACGTGCTCGTGCCGCTGGTGACCACCGGCGGCGCAGCACTCCTGGTCGACCGCGGTTTCGTCGCGCAGGACGGTTCCGCGACCACCGTCCCGCCCGTGCCGGATCCGCCCGCGGGTGAGGTCGAGGTCGTCGGCCGGGTGCGCGCCAGCGAGGAGGGCCGCGGTACCGGCGGCGACCCCGCCAGCGGCGCGATCCGTCACGTCGATGTCGACGTGCTCGCGACCACGCTCCCCTACCCCGTCTTCGGCGCGTGGGTGGAGGTGGTCGGCGAGCAGCCGGCGCCGTCGGACGCGCCTCTGCCGCCGCCGGCGCCCACCCAGGAGGCCGGCCCACATCTGTCATACGCGATCCAATGGTTCCTGTTCGCGTGCATCGGCATCGGCGGTTTCGGCTTGCTGATCCGTGCCGAATCACGCATGCGACACGAGGATGAGACAGCGCGGGCGGAGCGGGGCGAGGATGTCGAGGCGACAGGAACGCGCGTCACGAGATAGGGCGGGCCGATGGCCGGACTGATCGAGGACCATGGTCTCGTGGGAGACCTGCACACTGCGGCGCTGGTCTCCCGCGACGGCACGATCGACTGGCTGTGCCTGCCCCGCTTCGACTCCGCCGCATGCTTCGCCGCGTTGTTGGGCGACGAGCGGCACGGGTACTGGCAGGTCGCACCGCCCGGAGCGGGCAACGCCGACCGCCGACGTTACCGCGGCGACACGATGATCCTCGAGCACGAATGGGACACTCCGGACGGGACCGTCCGCGTTACCGACTTCATGCCCCCGAGCGACGGCTCTCACGACCTGGTCCGCATCGTCGAGGGCATCTCCGGCCGGGTCCAGGTGCACAGCGCACTGCGGTTGCGCTTCGACTACGGCCGCTCGGTTCCCTGGGTGCACCGCATAGACGGACAGGTGGTCGGCGTGTCCGGGCCCGACGCGGTGGCGCTCCGCGCCGACGTGCCCACACACGGCCGCAACCTCACCACGCACGCCGACGCGACCGTCTCGGCCGGCGACCGGGTGACGTTCGTCTTGAGCTGGTTCCCCTCGCACCTGACCCTTCCCGAGCCGACCGACCCGTGGCAGGCCCTCGCCGCCACCGAGCGGTTCTGGATCGACTGGGCCGCGCGCTCCACATATGACGGGCCTTATCGCGAGGCTGTCCTCCGGTCCCTGCTCACCCTCAAGGCGCTCACCTACGAGCCCACCGGCGGCATCGTCGCCGCGCCCACGACATCGCTGCCCGAGGACATCGGCGGCGTCCGCAACTGGGACTACCGGCACTGCTGGCTGCGCGACTCCGCGTTCACGCTGGACGCGCTGATCCGCAGCGGCTACGTGAACGAGGCGAAGGCGTGGCGCGACTGGCTGCTGCGGGCCATCGGTGGCAACCCCGACGACCTGCAGATCATGTACGGCATTGCCGGCGAACGCCGGCTGATCGAGTACGAGCTGGACTGGTTGCCCGGGTACGAAGGTTCGGGCCCGATCCGGGTCGGAAACGCCGCGGCCGAGCAACTCCAGATCGACGTGTACGGCGAGGTCATGGACACCCTCCACCGGGGCCGGCGGCACGGGCTCGCGCTCGAGCGGCATGTCTGGGCGCTGCAGGCACACCTCGTGCGGCACCTGGAACGCTGCTGGGTCGAGCCCGACGAGGGCATCTGGGAGATCCGCGGCGAGCGGCGCCACTTCGTGCATTCGAAGGTCATGGCGTGGGTGGCGGTCGACCGGATCGTCCGCGGGATCGTGGATGCCGGATCTACCGCCCCGGAGCTCGAACGCTGGCATGGCCTTCGCGACACCATCCACGCCGAGGTGTGTGCGAAGGGCTACGACGCAGAGCGCAACACGTTCACGCAGATCTACGGACTGCCCGACGTCGACGCGTCGTTGCTGCAGATCCCCATCGTCGGCTTTCTCCCGCCCGACGATCCGCGGGTGATCGGCACCGTCGACGCCATCATGGCCGACCTCTGCACAGACTCCGGACTGGTCCTGCGCTACCGCACGGAGACCGAGGTGGACGGGCTGCCCGGCGACGAGGGCGCCTTTCTCGCGTGCAGCTTCTGGCTGGTCGAGGCGCTGCACCTGATCGGCCGCGAGGACCATGCCCGCGACCTGTTCGAGTACCTGATATCCCTGCGCAACGACCTCGGCCTGCTGGCCGAGCAGTTCGACCCACGGCTGGGACGCATGGTCGGCAACTTCCCGCAGGCGCTGAGCCACATCCCCCTCGTCACCGCTGCCCTCCTCCTCTCCGGCGCAGCCGGCCCGGTCACCGGACAGGCCTAACAGAGAGCTCTTGTCAACCGACTGGTCGCGATATATCGTCTGAATATCGCGACCAGTCGGATGGAAGTGGGCTATGAAGCGAGAATGGATCATGGAGATGGTCGGCGGACACGGGCACGGCGGTCGACACCACGCCTGGGGGCCGTGGCCGGGCGCCGGCTTCGGTGGGCACGGCTGGGGCCCCCACGGCTTCGGCCCCGGGCGTCCCTTCGGTGGTTCGAAGGCGCGGCGCGGCGACGTCCGGGTGGCGATCCTGTCTGTCCTCGCCGACCGCGCCATGAACGGCTACCAGGTCATCCAGGAGATCGCCGAGCGGAGCGGGGGGGTCTGGAAGCCGAGCCCGGGTTCGGTCTACCCGACCCTCCAGCAACTCGAGGACGAAGACCTCGTGCGCGTCGATGCCAAGGAGGGGCGACGGCTCTACGAACTCACTGCCGAGGGCAGGGCATACGTCGACTCCCACCCGGAGGAGATGTCCGCTCCGTGGGAGGCGATGTCGTCGCCACCGGGCGGCGAGCAGGGCGACGTGCGACCGCTCGTCGGCCAGGCGCTGGCCGCACTCTGGCAGATCGCCGTGAGCGGTAGCGCCGACCAGCAGGCCCGCGCGCGTGAGGTGCTCGACGACGCCCGGCGCCGCCTGTACGGCATCCTCGCCGACGGCGACGAGGGCGATTCAGAGGGAGGTCGCGCCCGATGACGTCCCAGGTGCCCCTCCGGATCGGCGACGCCGACCGCGACCGGGCCGTCGCCGCTCTCGGCGACCACTACGCCGCGGGCCGCTTGACGGTGGACGAGTTCGACGAGCGCACGTCCAGCGCGTGGCAGGCGCGCACTGCCGACGACCTTGCTCCCCTGTTCGCCGACCTGCCCAATACCCGCACCGCCGTCGAACCAGCCCCACGGGCAGCCTCCGCCACCGCCTGGCACCACCCGATGGCCCGCGCCGGCCGCCGGCACCCACTGATGCTCCTGCCGGTCGTGCTGCTCACGGTCGTGGTCGTCGCGATCGTCGCCCTGCCCGGCCCGCCGTGGCCGCTGTTCCTGCTGTTCTGGTGGTGGGTCATCGGGTCGATGTTCAGGTTCGCCCGCTGGCGGGGCTCTGCGCAGCGACATGCT
>DATHII010000071.1:0-29585 GCA_035316885.1 Jiangellaceae bacterium | reverse complement strand
TCGCGCTATCGGACCCATACGCCCAAGAACGCCCGGACAAGAGGAGTCGATTTCTGTCGCCCAGCGTGACCATGGATGGCCATTGGACACTCACCGTGGTGGGCCCCGTCGGACTCGAACCGACAACCCGCGGATTAAAAGTCCGCTGCTCTGCCAATTGAGCTAGAGGCCCAGGAGCACGCTTCGCCGAGATCCGCGCCGCCGCAAGATAGTTATGCGGATCACCGCCACGGGCCAGCCTATCCGCGACCGACCATGGCCATGTTTCGGCGACGGACCAGGCGCGAAGACGGTGGGGCGCGGCCGGCCGACTGGCCGACGGCGCCCCACCATGGGCTGCCGTCCGGGTCAGGCAGCTGCCCTGGACTCGTCGCTGTGCGCCGCGATGCGAGGCTGGGTCGGCGCCAGCGCCGCAGCAGCGGGCAGGGCCGACGTGTCGAACGCGAACGTGAGCACCGCTGTGGCCACCGCGTCGGCGTTGACGTCGAACGCGAACGTGTTGACGTTCCCGACCAGCTCGTAATCCTCACGCAGAGCGTCGTACAGCGCCTCGTCCTGGCCGTCACCACGCAGGTTGTCGCAGAACAGGTGGTAACACGGGTCGTAGGCCGCGCCCGCGACACCGCCGTAGGCCTCGGCCTGCGCCGCGGTCTTCACGCCCTCTGCTCCGGTGAACAGACCGCCGGCAGGGATACCCACCGCGATGAACGGCCCGTAGTCAGAGCGGCCGGAGAACTCGGTGTCGTTGAACGCGAGCCCGCGGTCGGCGAAAAAGCTCTCGAAGACGTCTTCGATCTCGGCGGAGCCGGGCGGGATGAACCCGGGCGACGCCGTGCCACTGCTGTTGTCGCCGTCGTAGACGCCGAACATGAAGTTGGGCGAGCCGATCATGTCGAAGTTGAGGTACAGCGCGATGGCTTCCCTCTCCTCCGGCGTGAGGTTGGCGACATAGTGCTCCGAGCCCAGCAGACCGGACTCCTCGGCGCCCCACCAGGCGAAGCGGACGGTGTTCGTCGGCTTCTCCTTGGTGAGCTGGATCGCGACCTCGAGCAGCGCGGCGCTGCCGCTGCCGTTGTCATTGATGCCAGCGCCGTCCTGGACGCTGTCAAGGTGCGCGCCGACCATGACGACGTTGGAGTCGTCGCCGCGCTTGGACTCGGCGAAGACGTTGTAGGAGGGACGAACCTCGGCCGTGAACTCGACCTTGACCCGGACCGTCGCGCCCGGTGTCGAAGCCAGATCCGCACCGGCGTCGAAGGTGGTGAAGACGGCCGGGATGGTGAGGCCGGTGGCGTCGCCGATCATGTTGAGCAGCCCGGTTCGGCCAGCCTGACCCTCGTTCATGACGATCACCGCCGCGGCACCGGCAGCCTGCGCGTTGAGTGCCTTGAGGGCGAAGCCACACGTGCCCCGCTGGACGAGGGCGACCGAACCGGCCACCATGCCTGCGAAGTCACTGGCCTCGCATCCACTGTTCGAGGTGTTCGGCGGCAGGGTCGGAGCGTCCAGCCGAAGATCGGCCAGGAAGAGTGCTCCGGTGGCTTCACCCTCGGGGGTGCCGGAGTCGAACTGGTTGCGGAGGAAGTCCACGCCGTTGACGTACGTCGTCGGAGACGGGGAGATGCGCTCGATCTCGGAGTTCTCCTCGAAGTAGTCGAACTCGAACTCCTGCACAACCGGCGTGTAACCGGCCTCCGTCAGCTTGTCGACGACGTAGTCGACCGACGCGTCGTAGCCGGGCAGTCCGCTGGCACGGTTTCCGCCGTTGAGGTCGCTCGCCCGTTGCAGACCCTCGATGTGCTTGAGCAAATTCTTGAGCTTCACTCCGTTGGTGAACTCCGACAACGGGTCCTCGTCGGGCGGCGCCGCGACTGCGGGCACGGCGAGCAACGCAGTGCCGACGAGCACACCTGCGGCTACAGCCGCGACGGATCGTCGAATTGATCGAACGGTCATCCCCTGCTCCTCCTGGACAGAAACTCCCTATCCCCCGGATTCGGAGGTATGGCGGGGACGCTATCCCGCCGGCCGCGTCTGTAGGAAGCCGTTCCCGGACCGCTACGAGCCAGCAAGAGGGCCACGTCGCGCCAGCAGTCCGCGCGCGACGAGCTCGAGGGTGACGACGACGGCGACGGTCTCCACGGCCAACAGCGCTACCAGCACGAACAGTTGGACGGCGCCCGCCTGCACTGGAGATGCACCGCCGAGCAGCATCCCTACGAAGGCGCCCGGCAGCGTCACGAGGCCCACGGTCCGCGTCTGGTCCGTCACCGGGACGAGAGCGCTCGAGGCCGCCGGACGGCAGATCTCCAGCGCCGCGTCCCGGGGAAGAAGCCCCAACGACAGCGCCGCCTCCACCTCACCACGACGCACGCGCAGGTCGTCCAGCGCACGCCGTCCGGCCAGCGCGGTTGCCGTCATCGCGCCGCCGATGAGGATCCCGGCCACGGGAATCACCGCCAACGCCCGCGCAGGCAGCACACCGGTCACGAGGAGGACGACCAGCACGGGCAGCGTGCTGGCCACCACCGGCACAGCCGCCCACGATGCCTCCCGGCTCCGGGTCATCCGTCGACCGGCCGTCACCGACGCGGCCGCATACATGACGATGACGAACCCCGCAGTCAACGACCACGAGTCCACCACCGCGGCGAGAACCAGCGCGACGACGGCGAGTTGGATGACTGCTCGCACCGAGGCTGTCAAGGCCGACCACGACCGCCCCAGCCGGCCGACCCATGCAGTGACGACGGCCACGCCGACGAGCACCACCATCGCAACGCCGAGGCCTAATCCGGTGGGAAGCAGAGTCGACGACACGGTGCAGTCTAGAAAACGGCAGCCGTCGTACGGTGAGCCCATGCGGCTGACGAAGTACGAGCACGCCTGCGTCCTCGTCGAGGACGGCGATGCGCGCATCCTCATGGACCCCGGCACCTACTCCCACGGCTTCGAGGACCTCACCGGCCTGACCGCGGTGCTCATCACACACCAGCACCCCGACCATGTCGACGTGGACCGGCTACGGCCGCTGCTCGAACGGAACCCCGGAACAACCGTGCACACCGACGAAGCAACGGCCGCGATCCTCGCCGAGCAGGACATCGCCACGAGCGCCGTCCGGGCGGGCGACCATTTCGACGTCGGCACCGAGATCTCCGCCTACGGGGTCCACCACGCGCGCATCCACGAGGACATCCAACTCGTGCCCAACGTGGGCTACCTGGTGGGCGGGCGTTTCTTCCACCCGGGTGACTCCTTCACCATTCCCGACGTTCCCGTCGACGTCCTCGGGCTGCCGACGGCGGCGCCTTGGCTCAAGTTGGCGGAGTCGATCGACTACCTGCGCACGGTGGCCCCACGCGTGGCCGTACCGATCCACGAGGCCGTCCTTTCCATGCCTGACATGGCCTACCGGCATTTCCACAACCTGGCCCTCGACGGCACCACGGTCACCGTGATCCCGCCCGGCACCACAGCCGAGGTCTGAGCGCGCTCGCGGCCCGACGCGGGCGCTAGCACGGCCCGACCGACAGGATGGTTCGCCTCGCCGCTCGCGCTGACCTGGGCCACGAGCGCCCGGAGCTCAATCCGTCCTGTTCGTCGGGCCGAGACGTCACTCGTAGCCGAAGACCTGCGTCCAGTAGATGCCGCGATCGGAATCGACGGCGCCGACCCCGATGGCCACCGAGTCGCAGTTCAGGATGTTGCGACGGTGGCCCGGACTGTCCATCCAGTCGTCGACGACAGCCTCGGCCGTCGGCTGGCCCATCGCGATGTTCTCGCCCGACCACGAGTCGTAACCCTGCGCGGCCGTCCTCTCCCCCGGCCCATCGCCCTCCGGACTGTCGTGGTCGAAGTAGTCACGCTCGGCCATGTCGGCGCTGTGCCCCTGGGCTGCAGCGACCAGACGCTCATCGACGCGTAGGGCGTCGCACCCCTCGTCCGCCCGCTCGGCGTTGGTGAGTTCGACGACCTTGGCCTCGAGCGGCGTATGGCCGCCTGCCGGCGGTGGCGGCGGGTCGGGTGGCGGAGGCTCCGGCTCGGGGGTCGGTGTCGGCGTCGGTGACGGCGTCGGTGACGGCGTCGGTGTCGGGGTCGGAGTCGGTGTGGGTGTGGGTGTCGGGGTCGGCGTCGCGGTGGGAGTTGGTGGCGAGGTCTCCCACGGCCAGGGCGCCTGGGTGGATTCGGTGACGACGACGAGGTCGTCGGAAGCTCCTGGGTCGCAGCCGACCAGGGCCAGGGTCACGGTTGCAGCGATGACGACGGAGGAGACGGTGTGCCGCACGTACACGATTCCTCTTCTTCTCGGCTGCCCACAGGCTCCCCCATGCAAGCGGCCCAGGGTACGAGGGTCCGCAGCGACACGCCAGTGTCCGCCCGATCACCAGGCGGCGATGACCACTTGGTCCGTAACCGCGGTGGGAAGGATTCTCCGGATACCCAG
Organism: Jiangellaceae bacterium; assembly: GCA_035316885.1. Lineage (GTDB taxonomy): Bacteria > Actinomycetota > Actinomycetes > Jiangellales > Jiangellaceae > DASRTE01. Next base: position 25,138 of record DATHII010000071.1, on the reverse strand, counting down.
CTTCGCGCTAACGCCGGCGGCGACGCACCAGCGCCCACACGATGGCGATCACCACCACCAGTGCGGCGACCGGTGCGAGGCGTTTTGCGACCGATCCCCCTGCGACGTCGAGCAGATCGATCGCCTCGGGCGTGGGGCGGTCCTGCGTCGCGCCCTCGGTGGCACCGGCCGCCGCTCGGGCAGGGGAGCCGTCCGGCGACGCGGACGCAGCCGACGCCTCCTCACCCGATGCGGCCGCTCCGCCCTCGGTGATCGTCGAAGCCAGACAGTCGGCGAATTGGCCGATCAGCTTGTTGCCGACGTCGTTCATGACGCCGCGACCGAACTGGGCCGGCTTGCCGGTGATGGCCAGATCGGTGAGGACGTTGACCCGGGTGGAGCCACCCTCGTCGGTCATCTGGGCCGTGACGGTGGCTGCGGCCGTGCCGGAGCCACGGGTTTCGCGGCCCTTGGCCTCGACGACGGCCCGGTGGGCGTTGGCGTCCTTCTCGAGGAAGGACGCGTTGCCCGCGTAGGCCACCGTGATCGGCCCGACCTTGACCTTGACCTTGCCGGTGAACGAGTCCCCGTCGACCGTGTCGATTGATGCGCCGGGCATGCAGGGCGCGACCGTCTCGACGTCGAGCAGGACCTCCCAGGCGCGGTCGACCGGGACGGGGACGGTGAACTCGTGCTCGAGCTGCATGGCTTCAGATCCCTGCTGCCGCTGTAAGCGCCCGGCCGGTGAGTACCTGAGCCAGGTGGGTCCGGTAGTCGGCCGACGCGTACGGGTCGCTGGTCGGACTGGTGCCGTCACCGGCCGAGCGGGCGGCAGCCGCGACGGCCTCCGCCGACGCGGCCGAACCCACGATGGCCTGTTCGACCGCGCGTGCCCGCACGGGTGTCGGTCCCATGTTGACCAGGCCGACCCGTGCATTGCCGATGTCGCCGTTCGAGCGCTGCACGACCGCAACGGCGCCCACCAGGGCCCACGCCTGCGCGACCACGTTGAACTTCTCGTACCGGTGCCCCCACCCGTCGCCCAGCTTCGGGACCGACACCGACACCAGCACCTCGTCCGGCTGTATGGCGGTCTGGAGGTAGTCGAGGAAGAACTCGCCGGCCGCGATCGAGCGCCGGCCACCGGATCCGGCGACCTCCATCGAGGCGTCCAGCGCCAACGCGAGCGCGGGCAGGTCTCCGGCCGGATCGGCGTGCGCGATGGAGCCGCCGAACGTTCCACGGTGGCGGACCGCCGGATCGGCGACGGTCTCCGTGACCTCGGCGACGACCGGGCAATGGGTCCGGACCAGCGGATCGCGCAGGACCTCGTCGTGCGTCGTCGCCGCGCCGATGACCAGCCGGTCGCCGTCCTCGCGGATACCGCGCATCTCCTCGATCCGCCCGACGTCGACGAGCACCGCGGGGTAGGCAAGCCGGATCCGGAGCAGCGTGATCAGGCTCTGTCCGCCGGCCAGCACCTTGGCGTCGTCGCCGTGCTCTCTCAACGCACCGATCGCGTCGTCGACGGAGGCGGCGCGGACGTAGTCGAACTCCGCCGGGATCATCGCGGCTCTCCCTTCGCGGCTTCCATCGCCTGCCAGACGTGCATCGGCGTGCACGGCATCTGCACGTCGTTCACGCCCCGCGGCCGCAACGCGTCGACAACGGCGTTGACGACCGCCGGGGTCGACGCGATCGTGCCGGCCTCGCCGACACCCTTCACCCCCAGCGGGTTCGTCGTCGACGGTGTCTCGGTCCGGTCGGTAGTGAACGACGGCAGGTCGGCGGCGCTGGGGACCAGGTAGTCGACCATCGTGCCGGTGACGAGGTTGCCCTCGGCGTCGTAGACGGCCTCCTCGAACAACGCCTGCGCGATGCCCTGCGCGACGCCGCCGTGGACCTGTCCCTCGACCACGAGCGGGTTGACGACCTTCCCGACATCGTCGACGGCCACGTACTTCTTGAGGTCCACCCCGCCGGTCTCGGTGTCGACCTCGACGTGGGCGAGGTGCGTGCCGTGCGGGAACGAGAACGTCTCCGGGTCGAGCACGGCGTCGGCAGTCAGGATCGGATTCGCGCCGTCGGGCAGGTCGTGCGCCACGAACGAGGCGAACGCCAGCTCCTGGATGGTCTTCGCTGCGTCGGGTGAGCCCCTGACGGCGAACGTGCCCGCTGAGAACTCGAGGTCGGACGGGTCGCACTCGAGTTGGTGCGCCGCCAGCACTCGGGCCTTCTCGACGATCTTCTCGCACGCCTTGAGGATGGCGATGCCGCCAACTGCCAGCGACCGGGAGCCGTAGGTATCCAGCCCCAGGGGCGCCGTGCGGGTGTCGCCGTGCACGACGACGATATCGTCGAACGAGACCCCGAGCGCGTCGGCCGCGATCTGCGCAAAGGTCGTCTCATGTCCTTGGCCGTGCGGTGACGTGCCGGTGACAACCTCGACCTTGCCGAGGGGCAACACGCGAACGGTCGCCGCCTCCCAGCCCCCTGCGATGTAGCCCTTCTGGCCCAGCCACCGCGACGGCGCCAGGCCGCACATCTCTGTGTACGTGGAGACCCCGATGCCGATCTGCACGTGGTCGTTGCGGTCCCGGCGCGCCTGCTGCTCGCGGCGCAACTCGTCGTAGCCGAGCAGCTCGGTTGCCCTGGCCGTCGCCTTCTCGTAGTCGCCCGAGTCATATTCGAGTCCGCACACGGTCGTGTACGGGAATTCGTCGCGCTGGATCCAGTTCTTTCGGCGCAGCCCGAGTGGATCCATGCTCAGCTCGTAGGCGAGCTCGTCCATTATCCGCTCGATGACGTACGTCGCCTCGGGCCGGCCAGCACCCCGATAAGCGTCGGTGGGCGTCGTGTTGGTGAACACGCCCGTGCAGGAAAGATCGTGCGCCTCGAACTTGTAGATTCCCGGGTACATGTACCGCCCGAGCAACGGGATGCACGTGGTGAGCAGCTGCAGGTAGCCACCCATGTTGGCGGTCAGGTCGACCTTGAGCCCGAGGACGGTGCCGTCGCGCATCGCGGCGATCTCGGCATCCTGGATGAGATCGCGGCCGTGGATCGTCACCTGGTAGTTCTCGCTGCGGGTCTCCGTCCACTTGACCGGAACACCGAGCTTCTTGGCGAGGACGACCCCGATCGCCTCCTCGGCGTAGACGTCGAGCTTGGAGCCGAAGCCGCCGCCAACGTCGGGCGCGATGACCCGAAGGCTCGACTGCGGGACGCCGGCCGTCAGCGAGATGAATATCTGAACGAAATGTGGGACCTGGGTAGACGACCACATCGTGTACTCACCGGTGGCGGGGCTGGGCTGGACGACTACCGAGCGGGGCTCCATTGCGCTCGGGATCAGCCGCTGGTTGATGAACCGGCGGTTCAGGACGACCTCGGCGCGGTCCTTGGCAGCGGCGTAGTCCCCATGGCTCTCCCGCCAGGTGAAGCAGCGGTTCGCGGGCACGTCGTCGTACACGAGCGCGGAACCTTCGCCCACGGCGGCCTCCATGTCCACCACGGCCGGCAAGGTTTCGAACTCGAAGTCGATCGCGTCCAGCGCGTCGACGGCGCCTTCCCGGCTGGTCGCGGCTACGACCGCAACGCCGTCGCCGACGAAGCGCACCTTGTCGGCAGTGAGTGGGAAGTGTGGCGGGGACTTCTGGTCCTCCGACACCGTCCAGGCCATCGGCAGCGGTCCCCAGTCGCCCGCCAGGTCGGCTCCGCTGAACGCCGCGACGACACCCGGCCGCTCGCGGGCCGCGGAGACGTCGACCTTAGTGATCGTGGCGTGCGCCACCGGGCTGCGCAGGATCGCCAGGTGCAGCATCCCCGGCAGCGTGACGTTGTCAGTCCACAGGGTCTGTCCGGTGATCAGGTGCGCGTCCTCACGACGCCGGCGTGCCTGCCCGACTTCGTTGACGCGCCCTTCCGCAACGGCGGTCATGCCGGCACCTCTTCCCGGCTCTCGGTCGCGCCCGCGCTCGACTTCGCGGCGAGCTGCACGGCGCGGACGATGTTCTGGTAGCCGGTGCAGCGGCACAGGTTGCCCTCTAGCCCCTCCCGGATCTCCTGCTCGCTCGGGTCGGGGTTGTTCGACAGCAGGTCGACGGCGGCCATGATCATGCCTGGGGTGCAGAAGCCGCACTGGAGCGCATGACACTCGTGGAAGGCCTGCTGCATGGGGTGGAGTCCGCCGTCGGTACCGGCCAGCCCTTCGATGGTCGTGATCTCGGCTCCGTCGGCCTGGACCGCGAGCACCGAGCAGCTCTTCACGCTCACGCCGTCCAGGTGGATGGTGCAGGCGCCGCAGTTGGATGTGTCGCAGCCGACGACCGTGCCCACCTTTCCGATGCGGTCGCGGAGATAGTGGACGAGCAGGACTCGGGGCTCGACATCGTCCTCGTGCCGGACTCCGTCGACGGTGACGCTGATCCTGGGCACTTGTTCCTCCTACGCATCGGGGACCCGGCGATCAGGAGGGGACGGCGCGTGGGAACGTGCCGGCCCCGGCACGGTGTTCAGGGATCGCTCATGCTGCCCACCGGGCATCCCTTCGTGGCTCACGCCTCGACCGCCACCCTAGGCACCGCGAGGCCCCGACGTAAGACCCTTGACGAGGAAGGACGTACGGGGCGGCGGGTGTCCGCGGGTTAGCCTGCCGGTAGGACGTTCATGCGAAGGGCAGGGAATCGGCGATGTCCGAGAGGCCGAACGATCCCGCCGGCCGGTCGAACCACGCTCCCGACCACGGGCGACCGGCTGACCCCGACCAGACGTCTCGCCAGACCGCCGCACTCGAGCGGGAGATCGATCTCGCGTTGCGACGCGCGGACGACGCCACGCTGGGCCGTCCGGTCCGGCGCCGCCGGCCGCGCTGGTTGATCGCCACGGCCGTCGTGCTTGGGCTTGCCCTGGTGGCAGCGGGCGCGCTGGCGACGTACCTGTGGCAGACGACCGACGAATGGATGGCGGAGTCGGGCCGTCTCGAGACCGTGGCCACCGGGCTCGCGGACGAGCGCGACGAGCTGACCGGCAACCTCGATCAGGCTCAGCGCGACCTCGCCGCCACCGAGGAGCAGCTCCGCGAGGCTCAGGACCGCATCACCGCCCTCGCCGAGGAGAAGGCGCTGACTGCCGACGAGCGCGAACTGGCCCGTCAGGTCGCGGGAAATGTGGTCAGCGTCGCCAACCAGCTCGAGGTCTGCGTTCGCGGTCAGGGCCAGCTGATCACGGCGCTGGAGGATGTCGAGGCGTACGACCCCGCCTCCGTGTCCGAGTTCGCCCGGCAGGTCGCCGACGCCTGCAACCAGGCACTGGCGGGCAGCGAGGAGATCAAGCGGCAGCTGGGGATCGAGTGAGGCTGCGCCTGTTACCGCTGTGCGCGGCGGTCGTCCTGGCCGGTTGCGCGGGACTGCCCGAGCTGCCGCCGATGCCGGACCCGGTCGCGATCGGCGAGACGACTGCCGCGCCCACCCCGACCTCTGGGACGACGACACTCTCGCCGGACGGGTTCCGGACCACCGAGCGGGTTGCTGTCCGGGTCCGCAACGTCGGGTGCGGGGGCGTGAGCACGGGGAGCGGATTCGCGGTGTCCGAGGATGTGCTCGTCACCAACCGGCACGTTGTGGCCGGCGCCGACACCCTGCAGGTGAGCACGTACGACGGGCAGGACCTGCTGGTCGACGCCGCCGGCGCGGCGGTCGTCGCAGACCTCGCGATCGTGCGGACCCGTTCGGCCCTTCCCGCGGCGGTCACCCTGGCCGAGTCGGACCCCGAGGTGGGCGACCCGGTCGAGGTCGTGGGTTACCCAGGCGGCGGGCGCCTCACGTCGAGTACCGGCACCGTGCTGGGCTTCGACGAGGACCCCCTGGACGCGAATGCCGGGCAGATCGTCGTCACCGACGCAGCCGCCGAGCCCGGGTCGTCGGGGAGCCCGATGTACGACTCGTCGGGGCTCGTCGTCGGCGTCGTCTACGCGGCGACGCAGGACGGAACCTGGTCGCTGGCCGTCCCCGTCTCGACACTGCACACGATGCTCGACCAGGCCAGCTTCGACGACGACGTCCCACCCTGCGAGTAACGGCCCGGTCAGCCGCGCTCGCGGAGCCGGGTGCGAAGATGCGCCGAATGACCGCCGATCTCCTCTCGAACCGGGCCCTGAACCGGGCGACGCTCGCCCGTCAGCTGCTGCTGGACCGACAGACCATGGCACCGCTCGATGCCGTCGAGCACCTGGTCGGCCTGCAGGCCCAGAATCCGCTCGACCCGTACCTCGCCCTGTGGTCCCGCCTAGACGGGTTCGACCCGCGCAAGCTCGGGCGCCTCATCGAGGACCGGTCGCTCGTGCGCACCGTCGTCATGCGATCCACCATCCACCTCGTCACCGGCGACGACGCGCTGTTCCTCCGGCCACTGACGCAGCCTGTGATGACGATGGAGATCGCCCGGCACCTTGAATACGCCCCCTTGCTCGTCGGCGTCGACATCGAGCCTGTTCTCGCCTACGCCCACCCGCTGCTCACCGAGACGCCGATGTCCGGCCGCAAGCTGCGAGAGGCTCTTGCCGTGCGCTTCCCCGACCTGCCGGCCGCCGCAATCGCCTACGCCTGCCGCTGCTACCTGCCCCTCGTCCAGGTCCCGCCGCGCGGAGTGTGGGGCAAGACGCTGCAGGTCACGTCGACACCGCTCGACACTTGGCTCGGGCGGCCGCTGCGGACCGACGCCACGATCGACGAGGCGGTCCTCCGCTACTTGGCGGCCTTCGGGCCTGCCATCGTCGGCGACCTCGCGGCCTGGTCGCGGCTGACCGGCTTCCGCGAGGTGATCGACCGCCTGCGCCCGCGGCTACGGACGTTCACCGACGAGAAGGGACGACAACTCGTCGATGTCCCCGACGCACCGAGGCCCGACCCCGACACGCCGGCGCCGGTGCGGTTCCTACCCGAGTACGACAACGTGTTGCTGTCCCACGCGGACCGCAGCCGGTTCGGCGAGAACGCCAAGATGTTCACGTCTGACTTGGGTGCCTTCAAGGGCTCGGTACTGGTCGACGGAATGGTGCGAGCCATCTGGCACTACGAGGTGGACAGCGACTCCGGAACCGCAACGGTCGCCGTCCACCACCTCCACATGCCGAAGACGTCCGTGCACGCGGTCGAGGCCGAGGGTCTTCGCGTCGCCAAGTTCTGGCACGCCGGCGCGGACCGGCACGAGGTCCGCATGACGCCGATCGGCTGATCCTCCGACCTCCCTTGTCGGCGGTGCCGGGGTTCGCTACACAATGGATGGGTGACCGAGTCGCCGGACCGTCCCGACCGGCCCGTGCTGCGGGCCGACTGGACCGACCTGCCCGGCGACCCCGATCCCGCCGACCGGACGATGATCGCCCACGCCACCGCCGCCGCCGTCCTGCGGGTCGGCCGGGACACGGGTCCGGACCCCGAGCGCACCCGGCGGTTGGTCGGTCTCGCCGACGACGTCGGCATCGACGACATCGCCGCGCTGTGGTGCGAAGCCGGCGCCGGCACCCTGCCCGGCACCCTCTGGTCGCTCTACCTCCTGCGCACCTGGGTCCACCGTGACGGGGTCGAGGCGGCCCGCCTGTTCGCGGCGGGGCAGCGCGTCGCCGAGGTTTCGACGGCCGTGGCCGGCGTCGCCGAACCGCCCGGTCCGCGCGAAGTCGCCGAACTCGGCGACGCCGTCCTGACCAGCGCGTTCGATGGCGACTTCGCGATCGCGCTCGAGCGGGCCGCGGCGTTCTGTCGCGTCGTCGCCACCGGCCGTGCTCACCTCGCCGACGACTGCGCGGACGAGGACGAGGCCGTCCGGCAGACCCGGCTGGCCGATGGCAACCTGCGGATGGCTCACGAGCTCGAGCAGGCCGCCACCCTGTGGCGAGACGGCGATCTCACCTGACGGCCCACCCTCTTGGGAACAACGTCGCGGTGGAGTACGTTGTTGACCCGGCGACAGTCCGAGAGGGCTCTCGCCAGGCGTCGCACCGCGGTAACCCCGGGTCCCACCTTGAGCCGCTGCGAGCGGCCGTTGCGCCGAGAGGCGTTCCCGGTGAGGCGTCTCCACGTCGGGCGGTCACCGGTCCACGAGACCGGGGCCGTTCCCGTCCTCAGTCCCAGCCGAGCTCGTGCAGGCGGTCGTCGTCGATGCCGAAGTGGTGCGCCACCTCGTGCACGACTGTCACCTGGATCTCGTCCACCACGTCGTCGTACGAGTCGCAGATCCGCAGGATCGGAAGGCGGAACAGCCGGATCGTGTCGGGCAGGACGCCGGCGTACCAGCCGTCGCGCTCGGTCAACGGGATTCCCTCGTAGAGGCCCAGCAGTCCGGGTGAGTCCTCCGGCGCCTCGTCCTCCACCAGGACGACAACATTGTCGATCATCCGGGACAGATCCGACGGGATGGTATCCAGCGCTTCCGCGACCAGTTCCTCGAACTCCGCGGTCGTGACGTCGAGCACGCTCACCAGTCTCGCGGGTGCCGCCACAGCGCGGAACAGCGGCACTGTGTTACGAACGTGGCGTGATCGCCGCGTCGACTCCGACGACGCCCGCCGTGTTCCGGCTACCGAGCTGGGTCCGGCGGGCGGCTCCATGGGTGGCGACAGTCATCGCGGCGCTCGTTGGTGCATGGCTCGCGCTGGTGGTGGCCGGCACCACCCAGGCGGCCGTCGGTCCGGTGGGGGTCGACGCCGCGATCACGCCCGCATGGGGCGGCGAGACGGTCGTCGAGGTCGACCCGATCGGCACGCTGGTACTCGACACCCACAACGCCCCGCTCGAGGTGCGGGTCGCCGTCCGCGCGGTAGACGTCGAGCGCGCCCGCGACCTGTTCAACGACCCCACGTCGCTGTCCGGGCTCGACGAGCGGGTGGTCGAAGACCTGCAGGACGTCCTGTTCCGGGCCGCGGTCCGCAGTGCCGTGGTGGCGGTGATCGGGGCCCTCGTGGTGGGTGGGCTCGTGCTGCGTTCGTGGCGGCGCGGGTTGATCGCCGGGGCTGTCGCAGTCGGGGCCGTTGCGGGTTCGTTCGGGCTGGCGGCGCTGACGTTCGACCGGGACGCCGTCCGTGAGCCCCACTTCACCGGCCTGCTTACGACCGCTCCGCAGCTGGTCGGCAGTGCCGAGGACATTGCGTCCAACTTCGACGCGTACGCGGACCAGCTGGCGAGCATCGTCACCAACGTCGGGCGTCTCTACGACACCGCGCTCGCGCTGCCCACGTTCGCACCCGACGACGACACCATCCGCCTCCTGCACATCTCGGACCTGCACCTCAGCCCGAGCGCGTGGGGTGTGGTCCGGGCGGTCGCCGAGCAGTACGACGTCGACGTGATCGTCGACACCGGCGACATCGCCGACCACGGCACCGGACCGGAGTCGACCTACGTCAAGCCGATCGCCGGGCTCGAGCGGCCGTACGTGTTCGTGAAGGGCAACCACGACTCGATCGTCACGCAGGCGGCGGTCGCGGAGAACCCCAATGCGATCGTGCTCGCCGGCGAGCCGGTCGACGTGGCCGGCCTGACCTTCATCGGCGCACCCGACCCGCGTTTCACCCCCGACCAGTCCACCCGCGGCACGGCCGACCAGGAACTTCGCCAGGGCACCGAGGAGTTGGCCGACGAGGCCCGCTCGCTCGACCCTCCCGCCGACATCCTCGTTTTCCACGACCCGACCTATGCCGAGCTCTTCGACGGCGCGGCGCCGCTGCTCCTCGCCGGGCACGCGCACCGGAGGCAGACCGTGGTACTCGACGAGGGCACGAGGGTCATGGTGCAGGGCTCGACCGGAGGGGCCGGCCTGCGCGCGCTCGAGGGCGAGGATCCGACGCCCGTCACGCTGTCGGTTCTCTACCTCAACCCGGAGACCAGGCGGCTGGTCGCGTGGGACGACATCACGTTGGGCGGCCTGGGCCTCACCAGCGCCGAGATCCAGCGCCACCTGGCTGAGGAGGACGACGACGGCAATGACGGCGACGGAAGTGGCACCGGCGGGCCCGACGACGGCACGACCAGCAGCCCCACCCCGCCCCCATGATCATGTCGACTTTGCGGCCGTATCGGGCGGCAAGGTCGACATGATCACCGCCAAGGGCTCGGGTTGGCGCGGTTTGGAGAAGGCCGCATGGTCGGCCTATGATTTGCCGGTCCCCGACGGCGACGAGCCACGGGCAATCCGTCCCGGTGAAGTCCCCATCGTCTAGCGGCCTAGGACTCCGCCCTTTCAAGGCGGCAGCGCGGGTTCGAATCCCGTTGGGGGCACGTAAGACGCAAGGTCCTGTGGAGCAGCTGGAGTGCTCGCCGCCCTGTCAAGGCGGAGGTCGCGGGTTCAAGTCCCGTCAGGACCGCCAGTGTTCCGCAGGTCAGCGCGTTGCGGCCCGTTCGCTGGGCTGTGCGACCACCTCGCCAGTCCGCACAGAGTCCGCAGGATTCCCCGTTCCTGCGGACCGGGCGACCTGGTCTCGGGACATGGTTGACAGTTCGGTCTCAGGAGATGGTTAACACTTCGTTCCCACCCTCTGCCTCGGGGTCGACCAGGCCTAGCAGTGTCAGATCGGCACGTGCTGATGCGTTCGGATCCGGCGTTAGATGTCGACTCTGCGGTAGATGAGGTCGAAGTCGGTCGTGTAGTTGGTGCCGTCTTCGGCGATCTCCCAGCGTCCGATGATCGTGTTCCCGTCGTCGCTCAAGGTCGCTGTGAAGCGCTGGGAGAACGGCTCGCCCTCCCGCCATAGCTTCCACTCGCCGTTGCCGATGCTCATCTCGTAGACGCGGCACACGCCGCGCGCGTCGGAGTACAGCTGGAAATACGTCCCGTTGGCCGCATCGCATCCGATGATCGAGACGTTGTCGGGCGCCTCGGGAAGCTCGGCCGTTCCACGCTCGACCAGATGTGCCCCCGAGCCGTGCCACTCGAAAATGACCCTTCCGCCGCCCGGCCACGGCTCTCCGTCGGGCCACTTCGCCTCGAAGGTCCACTCGCCGACCAGAGGCTCGAGCTGGCGTAACGCTTGCTCCGCGGTTGATTGGTCCATCGATCCGCTCGTTTCTCCCGTGGCGCGCTCGCAGTCGCGACGCACTGGCAGGGCCTAGGTCATCTTGGTCCGTCATCGGATCAGACGCACGCCGAGGATCGAACTCATCGCTGGAACCCGCTCGGCGCTGAAATACCTCCGCGAGGACGTTAAGCTGTGGGCGCGCGCCGAGCGGTACACGAAGGCGCGGCGACTGCCAATGTCTACGCTCGTGATGACCGCCAGCGAGCAGTTTCTCGCCGTAGTCGACAACGATGAGAAGTGAAGATCACAGTCGCGGATCGTCCGCAGAACGTCCGCGGACGCTCAACGGTTGCCAACGCGCACTAACCGCGTTCGTGTAGGTCAGAGCGGGTGTCGCGAGTATCCCCGCAGGGAACTGGCTGTATCGCCCTGTCAAGGCCCACGCCAGTCCGCGAACCGACAGTGGAGAGCACCGTATCGGAGGTCTCAGCCGAGCCGGACCGCACCGAGGTGTCAAACGGCAGCCGAAATCTGCCCCCTGGGGTCCGCCGGACCCCAGGGGGTACCGAGCTTCCCTGAACCTTACGGCCGCACGGTTCGTGCCTCTATGGTGTGCATGTGAAGTCCCCGGGCGGAGGACGCGCGCGGGTTGCACGCGGCCTGGCACTCTCTGCTGCATGCCTGATCGTGCCTGCCGTCGCCCACGTCGTCGCCGGCGGTGGTGCCCCCACGGCGGGCGCGTTCCTGTTCGGTGCCGCCCTCCTGTGTGTCGCCTGCGTGGCGCTCGCCGATCGGCGCCTTTCAGTAGCGCTGATCGCAGTGCTGGTGTTCGCGTCGCAACCCGTTCTACACGTGCTGCTCGACATGTCCGCGCACGCGCACCACGGCGCGGGCCTGTCGGTCGGTGTCGGCATGGTCGCCGCGCACGCGATCGCCGCGGCCGCTCTGACCGTGCTGCTCGCCGGAGCCGAGTCCGTCGTCTGGTCCATGGCGGCACTGTCTTCGACGCTGCTCCTGCGAGGCGTGCGTGCGGTGCTCGGCGTAACCGCCGCGCCCGCAGTCAGCCGGCCGAACCTACGGCCGTCGCCCAGGCTTGTTCACACGTACGTCCTGAGGGTCACGCGTATCGCTCCGCGGCGAGGTCCGCCGGTGCTCTCGAGCATCTGACGCCGACCTCACCGGGCGCGACCGCGTCCACGATCTCGACAGGACACCTCCCATGATCCTGCGTTCCCGCGCCGTCCGGCGCGGTGGTCTGGCCGTCGTTGCCGAACTGCCTGCCGATCCACCCTTCGCGTCGGTCTCTGTCCAACCGCACGTCGGATGGACGGCCGAACTCGCCCGCGAGACTCCGCCCGAGCCCGTCGAGGTCGGCGAGTTCACCCTCGACGAGATCGTCACGGCGGTCACCTGGACCGCCGACAACGGCGTACGGATCGGGCTCGGCGAGTTCGACGAGTTCGCCATCTCGGTCGGGCCGCTGCCCGCTGCGGGCGACTACGCCCTGCCGGCCGAGCAGACCTATGACGACGGCGAGGTCGTCATGTGGGCGGACGGGCCCGATGACGAACTACCCGCGCCCGTCCTGACCGTTGTCGACGCCGCCGGGCAGGGAGCCGACGACGCGGAGGCCGGCGACGGAGGCTCCGACGGGGCGAATGGCACCGACGGCTCGCTCGACGGAAACGGCACGGACGATCCGCTCGCCCGCGGCCTGGCCGTCGGCGGCCTCGCCGTCGGAGCGGTCGGGCTCGGGATCGGAGCGGTGTCGCTGCGGAGATCCCGTGGATAAGGTGCTCCGCCTCGCCGCCGCCGTCGCCGGCGCCGTGTTCGGGCTGGCTCTCGTCGCCGCACCTGCCGCGGCACACACCGAGCTGATCGGCAGTACACCGGCCGACAAAGCCACCGTGGCCACTCCCCCCGCCGAGGTCGTGCTCGAGTTCAACCAGCCCGTACAGACCAACTTCGGTCAGGTGGCGGTGCTCGACGCCAACGGTGCACACCACGAGCAGGGCGATCTAGAGTTCGTCGGCAACACCGTCGTGCAGGCAGTCGGCGCACTGGATGCGGGTGCCTACGAGATCTCCTACCGGGTCGGCTCCACCGACGGGCATCCGATCACCGGCACGTTGAGCTTCACCGTGACCGGTCCGGCGACGACCCCCGAGGCGACGCCACAGGCTTCGTCCCGACCCGCCGCGCCGAGCCCCTCCCCGAGCGACTCGCTCGAAGGCATGGACCACGACGACGACACGAGCCCGACCAGCGAGCCGGTCGAGGCCACCGACGCCGACGACGGAATGAGCCCGCTGCTCCTCGGAGCGGGCGGCATCGCCGCTGCGGCCGCGCTCGCGGCGGTCGTCTACTTCGCCATGGGTGGACGCGGCCCCCGAGAGACGGAGGGCGGTGACGGAGCGGAGACTGGTCCGTGATGGCCACCTCCACCCGTCCGCGACCCGTGGTCGCCGCTCCGTCGACGCGCCGCTGGGGTCTCACCGCTGGCGCAGTGTCGCTGGCGGTCCTGTTAGCGGCTCTCGCTCTGGGCGGCGGCACGGCGGCAGCAGTCCCAGGGCTGCAGGACCCGGGAGGGCTCACACGATGGGGCCTACCGGTCGCGAGGGTCATGCTCGATGCCGCGTCGGCCGTCACCGTGGGCATGCTCGCACTCGCGGTCATGCTTCCCGCTCGTCGTGGTGAGCTGGGGCGCGACGCTCTGCTGGCCATGCGTGCTGCAGCGATCAGCGCCGTGGTTTGGGCGGCCGCCGCCGGCATCGTCCACCTGCTGACGATGTCGGACCTGGTCGGGCAGCCGCTGTGGGACGCGCTCGCGGGCGACGCTTTCGCGAGCTACACAGGCAGTGCCCCGCAGGGGAAGGCATACGCGTCCGTGGTGGTGCTGGCGTTGGCGATCGTCCCCGCGGCCCGACTCACCATCGGCCGCGGCGGTGCGATCGCCGTGCTGGGCCTCGGTATCGGCACGCTGATCCCACCGGCGCTGACCGGACACTCGGCTACCGGCGACTACCACCACTCCACGGTGACGTCGCTGATCGTCCACCTGGTCGGCATGGCGTTGTGGGTGGGCGGGCTCGTTGCGGTCAGCTGGTACGCGGCGCGGGGCGGGACCCACCTGGCGCGCGTTGCCCGCGCCTACTCGCCCATGGCGCTGGGGTGTTTCGTCATGGTCGGCGCGAGTGGCGTACTCAACGCGTGGGTGCGGATCCCGTCGTTCGGCGACCTGTTCACTACGGCGTACGGCGCCATGGTGCTGGCCAAGGCGGCGGCACTGGTGGCGCTGGGCGTCTTCGGGTCCGCCCACCGGCGCCGATCGCTCGGCGAGCTCGACGCAGGCCGGCCAGGTGCGTTCCGGCGGCTGGCGGCCGGCGAGGCCGTCGTCATGGGCGTCGCTCTGGCCCTGGGCGTCGCGCTGAGCCGCACCCCGCCTCCGCGAGCGACCGACGAGGTTCCGATGACGGCCGTCCGCGAGCTCATCGGCTTCCCGATCCCGCCTGATCCGACACCGCTGCGACTGTTCACGCAGACCTATCCCGAAGCGCTGTTCGCACTCGGCTGCCTGGCCGCGGTGCTGCTCTATCTGGGCGGGGTGTGGCGGCTGCGCACCCGGGGCGACCGCTGGCCGGTGGGTCGCACGATCGCCTGGCTGCTCGGTGTCGGGTCGATCGCCCTGGTGCAACTCACCGGGTTCATGACCTACGGCATGACGATGCTGTCGGTACACATGGGTCAGCACCTGGTGCTGATGATGGTGAGCCCTGTGCTACTCGTGCTCGGGGGGCCCGTCACGCTTGCCCTCCGCGCGATCCGGCCGGCGCGGCGGGGCGAGACGGGCCCGCGCGAGTGGCTGCTGGCTGCGACCCAGAGCGGGGTGGTGCGGATACTCACGCACCCGCTCGTCGCGCTCGCGATCTTCGTGTCCGGACCCTTCGTCACCTACTTCACCGGCTTCTTCGAGTACGCGATGCGCAACCACACCGCGCACCTGCTGATGAGCATGCATTTCGTGCTGGCGGGCTACCTGTTCTACGAGGTGATCATCGGGATCGACCCGTTGCCGAAGCGGCCCCCCTACGTCGCCCGGGTCGGCCTCCAGTTCGCCGCTATCGTCGTGCACGCCTTCTTCGGGCTCGCCCTGATGGAGTCGGCCCGGCTGATCGCAGGCGACTACTACCGGCAGCTCGGGTCAGAGATCCCGTGGCTGCCGGATGCGCTCGCCGACCAGCAGTTGGCCGGCCAGCTGTCGTGGGGGTTCGGCGAGATCCCCGGACTGCTGGTGTTCGGCGCGTTGTTCGTCCAGTGGTACCGCTCGGACGAGCGCGACGCACGACGCTTCGACCGTCGCGAAGGCGAGGACGAGGCCGAGCGCACCGCCTACAACGCCTACCTGGCCCGCCTCGACGCCCGCTCCCGCGGGAACCGCGCAGATTGATCACGCGGCGGGAGGCGACGCTTCGAGGGCTCGCGGCCGGTCGGATACACTCGTCGCGCTTCTACCGAGGACAGGTAGCTCAGTTGGAAGAGCGTCCGCCTGAAAAGCGGAAGGTCGGCGGATCGATCCCGCCCCTGTCCACCTGTCTGATCGCAGCTGCAGACCCAGTGCCATGTGTCGCGCCCCCTGCTCGCGCGGACGCGCTGTGGTCTGATCAGAGCTCGATCAGGCGAGCTTCTCAGATACCCCTAAGGGGTATAGTCTCCTGGTGAGAGTCGGGAGGCGATCTGTGTCGGACAGCGACCAGCCCGGTGGGCACACGGTCCATGGCCAGGCCGAGCAGCACGTCGACGTCCGCGTCGATCTTGACGGGACCAATGCGGCCCACGGGGAGCATGCGGGTCATGCCGTAGGCGGAGCCCCCGCCGGACACGGGGGGCCTAGCGGCGACGTCGGCCATGTGGGCCACGGTGAACACGGCGGCCATGCAGAACACGCCGCGCAGTTCCGGTCGCGGTTCTGGCTCAGCCTGGTGCTGGCCATTCCCGTCCTCGCGTTCAGCGAGATGTTCGCCGACCTGCTGAACTACACCCGCCCCGACGTCCCGGGCGCGGAGCTGATCTCACCCGTCCTCGGCACGATCGTCTACTTCTACGGCGGCTGGCCGTTCCTGACCGGTGCCCGCGACGAGATCAGGGCCCGCCAGCCGGGGATGATGCTTCTGGTCGCCATGGCGATCACCGTGGCGTTCGTCGCCTCGTGGGCGACCACGCTCGGCGTCGGCGAGCTCGACCTCGACTTCTGGTGGGAGCTCGCCCTCCTGGTCGTCGTCATGCTGCTCGGCCACTGGCTGGAGATGCGCGCGCTCGGCGCGGCGTCGGGAGCTCTCGACGCGCTCGCGGCGCTGCTTCCCGATGAGGCCGAGAGGGTCACGGACGACGCTGTGGTCACGGTCCTCGTCGACGACCTGGCCGTCGGCGACGTCGTCCTCGTCCGGTCCGGCGGCCGCGTGCCGGCCGACGGCGTCGTCGTGAACGGTGAGGCCGAACTCGACGAGTCGATGATCACCGGTGAGTCGCTGCCCGTCCTGCGAAGCGTCGGCGACAGAGTCGTCGCGGGCACGGTCGCCACCGACAACGCCCTCAGGGTGCGGGTCGATGCGGTAGGTGAGGAAACCGCACTCGCCGGCATCCAGCGACTCGTGGCCGAGGCGCAGTCCTCGCGGTCGAGGGCTCAAGTACTGGCGGACCGTGCCGCGGCGCTCCTGTTCTACTTCGCCGCCGGTGTCGCCGTGATCACCTTCGTCGTCTGGCTGGCCATCGGCGATCCCGGCGACGCCGTCGAGCGCGCCGTCACCGTCCTGGTCATCGCCTGCCCACACGCGCTCGGACTGGCGATACCGCTCGTGATCGCCATCGCCACCGAGCGGGCGGCCCGGGCCGGCATCCTGATCCGCGACCGACTCGCTCTCGAGCGGATGCGCACGGTCGACGTGGTGCTGTTCGACAAGACGGGCACCCTGACCAAGGGCGAGCCGGCCGTCACTGACGTCGCCGTCAGCGGGACGACGAATGCGGATGAGCTCCTCGCGCTGGCCGCCGCCGCAGAGTCCGACAGCGAGCATCCGGTGGCACGCGCGATCGTCGCGCAGGCAGGCAAGCAGGAGCTGCCCGAATACCGAGCTGGCGGGTTCCGGTCGATGACCGGTCGCGGCGTGCATGCCGTGGTCGACGGGAGAACCGTCGCCGTCGGTGGGCCGGCGATGCTGCGCGACCTGGGCGCCGACGTACCCGACGATCTCGCTACGGCCACGCGACCGTGGGCCGAGCGCGGAGCCGCCGTCCTCTACGCCGTGATCGACGGCGAGGTGTCCGGAGCGCTCGCCCTCGAGGACGCCGTCCGCGAGGAGTCGCGACCTGCCGTCGACGCCCTACACGCACGCGGCATCGACGTGGCGATGATCACCGGCGATGCCCACCAGGTCGCCGACGCGGTCGGTGCCGAGCTTCACATCGACGAGGTCTTCGCCGAGGTCCTGCCCGAGGACAAGGACGCCAAGGTCGGCGAACTCCAGGCCCGTGAGCTGCGGGTGGCGATGGTCGGTGACGGCGTCAACGACGCGCCCGCGCTGGCCCGGGCCGACGTCGGCATCGCCATCGGGGCCGGCACCGACGTCGCCATCGAGTCCGCCGGCGTCGTGCTCGCATCCGACAACCCGCGAGCCGTGCTCAGCATCATCGACCTCTCGCGCGCCGGCTACCGGAAGATGTGGCAGAACCTCGCCTGGGCGACCGGCTACAACATCGTCGCGGTGCCGTTGGCGGCCGGCGTGCTCGCTTCCGCGGGCATTGTCCTGTCGCCCGCCGTCGGTGCGGTGCTCATGAGTGCCTCGACGATCGTCGTCGCGCTCAACGCACAACTTCTGCGCAGGCTCGACCTGCGTCCGTCCCGACTCGCGAGCTGACTGCTCCCGATGAACGGTGCACAGGGCTAGCGTGACCCCATGCTGCGCGAGGGCCCGATCCCCAAGGTCGTCCACGGCGCATTCGAGTACCTGCTCGGCGTCCTGTTCCTGGCCGCCCCGATCCTGTTCGACTTCGACTCGGGAACGGCGACCGGCGTGTCCATCACCGTCGGCGTCCTCGTTCTGATCACGACGGCGATCACAGCCGACCTGCCGACCAGCCTGGTCAGCCAGCTGGCCCTGACGGCGCACGTCACGATCGACTTCGTGCTGGCGATCTTCCTCGTCATCGCACCGTTCCTGCTCGGTTTCTCAGACGAGAGCGCCCCGCGCAACTTCTTCATGATCCTCGGCGTTGCACTGCTCCTCATCACGATCGGCACGCGCTTCCGCGAGCGCACCGAGCAGGCGGCCAGCTGAGGTGGCCCACGACCCGCTGCAGCGGCTGCGCGAGCTGTGCCTCGCCCTGCCGGAGACCTCCGAGCGGCTCAGCCACGGCGAGCCGACCTGGTTCGTCCGCGAGAAGAAGACGTTCGTGACCTACGCCAACCACCACCACGACGACGTCCTGGGGTTCTGGTGCGCCGCGCCGGAGGGCGTGCAGGGAAAGCTCGTGTCGTCGGCGCCCGACCGGTTCTACGTTCCGCCGTACGTCGGGCACCGGGGATGGCTCGGCGTCCGGCTCGACGTCGAGCTCAACTGGGACGAGATCGCCGACATCGTCGAGGACGCGTACCGGATGGTCGCGCCGAAGAAGCTGGTCGCCGAACTCGACAGCTAGCGCGCCGGTCGGGACCGCAGAGCGATCACTGCCAGCGACACGACGGCGACCGGCGCTGCCAGGGCCAACGGTAGCGACGGCGACACGGGCACCGCCGCCACGACGAGCGCGAGCGCCCCGGCACCGAGGCCGGCCGCGGCCGGCACGGAGAGCGCCTCCGCCCAGCCGAGCGTGAGCCGCGCGGTCGACCCGTCGATCCGTTCGACCAGCTCGGCGAGGTCAAGGGCGAGCACGTACACGAGCATGAGCACGCCGAGGCCCGCCGCTGCCCCGAGTGGCAGCCCGGACACACCCGCGCGCAGGACCACTGCGACCAGCGCCCCCACGAGCGCCACCGAGCTCGCCCACCGCAGCGCCGGATGCACCGCGAGCAGCACACCGCAGGCGGCGATCCAGATCCACAGCCGGGCATCACCGGGGACGTGTGCACCGGCGAGAACGACCACGCCGGCCCCGGGCACGGCCGCCAACGCTCCCGCCAGCAGGGGGTTCACCGCACACCGCCCGCGAGATGGGGGTGCCGGCGGACGGAGACCCGGTCGAGAAGACCGACTGCGTCGTCGTCGTCTCCCCAGGGCACCACCGTGATTCCGATCGTGGCGAGCTCGTGGCGCAGAGCGCCGCGTTCCAGCCGCCACAGGCGCACCGCCTCCGGCCCGGCCCGGGTGCCCGGCGGAGCTTCGGGGTCGGAGCGCAGCACGTCGACGACGACGGTGGGGTGACCGCGCTCACGCAGGTCGCGGAATATCTCCGGAACGCTCGGGTCCAGCATCGGACTGAATGCGACGACCAGAGCGCCGGGGGGCAGGGCCCTGCGTGGGAGCCGCGCCAGGTCAGGCGCGACGTACGAATCGTCGACCCGCACGTCGAGGACCGTCTCGACGATCCGATGCACCTGGCGCGGACCTGTACCCGGCGGCAGCCACCGCACGATCCCGCCGAGCGCCACAACGCCGACCCGGTCACCAGCGGCGAGGTACGCCTGTGCGACGCCAGCGGCCCCCCGGACGGCGAGGTCGAGGGTGCCTGCGACGTCTGTGGTCGCGTCGATGACGACGACGGCGTCCGCCGCGTGTTCGACCGCATGCCTGGTCAGGTGCAGACGTCCCCGGCGAGCCGTCGCAGGCCAGTGGACACGCCGCACAGCGTCGCCAGGCTCGTAGGGCCTGACACCGGCGAACTCGACGCCGGCGCCCTCCGCGCGACCGGCATGCAGACCGGCGCGCTGGACCAGTCGCGGGGGCAGGGGCAGGTGCCGGGCCCACGCGGCGGGCGGGTGGACGTCGATGCGGGCGAGGGTCACCTCCCCGGTCGCCACGTCGAGCCGGGACGGTCCCCATGCCGTCAGCCGGACCGGACCCAGGCTGCGCCGGCCCCATCGCCTCGGCCGCACCGACCACGCCACCGCTGCCTCCCGGCGCCCAGTCGTCGCGAAGGTGCCGGACCCGTCCCAGGCGGCGGCAGGCAGTACGAGCTCGGCGCGCACGCCGCCGCCCGCGGGGCCTGGATCGATCGTGACGTCCACCTCGACCGGGTCGCCCTCGACGTACCGGTCCGCCGCGGTGCTCGCCACGACGGTGAGCTCACCTGGCCGGGCGCGGCGTCCGGCAGCCAATGCCGCCAGGGACGGAACGGCTACGACGATCAGTTCCGGGCGCCCCAGGACCAAGCCCGCAGCGGCGGCCAGCGTGCCGACCGTGGCCAGCCGGCCGGCCAGCCGCGACGGGCGCCACATCAGCGGGACCCGGACGGCGGTCATGACGTCCGCGGCCTTGTCGGCGGCGTCGGGACGGCGTCGAGGATCTCCGCGACCACGTCATCGCCGGAGACTCGCCGAACCCACAGCTCGGGCCGCAGCACGAGCCGGTGCCCCAACGCCGGAACCGCCACCTGCTTCACGTCGTCGGGTGTCACGAAGTCGCGACCGTCGAGCACTGCCCGGCCGCGGCCCAGGGCGAGGATCGCCAGACCGCCGCGCGGGCTCGCACCGACCAGGACGTGAGCGTGGTCGCGGGTCGCGCCGACGAGGCGAACCACGTAGTCGAGCAGGTCGGCATCGACCTCGACCTCCTCCAGCGACCGCATCATCGCGAGCAGGTCGGCCGCTTCGCCGAGCGGCCGTAGCTCGACTTCGGGCGCCTTGCGGTCCAGACGCCGGCGCAGCATCGCCATCTCGTCGGGCGGCGTCAGGTAGCCGATGCGCACCCGCATCATGAACCGGTCGAGCTGTGCCTCGGGCAGGGGGTAGGTGCCCTCGAACTCGATCGGGTTGTCCGTGGCCAGCACCGTGAACGGTTCGGGCAGCGCCCGAGTGACGCCGTCGACCGTCACCTGCCGCTCGGCCATGGCCTCGAGCAATGCGGCTTGCGTACGGGGCGGCGTGCGGTTGACCTCGTCGGCCAGAAGGAGGTTGGCGAACACCGGACCCGGGCGGAAGGTCAGGTCGCCGGTCCGCGGGTCGAGCACGGGGGCGCCGGTGACGTCCGAGGGCAGCAGGTCGGGGGTGAACTGAATCCGCCGCATCTCGAGCCCGAGCACCCGGGCGAAGGATCGCGCCATCAACGTCTTGCCGAGACCGGGAAGATCCTCCAGGAGCACGTGCCCGCCCGAGAGGATCCCGAGCAGGACGAGTTCCAGTGCCGAACGCTTCCCGACGACGGCCCGCTCGACCTCGGCCAGGACGTCGCGGGCACGCCGGCCGGTGGCCGTGGTGGTCCATGCGGCAGAGCTCACGATGTCGGTCACGGGTGCTCCGTCAGTTCCGTTCGATGGCGTCGAGTACACGTGCCAGCGCGGCACTGTCGGGTCCGGGTTTGCTGCGGTCCGGCGTGTCCGGACGTTCGGGGTCGATCAGTTCCCACGCCTCGACGCCGAGCAGCCGGGCGGCGGCGGTGCGGTCGGCGTAGAGGTCGACGCCGTGACGCTCGAGGAGCCGCACAGCCGCCACCCGGCGCAGCCGGGGTCGCAATGCGGCGTCGAAGTCGTAGGCCGATGTCAGCCCCCACTCGACCGACCCCACTGTGCGGGTGAACCCCGGCAAGGCCGGGGCCGGAGTCTTCCGCCGCCACGGCAGGGCGACCAGGTCCGGTACGTCCGGGTCGGCGACGAGCAGGCGCAGGCGGAGCACCAGGAGCGCTCCGACCACGGCACTCGAGATCACCAGCCCGATCGGGCCCGCGACCACTGTCCCGGCGACGACCAGGAGGAACGGCCACCGGGCGATGGTCCGCGGCGGCGGCCGCAGCGGCCTGCCCGTCGGTTGCCCGGGCTGTGCATCCGGGACCTCCACGTCGAGCGGGGGCATCCCGAAGATCACGGCCGGACCCCTGCGTCGATGCTGTTCAAAGCCTCCCGCCCGGCGGCGACATCGGCGGCTGTGACCGGGGCCGACGAGTAGCGGGCGGCCAAGAACAGCCGCGTGAGCCGACGGCCGGGTTCGGCGGGCAGCCGTCCCTCGGCGACCGCTCGGGCGAGCAGTTCCTCGGGCGACTCGGCCGGACGCAGGGCCGCGCCGGCGGATGCCAGGGCCGCCTCCATCGCGGCGTAGCAGGCGACGACGGCGGCTCGGGGATCGCCGGACAGGTCATCGAGGGCAGCCCGTCCGGCGGCAATCGCGTCCCGGCCGTCGTCCCCACCGAGGGCAGCCGGCGTCGGTGCGTCGCTGCGGATCGCACGCGCCCGCCACCACAGCAGGCCGGCAGCGGAGCCGGCCAAGCCGACGGCGAACAGGCCGATCCATCCCGACCAGCCGAGGACGTCGGGGGCGCCGGCCGATGCGTCGAGGCGGCCGTCGTCGCCGTGGACCTGGCTACGGTCCTGGCTGTCCTGAAACTCGCGCAACACGAGCAGGGCAGCGAGCACGACGACGACGGATACGAGGCGCTGCAGCCATTCCCATCGCGTCCGTCCGTCCAGGTCGCGCCGCCTGCGGCGCAGCATTCGACCAACGAGGAGGACCGGGATGCACAACACCGCCGCCACGAGCAGGACGACCTCGAGCGTGGCAGACGGCATGGACAGCAACGGTTGGAACTCCAGTTCCAACCGTCCGGTCGCGCGGGTGCCCCCGACGGCAGCCGCCACGAGCACTGCGCCCACGACGACCAGCGCCGCCACCGTGACGGCCGATCGAGCCCGCACGCGGCCTCCCACCCGGGAAGGTCACCCGTTCTGATCGATTCTCCGGCGGCCGCCAGGTGGGCAGCCGCCGGAGAAGACTCACCCCTGTTGCTCGGCGTCGGGCTCGGCTCGCTGCTGAGGGATCTGCCCCGTGAGCAGTGCACGAACCTCGGACTCCCGATAGCGCCGGTGTCCCCCAAGCGTCCGGATCGACGTCAGCTTGCCGGCCTTGGCCCACCGGGTGACGGTCTTGGGGTCCACCCGGAACATGGCAGCGACCTCTGCCGGAGTGAGGAGGGGCTCGGCGTCCTGAGTCCTCGTCGCCATCGTCACCTCCCTACGTGACTGGCGGAGCACGCTCCGCCATCGGATGTTTCGCCCGACGACGACGCCGGGCCGAACATCTGAGACGGCACGCCTCGAACGGGCCATCCGGACGATTCTGCGCACCGTCACCCCAGAGACTACGCAGAGACGACGTATGCCGCGACTCGAACACAAACCGGTCATGGACCGGGCGTGTCCCTACGCAGCGCCAGGGGACCCCCGGTGCGGTGGCGCACGGCATATCGTGGCGCTCACGATCACGTTCACACGCCATGCCCGCGAACCCCGCCGATCGCAGAGTGCGGGCCCGAGGACGCGAAGGGGTCACCACAGTGGCCGAGACGTCGAACCCGATCGGAGTGTTCGGCCGGCACACCGGCCACGAGCAGGTGGTGTTCTGCCAAGACGAGGTCAGCGGGCTGCGCGCGATCATCGCCATCTACTCGACCGCCCTCGGGCCCGGCCTGGGAGGCACGAGGTTCTATCCGTACGAGAGCGAGGACGCGGCGCTGGCCGACGTCCTCGAGCTCTCGCGCGGAATGGCGTACAAGAACGCTCTTGCCGGCCTCGACCTCGGCGGCGGCAAGGCGGTGATCATCGGTGATCCCGACCACGACAAGTCCGAGGCCCTGTTGCGTGCCTACGGGCGCTTCGTGGCTTCGCTGGGCGGGCGCTACATCACCGCATGCGATGTCGGTACGTACGTCGCCGACATGGACATCATCGCCCGCGAGTGCCGCTGGGTCACGGGCCGCTCACCCGCCGAGGGCGGCGCCGGCGACTCGAGCGTCCTGACCTCGTTCGGCGTCTTCCAGGGCATGCGCGCCTGCGCGGAGCGGCTGTGGGGAGAGCCGACACTGCATGGGCGGCGGGTGGGCATCGCCGGCGTCGGCAAGGTCGGCTCCAAGCTGGCGAGCCTGCTGATCGACGACGGCGCGGACGTGGTGGTCACCGATGTCTCCGAGCAGGCCGTCGAGCGGATTCGCGCGACGCGGCCTGCCGTCGACGTGGTCGACAGCGCACTGGCGCTCGCGGCAGCCGACATCGAGGTCTTCGCGCCGTGCGCCCTCGGCGGTGCCCTGGACGACGACACCGTCGCCGCGCTGGCCGCCGGGGGAACCTGCCGAGCTGTCTGCGGCGGAGCGAACAACCAACTCGCCCACCCGGGCGTCGAGAAGATGCTCGAGGACCGCTCGATTCTCTATGCGCCCGACTACGTCGTGAACTCCGGCGGCGTCATCCAGGTTGCCGACGAGTTGCACGGCTTCTCGTTCGAGCGGGCCCAGGGCAAGGCCGCGCAGATCTTTGAGACCACCCGCCGCATCTTCTCGCTCGCGGCCGACGAGGGTGTTCCGCCAGCCGTCGCGGCCGATCGGCTCGCCGAGCGTCGGATGGTCGAGGTCGCCCGGCTACGCGGCATCCACCTGCCCGGATGACGTGCGAGTTCCGAAGGACAGACCGGGGCGAGACGGAACACTGGCGCACCCTGTACCGTTGTCATCACGAGCAGATGTCACCGAAGGTTCCGCGGGCGTCCGGCTGTCTGGTCGCCCCGGTTTTGTGCGAGGGGGTCGACCCTATGGGGCGCGGCCGGGCCAAGGCCAAGCAGACGAAGGTCGCCCGTCGGCTGAAGTACCAGTCGTTGGAGACCGACTTCGACGCGCTCCAGCGCGAGCTGGGTGCGTCCGACGGTGTCGTCGAGGACGACGACGCCGACGAGGACGACGAGTACGACTCCGACACCACGGACGGACAGCACGCCCGCTGGGGCTGACCGGTCGTCGGGTCACAGCATTCGTCCACACCGGTTCGACTCAGCGATGGCCACGGCTACGCTCGCGGCTGTGGACGTCCAGGAGATCATCTCGAGTGTGTTCGCCTTGGGCGACCACGTCCGCTACGTCGCCGTGGCCCATGGGCAGCAGGTCGAACGTCGGCAGCGGCCCGGCATCGCCGACGCGTTCTCGACGGAGTCGGATCGGTACGAAGAACTCCTCGTCAACCCGACCCTGC
>DATHII010000070.1:0-42128 GCA_035316885.1 Jiangellaceae bacterium | reverse complement strand
GAACCCGCACAGGGGCAACTCGGGCGGCGCATTGGCCGGTCCGGTCTTCGCCGCCGTCATGGGCTTCACGTTGGCGCAGATGGGCGTCGCGCCGTCGGGGACGACCGCACCGACGGTGAAGCTCTTCGCCGACTGACACCGTCTCGCGGCGGTCGAGTAGCCTCTCGGACCGATGCCTCCCCGACCCTTGCTGCGCCCGCAACACGTGATCCCGTGCCCACTCGTCGATCTGGCCGATCTGCTCGGCATCGAGCCGTTGCCTGATCTCGCCGGGATCGCGGTCACCGGGATAACGCACGACTCCCGGCAGGTCCGCCCCGGCGACCTCTACGCCGCGCTGCCCGGGTCCCACACCCACGGCGCGAGCTTCGCCGGGCAGGCCGCCGGTGCCGGTGCGCTGGCCGTCCTCACCGACGGCGCCGGCGCGGACGTGGTCGCGGGCCTGCCGGTGCTGGTCGTCGCCGATCCGCGGGCGGAGCTGGGGCGGGTCGCGGCCCGCGTGTACGGCGAGCCGGCTCGCGACCTGCTCGTCCTCGGCGTCACCGGGACGAATGGCAAGACGACGACGGCGCACCTGGTCGAGTCGGGGCTCCGCGCCGCCGGTCACCGCACGGGTCTGATCGGCACGGTGGAGACGCGGGTGGGCGACGAACGGGTCGCCAGCGAACGCACCACCCCCGAGGCGACCCAGGTCCACGCGCTGCTCGCCCTTATGCGCGAGCAAGGGGTGACCGCCTGCGTCATGGAGGTGTCCAGCCACGCGCTCGTCTACGGGCGCGTCGACGGCATCGTGTTCGACGTCGCCGCTTTCACCAACCTGTCTCAGGACCACCTGGACCTCCACATCGACCTCGAGGCCTACTTCGCGGCCAAGGCGGGCCTGTTCACGCCTGACCGGTCACGGCGGGGCGTTGTGGTTGTCGACGACGAGTACGGGCGGCGACTGGCATCAGGCGTGAGCACCGTGCCCGTGACGACACTGTCGACCCGTGGCGACGAAGCCGATTGGCGGGTCGTCTCGCGAACGGCCGCCGGTGGGTCCACGCGGGTCGTTGTGGAGGCACGCGACGGACGCCGGCTCGCCATGACCTCCCCGATTCCGGGGGACTTCAACGTGGCCAACGCCGCACTGGCCGTCGTCTTGCTGATCGAGGCCGGCGTGACTGCGGATGACGCCGTTCGCGGTGTCGCCGCCTGCCCCGGCGTACCCGGACGGATGGAGCGGGTTCCGGGGCCGGCCCGCGGGCCGCTGGCACTCGTCGACTACGCGCACACCCCGGATGCCGTCGAGACCGTACTCCGCGCGCTGCGCCCGTCGACGTCGGGTCGGCTCGTGGTCGTCGTCGGGGCGGGCGGTGACCGTGACCCGCACAAGAGGCCGCTCATGGGCGCCGCGGCCGCCCGCAACGCCGACGTCGTCGTCGTCACCGACGACAACCCGCGCTCGGAGGACCCGGTCGCGATCCGCGCGGCGGTCCTGGCCGGCGCGTACAGCGTCCCGGCCGCCGAGCGAGCCGAGATCCACGAGGTCGCCGACCGCAGGGCCGCGATCCGGGCGGCCATCGACGCGGCACCCGGACCCGCCGACACGGTCGCCGTCGTGGGCAAGGGACACGAGCCGGGACAGGAGGTCGCGGGCGTCGTGCACCCGTTCGACGACCGCCAGGTGGTCGCGGAGATGCTGCGCGAGCGTGAGGAGGCACCGCGGTGATTCCCCTCACTCTCGGCGAGATCGCCTCGGCGACCGGTGGACGCCTCGACGCGGTGCCGGACGACACGATGACGGTGTCCGGGCCGGTGGTCGCCGACTCGCGCCACATTGCGGCCGGCGGGCTGTTCGTCGCCGTGCGGGGTGAGCACGTGGACGGTCACGAGTTCGCCGCTGCCGCCATGACCGGCGGGGCCGTCGCTGTCCTGGCCGAGCGCCCGGTCGGTGTCCCTGCGATTCTCGTGGGCGACTCGGTGCGCGCCCTGGGCCTGCTCGCCCATGCGGCACTCGACCGGCTGGCTGACGTTCGCGTCGTCGGCGTCACCGGGTCGTCGGGAAAGACCAGCACCAAAGACCTGCTGGCACAGGTGCTCGTGAGCCGTGGGCCGCTCGTGGCGCCGCCGGGTTCGTACAACACCGAGGTCGGCGTGCCGCTGACCGTGCTCACGGCGGACGAGGGCACGCGGACGCTCGTCGTTGAGATGGGCGCCCGCGGCGCCGGCCACATCGCCTACCTGTGCCGGATCGCGCCGCCACGGATCGGCATTGTGCTCAACGTCGGATCGGCTCACCTGGGCGAGTTCGGCGATCGCGAGTCGATCGCCCGCTCAAAGGCGGAACTGGTCGAGGCGCTGCCCTCGGCCGGCACCGCTGTGCTCAACGGCGACGACCCGCTCGTGCGCCGGATGGCCGAGCAGACCCAGGCCCGGGTCCTCATGGTGGGCGAGTCCGTTCACGCCGACATCCGGGCCGAGAACGTCGTCCTCGACCGGTCCGGACGGGCCGGCTTCACCCTGGTGGCGCCGGACGGGACCGCGCCGGTCCGGCTGGGGCTGGTCGGCGAACACCAGGTCGGCAACGCGCTGGCCGCCGCCGGCGCCGCCCACGCTCTGGATCTCGACGTCGGTGACGTCGCCGCCTCACTCACCAAGGCGCACCTGCTCTCGCACTGGCGGATGGAGGTCGTCGAGCGGCCCGACGGCGTCACCGTGGTCAACGACGCCTACAACGCCAACCCGGAATCGATGCGCGCAGCGCTGAAGGCCCTCGTCGCGATCGCCGGCGACCGCCGTACCTGGGCGGTGTTGGGGGAGATGCGCGAGTTGGGGGAGGCCTCGGCGGCCGAGCACGACGCACTGGGCCGGCTCGCGCTGCGACTCGACGTCGACCGGCTGGTCGCGGTCGGCGAGGGCGCGCGTCCGGTGCACGTCGGCGCGGCGCACGAAGGATCGCGGGGCTACGAGGCAGCCTGGGTACCCGACATCGCCGCGGCGCTCGAACTCCTGCGCGGACAGGTGCGGCCCGGTGACGTGGTGTTGGTCAAGGCGTCGCGGGCGGCGGGCCTGGAGCGGCTCGCCGACGCGTTGGTCCAGGAGGTGGCCGGGTGATCGCGGTTCTGACGGCGGCCGTCGTCGGTCTCGTGGTGTCCATCCTGGGCACGCCGGCAGCGATCCGCCTGCTGGTTCGCCACAACTATGGCCAGCTCATCCGCGACGACGGCCCCACGAGCCACCACATCAAGCGCGGCACGCCCACCATGGGTGGAGCGGTGATCATCCTGGCGGCGCTGGCCGGCTATGCGATGGCCCACCTCGTGCGGCCGTCCCCGCCCTCGGTCTCCGGGCTGCTCGTTCTGTTCCTCATTGTCGGGCTCGGGACGGTCGGGTTCGCGGACGACTTCATCAAGATCTCCAAGCAGCGGAGCCTGGGCCTGCGCAGCGGAGCCAAGATCGCCGCCCAGGCACTCGTCGCGGTGGTCTTCGCTGTCCTCGCCCTGCGTTTTCCCGACGAGCAGGGGTACACGCCGGCCTCCGACGCGTTGTCGGTCCTCCGCGACACGCCGTTGGTGCTGGGACCGGTGCTGTTCGTCATCTGGGCGCTGATCATGATCACCGGTGCGTCGAACGGGGTGAACCTCACCGACGGCCTCGACGGGCTCGCGTCCGGCGCGTGCGTGATGGTCTTCGGTGCCTACACGCTGATCGGCGTATGGCAGCTCAACCAGAGCTGCCTGGTGGCACCGGGGCCGAGCTGTTACGAGATCCGCGACCCGCTCGACCTCGCCGTGGTGTCGGCCGCCCTGGTGGGTGCCTGTTTCGGCTTCCTGTGGTGGAACGCCTCGCCCGCGAAGATCTTCATGGGCGACACCGGGTCACTGGCGCTCGGCGGCGCGCTCGCCGGGCTCGCGATCCTGAGCCGGACCGAGTTGCTGTTGCTCGTGCTGGGCGGGCTGTTCGCGCTGATCACGCTGTCCGTGGCGCTGCAGGTCGGCTGGTTCAAGATCACGAACGGGAAGCGGTTGTTCCGGATGGCCCCGCTGCAGCACCACTTCGAGCTCGTGGGCTGGGGCGAGGTGACGATCGTCATCCGGTTCTGGATCATCGCGGGGATGTTCGTCGCCCTCGGCCTGGGAGTGTTCTACGCCGAATGGGTGGTCGGCGCATGACCGTGCCGCCGTGGCTCGTCGGCGCGGTGCGGACGAGTCCGTGGCCGCAACTGAGCGTGGTGGTCGCCGGCATCGGTGTCTCGGGGTTCGCCGCCGCCGACGCACTGCTCGGCCTCGGGGCCATCGTCACAGTCGTCGACGCACGCGACGGCGAGGCCGAGACCGACCGCGCCAGCGTGCTCGAGATCCTCGGCGCCACGGTGCGTCTCGGCCCAGGGGCCACTCGGGAACTTCCCGGCGGCGCCGGTCTCGTCGTCACCTCGCCTGGCTGGCGGCCCACCGCACCGCTGCTGGTCGCCGCAGCGGAGGCCGGGGTGCCGGTCTGGGGGGAGGTCGAGCTCGCCTGGAGGTTGCGCGACGCGGAGCGGCCTGCGCCCTGGCTCGCCGTGACCGGTACGAACGGCAAGACCACGACGGTGCGGATGCTGGCCGAGATGCTGCGAGCCTCCGGCCTGCGGGTCGCCGCGGCCGGAAACGTCGGCGACCCGGTCGTCGAGGCTGTGCTCCACCCTGAGCCGCACGACGTCATCGCGCTCGAGCTGTCCAGCTATCAGCTGCACTGGACGCACTCGATGGCGGCACGCTCCGCCGCCCTGCTCAACGTCGCACCCGACCACCTCGACTGGCACGGCTCGCTCGAGGACTACGCGGCCGACAAGGGCCGGATCTACACCGGTGTCGAGGTCGCCTGCGTCTACAACGTCGAGGACGCCGAGACCGAACGGCTGGTTCGTGCGGCCGACGTCGTGGAAGGCGCCCGGGCGATCGGGTTCACCTTGGGCGTGCCGGGTGCAGGCATGCTCGGCGTCGTCGACGGGCTGCTGGTGGACCGGGCCTTCGTCGCGGAGCGGCAGACCTCCGCTGCCGAGCTGGCGTCGGTCGCCGACGTCGTGCCGGCTGCTCCGCACAACGTCGCGAACGCGCTTGCGGCGGCCGCACTCGCCCGTTCGGTCGGCGTGCCGGCGGTCGCAGTGCGCGACGGCCTGCGGGCGTTCCGCCCCGACCCGCACCGGATCGCCGAGGTGGCGACATTCGGTGGCGTGAGCTGGGTCGACGACTCCAAGGCGACGAACGCGCACGCTGCACAGGCGTCGTTGCTCACCTACGACGACGTGGTCTGGGTGGCCGGCGGCCTGGCCAAGGGCGCCGAGTTCGACGCGCTCGTCCAGGCCGTCGTCGGCCGGCTCCGAGGCGTCGTGCTGATCGGGGCGGACCGGGCCCTGCTCGCCGACGCGCTCGCGCGACACGCGCCGGATGTCCCCGTCGTCGAGGTGGCGGGAACGGACAATGAGGTCATGGACCGCGTCGTGGCCCGAGCGATTACGCTCGCCCGGCCGGGTAGCACCGTGCTACTTGCGCCGGCGTGTGCATCCATGGACATGTTCGCCAACTACGCCGCGCGTGGGGACGCCTTCGCCGCGGCTGTTCGGCGTCATGGCCACCAGCACTGACGACCGGCCGCGCTCGCTGCCCACCGCGGGGCTGGCCGCGCTCGCGCGGATGCTGCGTCGCCCGCTCGCCTCCTATCACCTCGTCCTCGGCTCGGCCGGTCTGCTGCTCGTGCTCGGGCTGGTGATGGTGTTCTCGGCGTCCAGCGTGTACTCGCTGCGCCACCACGGCTCGTCCTACTACATCGTCGCCCGGCAGGTGGCGTGGGTCCTGGCTGCACTGCCGCTGGCCTTCGTGGCTGCCCGGATGCCACCGGGGGTCCTGCGACGCCTCGGGCTGCCCTTGCTCGTGGTCTCAGTGGCGCTACTCGTGCTCACCTACGTACCCGGGCTCGGGATGTCGGTCAGCGGCAACCAGAACTGGATCGAGGTCGGGGGTCCGTTCCGCATCCAGCCATCGGAGCTGGCCAAGCTCGGGCTGGTCCTGTGGGGTGCATCGGTCTTCGCCCGCAAGGGCAAGCTGCTGCGGCAGTGGCGGCACTTGTTGGTGCCCTTCGTCCCGGTCGCCGCGGCTGTGGTGGCGCTGACGGTCGGCCAGGGCGACCTCGGCACGGCCGTCGTCCTGATGGCGGTCGTGCTCAGCATGCTCTGGGTCGTGGGCGTGCCGACCTGGTTGTTCAGCCTGGCGGTGGGCACGGTTGCGGTCATCGGCGCCTACTTCGTGATGTCCGCCGAGCACCGGCTCGACCGGGTGCGGCTGTTCCTCGACCCGTTCGCCGACGTCGACGACCGGACCTTCCAGGCGGCGCACTCGATCTACGCGTTCAGCGGCGGCGGCTGGTGGGGGCGCGGGCTCGGCGGCAGCGTCGAGAAGTGGGGCGGGCTGCCGGAGGCCCATACCGACTTCATCCTCGCCATCATCGGCGAGGAGCTGGGCCTGCCGGGCACGCTGATGGTGATGCTCCTCTTCCTCGTGCTCGGCTTTGCGGGCATCCGGATCGCGTGGAACACCCGCGACCCGTTCGTCCGGTTGGCCGCCACCGGCATCACGGCCTGGCTGCTGGTTCAGGCCCTGGTCAACATGGGTAGCGTCCTGGCGGTGCTGCCGATCGTCGGGGTGCCACTGCCGCTTGTCTCCTACGGAGGCTCCGCACTCGTGCCGATGCTGATCGCGATCGGCATGCTGGTGTCCTTCGCTAAGGAGGAACCCGGGGCCCGAGAGGCGCTCGCTGCGCGACGACGCGCGCGCGCCGAGCGGCGTGACCGGGGAGGAGTGACCATCTAGTGCGCGTGGTGCTCGCCGGCGGCGGTACCGCAGGCCACGTCGAGCCCGCCCTCGCCACGGCCGACGCCCTGCGACGGCACGACCCGACCGTCGATGTGACAGCGCTCGGGACGGCGCGCGGGCTCGAGTCCCGCCTGGTTCCGGAACGCGGGTACGAACTTGCGCTGATCCCGGCGGTGCCGCTGCCCCGCCGGCCCTCCGGCGATCTGCTCCGCCTGCCCGTCCTTCTGCGCGAGTCCGTCGGGCGGACGGCCGAGGTCCTGCTTACCCACCGGGCCGACGTCGTCGTCGGCTTCGGCGGGTACGTCGCGCTGCCGGCGTACCTCGCCGCCCGGCGGCTGCGCGTGCCGATCGTCGTCCACGAGGCCAACGCCCGGCCCGGGCTGGCCAACCGGATCGGGGCCCGGCTGACCCGCCACGTCGCGGTCGCGTCGCCGGCGATACGGCTGCCGCACGCCGAACATGTCGGCATCCCGCTGCGGCGGTCGGTGGCAACCCTGGACCGCCAGGCGCGGCAGGCCGAGGCACGGGCGAGCTTCGGGCTCCGCCCCGGGCCGCCGACCCTGCTGGTGTTCGGCGGCAGCCAGGGTGCCCGCCGGATCAACACCGCCGTGTCCGGTGCCGCGGCGGCACTCGCGACCGCCGGCATTCAGGTCCTGCACGCGGTGGGCAGGGGCAACGAGGACGCCGTGGCCGCGACCGGCGGAGACGTGCCGTACGTCGTCGTGCCCTACCTCGAGCGGATGGAGCTCGCCTACGCCGCCGCCGACCTGGCGCTGTGTCGCGCCGGCGCCATCACCTGCGCCGAGCTGGCGGCGGTCGGGCTGCCCGCGGTGTACGTGCCGCTTCCGCACGGTAACGGCGAGCAGCGCCTGAACGCGACCCCCGTGGTCGCCGCGGGCGGCGGCCTGATGGTCGACGACGCCGACCTGACAGGCGCATGGGTCGGCGACCATGTGCCTTCCCTGATGGCGGTCCGGTCCCGGCTGGCCGCGATGGGCGAAGCAGCCGCTACGCTCGGCCGGCGCGACGCCGACGACCGCCTCGCGGCGATGGTCCGGCGTGCGGCGGCCGGTGCAGGTAGCAGTGGAGGTACGTGGTGATCGTCGCGCCGCCCGACCGGGTGCTCTCGGCCGACGAGCTGGGCAGGGTGCACTTCGTCGGGATCGGCGGCGCCGGCATGAGCGGGATCGCGCGGATCCTGCTCGCCCGCGGCGTTCCGGTCTCCGGCAGCGACGCCAAGGACTCCAGTGTCCTGGTGGGCCTGCGGGCCATCGGCGCCACCGTCCATGTCGGCCACGCGGCCGACCACGTCGACGGCGCCGACACCGTCGTGGTGTCCACGGCCATCCGCGAGTCGAACCCCGAGGTCGTCGAGGCACGCCGGCGCCGGTTGCGGGTCCTGCCCCGGGCGGCTGCCCTGGCGTCGGTCATGGCCGGGAGGCGCGCGGTCGCGATCGCCGGCACCCACGGCAAGACGACGACAACCTCGATGCTCACCGTGGCACTGCAGCACTGCGGCGCCGACCCGTCGTTCGCAATCGGCGGCAATCTCAACGAGTCCGGGGCCAACGCCCACAACGGCACGGGCGACGTCTTCGTCGCCGAAGCGGACGAGAGCGACGGCTCCTTCCTCGCCTACGACCCCGAGATCGCGATCGTCACCAACGTCGAGGCCGACCACCTGGACAACTACCGCACGGTCGAGGCCTACACGAAGGCGTTCGATGCGTTCACCGACCGCGTCAGCGGCTTCCTCGTGGTGTGCGCCGACGACCCGGGCGCGCGGGCGCTCGGCGAGCGGGCCCAGGTTCGGGGTGTCGAGGTGCAGACGTACGGCGAGTCCGCCGACGCCGACATGCGCGTGGCCGAGATCGACCTGGCTGGTTCCGGCGTGTCGTTCGACCTGGTGGCCCGCGGCCGCCGCCAGGGCCGGGTGACCCTGCGCCTGCCCGGCCGGCACAACGCGCTCAACGCGTCGGCCGCCTTCACCGCCGGAGTCGGCCTCGGGTTCGCCGGCAGTGAGCTGCGTGACGGCCTGGCCGGGTTCTCCGGCACCCGCCGCAGGTTCGAGCTCAAGGGCTATGCGGGCGGGGCCTGGGTGTACGACGACTAC
Source organism: Jiangellaceae bacterium (assembly GCA_035316885.1). Taxonomy (GTDB): domain Bacteria; phylum Actinomycetota; class Actinomycetes; order Jiangellales; family Jiangellaceae; genus DASRTE01. The sequence continues at coordinate 33,185 of DATHII010000070.1, read as the reverse complement.
GCCCATCACCCGACGGAGGTCGCGGCCGTCCTCGCCGCAGCACGGCCGCTCGCCGGCGACGGCCGCGTGGTCGCCGTCTTCCAGCCGCACCTGTTCAGCCGCACCCGCATCTTCGCGTCGGAGTTCGGGAAGGCGCTCGGCGCCGCCGACGAGGTGATCGTCATGGACGTCTACGCGGCCCGGGAGGATCCCGAGCCCGGTGTCACCGGGGCGTTGGTGGCGTCGTCGGTGCCGCTGCCGCCGGAGCTGGTGACGTACGAGCCGTCGTGGTCCGCGGTTCCGTCGGTGGCCGCCGCCCGCGTGCGACCGGGCGACGTGGTGTTCACCTTCGGCGCGGGGGACGTCACGCTGATCGGGCCCGAGATCCTCGAGCTCCTCGAGCGCGAGCCTGCGGGACGCCACGCGTGAGCGGCGCGCGCACCGCCACGGGCCGCCGACCCTCCCCGGCAGCATCCCGGTTCACCGCGCGGCGGCGGCGCAGTCGGGCGCGGCGGGTGCTGGCTGTGCTGGCCGTGGTGACCGGCGTCGCCGCGGTCGCCGGTGCCGTCTGGCTGGTCGGCTGGTCCGACGTCACGGCGCTCGAGGAGGTCCGGGTGGACGGTGCCGACGGCGAGCTCGCCGGCCGGGTGGCGCAGGTCGCTGAGGCTCCGGTCGGCGAGCCGCTGATCCGCGTCGACACCGACGCGATGGCGGCCCGCGTGCGCGACCTTCCGGAGCTGGCCTCGGTGTCGGTCGCCCGTTCGTGGCCGCGGACGATCGTCGTGTCCGTGACCCCCCGGGTCGCCGCGGCGGCCATCCCGGACGGCGACACGTGGTGGCTGGTCGACGTCACCGGTCTCCTGTTCGGCGAGACCTCGGAGCAGCCGGCGAATCTGCCGGTGCTCGATGCTCCGGTCGATGCCGACGCGGAGGCCACCCGGGCGGCCGGCGCCGCCGTCCTCGACGGGTTGCCCAGCACCGTGCGCGACCTGGTCGGTGCCGTCGGCGCCGAGAGCGAGGCCGACGTCCGCCTCGAGCTTGTCGACGGCGCCACCGTTCGGTGGGGAGGACCCGAGCTCGCCGATCGCAAGGCAGAGGTGCTGCTGACGCTGCTCGACCAGGAGGGCTCGACCTACGACGTGTCCGCTCCGGAGCGGCCCGCCGTCATTCCCTGATCGCTGCCTGCCATGATCGGGCCATGACCCTGCCCGTCGTGCCTGAACGCCGCGATCCTGCGTACGACCTGGACGAGCGCTCGATGCTGACCGAGTTCCTTGACATGCACCGCACGACGGTCCACCGCAAGGTGGCGGGCCTCTCGGACGACGACGCCTGGCGGCGGTTCGTGCCGTCGCTGACCTCGGCCGCGGGCATCCTCAAGCACCTCGGCTACGTCGAGCAGAGCTGGTTCCGGGTCCGGCTGGCGGGGGAGACCGGCCTGTCGGTGCCGTGGACCGACGAGAACCCCGACGCCGACTTCGAGCGCGCCGATGGAGACACGCTCGACGGCCTGCTGGACGTCTATGACCGGCAGTGCGAACGGTCCAGGGAGGTTGCCGCTTCGATGCAGCTGGACGACCTCGCGGCGGCGCCGGGACGCGACGGGCAGCACACGACGCTGCGGTGGGTCCTCGTGCACATGATCGAGGAGACCGCCCGGCACAACGGACACCTCGACCTGATCCGCGAGCTCACCGACGGCCAGACCGGCGAGTGACGTGTATCTGCCGCGGCCCGAGATGGCGGGCGCTTGCTCCGCCGCGTTGGGCGCCTGTCCGTCGCCAGCCCCACTGACGAACACGTCGAATGAAAGACCGTCAGACCTTCCATTCGGTGTCTTCGTCAGCGAAGCGGCCGTCCTGGTCGACGAACGGGTTCTGAATGGGCCACCACTGGACCGGTTCGGGCCGGACCGGGTTGGCGGCGAGAACCGCTCGGAACCGGGCGGCCAGTTCGTCGCGGCGATGCGCCGCCAGCTCCCAGTCGTAGCGGACGACATCGAGCCCGAGCCTGCGTAGGGCCCACTCACGCTCCTTCTCCGCCTTGACGACCGCCGCCGCGTCGTCGCGCCCGTTGTACTTGAGGGCGCCGTCGCCCTCAGCGGCGACCCAGTGGTGAGGCCAGAGATGGTCGAGGCGGTAGAGGGGATAGCCGTCGCCCACCCAGACGTTCGACAGCGGGACCGGACGCAGGTCGCGTCGTCGGTGCCGGGCCAGCCGTGCATGCCCGCGAGAACGACTTCCAGTGCCTGCCGGCTGGTGCCTCGCCGGAGCACGGCGTCGGCCAGCAGGAGACCGTCACGTCGGCCTGCCGTCCGAGCCAGGTCGACGGTCATCCACGCGGTGCTGACGGCCGGGCATTCTTCCTGCACCGTGCGATGCTCCGGTGCTACGTCGGTGAGGCGGATCAGCCCGTAGGGCGTTCGTGAGGTTCCGCTTCGGGCACGTGACGGTTGGACGACGGTCGGCAGCATCGGAGACTGGCCCGGCAGCGGAAGGCGTCGCAGGACGGCAGCGGACCAACCGGCGGCGAGTGTCGGTGACGCACAAGCCCGGACGAATCCGCGCGTCCTGATCGACAGTGCGGTCGACGGATCTGCCTCCTCGAGGTGCCGTTGCGACGCGTAGACGCCTCTCGCAACACGGACCAGCAGCCCGGCCCGCACCAGTCGCTGCAGGCGTCCGCCGTTCACGCCTGTGGCAGCCGCTTCGGTCGTGGGCCCCACCTGTGGATCGTCTGTACCGCGGCGAGCCGTCTGTGGAAGCGTCGACGCACGTGGCGCGAGGATCCACTTCGCGGACGAAACCGCTGCTTGGAACCTCGAATCGGCGCTGGTTCGACGTATTCGTCAGCGAAGCAGCAGGGGGGCGCCGACGGGGTGAGGCGGCCCACAGGGACGTGAAGATGTCGATCACGGCTCGTCCGGCGTGTCTGCGCAGCCGTGCCGCACCCCGCGCCTAGCGTTCTGTCCAAGCGCTCAGGTTGACATAACTTTGAAGCTCAACTTGAGGGTGAGGGTTCTGGACCGGGCCCGACCTTGGCCGCACCGGCAGGGGGACGGACGAGAGCGAGAGGCGACGCGACGTGACTGCTCCGCAGAACTACCTCGCGGTGATCAAGGTCGTCGGCATCGGCGGCGGCGGGGTCAACGCCGTGAACCGGATGATCGAGGTCGGCCTCAAGGGCGTCGAGTTCATCGCGATCAACACCGACGCGCAGGCGCTGCTGATGAGCGACGCCGACGTCAAGCTCGACGTCGGCCGCGACCTGACCCGCGGGCTGGGGGCCGGCGCCAACCCGGACGTCGGCCGCAAGGCGTCCGAGGACCACGCCGAGGAGATCGAGGAGGTCCTCAAGGGGGCCGACATGGTCTTCGTCACAGCGGGCGAGGGCGGCGGTACCGGTACCGGTGGTGCGCCCGTCGTCGCCCGCATCGCACGGTCCCTGGGTGCGTTGACCATCGGCGTCGTCACGAGACCGTTCATGTTCGAGGGCAAGCGCCGGGCTGCGCAGGCCGACGCCGGTATCGAGGGCCTGCGCGAAGAGGTCGACACGCTGATCGTCATTCCCAACGACCGGCTGCTGTCGATCAGCGACCGCCAGGTCAGCGTGCTCGACGCGTTCAAGAGCGCCGACCAGGTACTCCTGTCCGGTGTGCAGGGCATCACCGACCTCATCACCACCCCCGGTCTCATCAACCTCGACTTCGCCGACGTCAAGGCGGTCATGAGCAACGCCGGTTCGGCACTGATGGGTATCGGCTCGGCCCGCGGTGAGGACCGCGCGGTCGCCGCCGCCGAGATGGCGATCTCCAGCCCGCTGCTCGAGGCGAGCATCGAAGGCGCGCACGGCGTCCTCCTGTCGGTCTCCGGCGGCTCCGACCTCGGCCTGTTCGAGATCAACGAAGCGGCCAACCTGGTCGCACAATCAGCGCACGAAGAGGCCAACATCATCTTCGGTGCCGTGATCGACGATGCCCTGGGCGACGAGGTTCGGGTCACGGTCATCGCCGCGGGCTTCGACGGAGGCACGCCAAAGCGCCGCGAACTGGGGTCATTACGCCGGTCGATCACGATTCCGTCGGCGAGCTCGGCGGATGGGACGCCCGACGGCCACGCCGCCGACGCGCCCGACACTGCCGAGATGCCAGTCCGCGAGGATGCAATGGTCAGCGCGCCGAGTGCGTCGCGCGAGCCCCGACGCATCGTTCCTCCGTCCGACGACGACCTCGACGTCCCCGATTTCCTCAAGTAGTGCTGCGGCACGCCGAGACGGCCGGCACTGCCCGGTTCGCGCTGACCGACCGGTTCGGCGGCGCCAGTGGCGGGCCGTACGCCGAGCTGAACCTCGGCGGCCATGTGGGTGACGCTGCGCCGGCCGTCGCGGAGAACCGTCGACGCCTGGCCCGCCGGATCGGGCTGGCACCCGATCACGTCCTCTACGTCAACCAGGTTCACGGAGCCGGCGTTGCGATGGTCGACGGCCCGTGGGCGGGCCCGACTCCTGCCGTCGACGCGATGGTCACGCGCGTGGCGGGGATAGGGTTGGCCGTCCTGGTGGCCGACTGCGCGCCGGTGCTGCTGGCCGACCCTGCGGCCGGTGTCGTCGGAGTCGCTCATGCCGGGCGTCGGGGCCTGGTTGCCGGCGTGGTACCGGCCGTCATTGCCACGATGCGCGAACTCGGAGCGGCCCAGATCACCGCCCGGATCGGCCCGTCGGTGTGCGGCCGCTGTTACGAGGTGCCCGCCGAGTTGCGCGCCGCTGTCGCGGACGAGGAGCCGGCGTCATGGGCCACGAGCCGCTCGGGCACGCCGGCTCTCGACGTGGCAGCCGGCGTCGCGGCCCAGCTCTTGCGGGCGGGCGCCGACGTGCGGACGATCGATGGATGCACGGTCGAGGACCCGTCGCTGTACTCCTACCGCCGTGACGGCACGACGGGGCGCCTCGCCGGCGTGGCGTGGCTGCCGGTGCCGGGATCCGCACCGTGACCCGCCGCGACGAGATCGCCACCGGCCTTGCGGCCGTCACGTCACGGGTGGAGCGCGCATGTCGCACGGCCGGGCGTGATCCGGCCGGTGTCACGGTCGTCGTCGTCACCAAGACATTTCCCGCCACCGACGTCCGTCTGCTGGCCGAGCTGGGCGTGCGACACATCGGCGAGAGCCGCGACCAGGAGGCGGCCCCCAAGGCGGCAGCGTGCGCCGACCTCCACCTCACCTGGCACTTCGTCGGTCAGCTCCAGACCAACAAGGCGGGATCGGTGGCGGGCTACGCCGACGTCGTCCACTCGGTCAACCGCGCCCGCCTGGTCGACGCCCTCGACCGGGCCGCGTCGTCGTCCGGCCGCGATGTGCGCTGTCTGGTCCAGGTCGCCCTGGGTGACGCGCCGGACGGCGGGGCCGGACGCGGCGGCGCGTCCGCGGCCGACGTCGCTGCGCTGGCCGAGCGGGTCTCGGCCGCACGGTCGCTGCGGCTGGCGGGCGTGATGGGCGTGGCGCCGCTCGGCGGCGATCCGGACGAGGCTTTCGCCCGCCTGGCGCGGATCGCCGAGACGGTGCAAATCCGGCATCAGGGCGCAACGTGGGTTTCGGCTGGGATGAGTGGTGACCTGGAGGCTGCTGTGACACACGGCGCGACACACCTGCGTGTCGGAACGGCAATCCTCGGTGCACGCCCTCCCGCGGGCTAGGGTCGGTTGCCAAGGAGATCGACATCGGGTCGATCCAGGCGCGACGTTCCACCACCAGTGCGGAGGGCGTGGGAGTATGGCCGGCGCGATGCGCAAGGTTGCGGTCTACCTCGGCCTCGTGGAGGACCAGGACCGCTACGACGACGAGTACGCGGACGACACCTACGACGAGTTGGGCGACGACTACACCGAGCAGCACGCCGTCGAGCCCGACGCATACGCTCGCGGCCGCGAGCGCGAGCGCGGTGGCACTGTGGCCACGCTGGCTGATCGCCGGCCGGTCGCCGTCGCCACTGCCCAGCGCATGGACAGCGCCCGCATCGTCACGCTGCACCCGCGGACGTACAACGAGGCCCGCACGCTGGGCGAGCACTTCCGCGACGGCACGCCGGTGATCATGAACCTGTCCGAGATGGACGACGTCGACGCGAAGAGGCTGGTCGACTTCGCCGCCGGCCTGATCTTCGGCCTGCGCGGCGACATCGAGCGGGTCACCGCCAAGGTCTTCCTGCTCTCACCGGCCGACGTCACGGTCACGGCCGAGGACAAGGCCCGGATCGCCAGTGGCGGCTTCTTCAACCAGAGCTAGCACAGCGCGGACAGAGGCCGAAGATCTCGACGGTATGGGTCACATCGACGTACCCGTGCGCGCTGGCCACGTCGGCGGCCCACGTCTCGAGCGCCGGACGCGACACCTCGACCGCCGCGCCGCAGGAGCGGCAGACCAGGTGGTGGTGGTGATCCACCTCCGCGCATCGGCGGTACACGGCCTCACCGGCGCCGGACCGCAGCACGTCGACTCGACCGTCGTCGGCCATGGACTGCAGCGCGCGGTAGACGGTGGCGAGCCCGACCTGCGATCCGCGCGAGCGCAGCACCTGGTGCAGGTCCTGGGCGCTGATGAAGTCGTCGACCTCGTCGAGTACCTCGTTCACCGCCGCGCGCTGGCGCGTCCTGCGTGGTTCCTTGACCGGCTGCTGGCTCATCGTCACTCTCGTCGGACACGCGTGCTCGGAGGTCGGATCCAGTCTAGTCGGGCACGCCGCGGGGGCTGGGCGGGCGAACACCGGGCGTCGGGTAGGTTCGTCTCCCGTGATTTCGGTCGTGGCTCAGGTGCTCTATGTGGCGTTGTGGCTGTTCTTCATCGCCATGTTGGCCCGTCTGGTGTCCGACTGGATCCAGGTCTTCGCCCGGGAATGGCAGCCGCGTGGTGTCCTTCTCGTCGTCCTGGAGGCCGTGTACACGGTGACGGATCCGCCGCTCAACCTGATCCGCCGCTTCGTCCCACCCCTACGACTTGGGTCGATCGCGCTCGACCTCGCCTTCATCATCCTCATCATCGTCGTCCAGATCCTGCTATCGGTTGTGGGCTCGCTGCGGTGACGGGGTACGGTGACGTCTTGACCGCGCTCAACCCCGAGGTGACGCTATGCCGCTGACTCCCGAGGCCGTCGACAACAAAGAGTTCACGACGGTCCGCCTCCGCGAGGGTTACGACATGCAGGAGGTCGATGAGTTCCTGGACGAGGTCGCGGCCGAGCTATCGCGCATGCACCGCGAGAACGAGGAGTTGCGCGACAAGCTCTCTGCCGTGACGCAGGGCGGTGGACTCGTGTCCGCCGCCGACACGCTCGCTGGTCCCCAGCGCCAGGCCGAGGGCCCGAAGCCCCCGCCGCCCGGGGCGGCAGGCCCTGGAGCGCCCAGCGTCGCCACGTCCGGCCCGCCGCCGACCGAGGCCGCCGCCAAGGTGCTCGCGCTCGCCCAGAAGACCGCCGACGAGCTGGTCGCCGACTCGAAGCTGGAGGCCGACCGCCTGCTCGCTGACGCGCGTCAGCGTGCCGACGAGATCGACACCGAGAGCTCGGCCAAGGTCTCCAAGATCGAGAACGACGCCCGCAGCCGGGCCGACGCGCTCGAGCGCGAGGCCCAGCAGCGCCACGAGCAGGTGGTGGGCAAGCTCGAGTCCGACCGCGAACACCTCGACAGCCAGGTCCAGAACCTCAAGGCCTTCGAGCGCGAGTACCGCAGCCGCCTGAAGGCCTACCTGGAGAGCGAGCTGCGCAAGCTCGAGACCTCCGGCGTGTCCGATGGTGCCGTCGCGGCGCCGGTGAGCGAGAACTCCACCGGGGCGCTCGCTGCGAGCGGTGCCGCCACGAGCGGCTCCCTGCGTTCGGTGGCGAGCCTGCTGGAGGACGACCAGCGCTGAGTGGCCCGAGGCCCGCCCGTGGCGGGCCCGCCCTCACGCCGCCAGAGGGGCGCGGCGGATGCGGAACACCAGGCCCAACTGGTCGTCGGAGTGGTCGGGCTCCCCGGCCAGCGCGTCGAGGTCGTCGTGCACAGCCGTGGCCAGCACCTCGTCGGCAACGGCGACGGTGTGGTCGCGCAGGGCGGCCGCGAGCTCTCCGCCGGCCTGCCAGGCGAGCTCGATCCGGTCGGACACGTCGTAGCCGGTGGCCTTGCGGGCTTCCTGCACGAGTCGGACCACCTCGCGGGCAAGCCCGGCACGTACCAGGGCGGGAGTGAGGTGGAGGTCGAGCGCAACCGTCTCGCCCTCCCGCGCGACCGCCCAGCCCTCCCGCGGGGACTCGGTGAGGACGACGTCCTCCGGGCGGAGTGCGACCTCGCCGAGCCCACCGACCTCCACCGTCGCGGTGCCGCCGATCCTCAGGGCAGCCGCGAGAGTGCCGGCGTCGGCTGCGGCCACTGCCGCAGCCACCCGCGGGGTGTCCTTCGCGAAGCGCCTGCCCAGTGACCGGAAGTTCGCCTTCGCGCTCACGTCGACCAGATCACCGGCTTTCTCGGCCAGCGAGGCCACCTCGGCGACGTTGAGCTCGTCGGCGACCTGCGCCCGCAACTCCGGCGCGAGCGTGTCCCAGCCGCGCGCCCCGACCAATGCCCGGGCCAGCGGTTGGCGGGTGCGCACCTTCGACTCGGCGCGGGCGGCCCGGCCCAGCTCGACCAGCCGCCGGGTCAGCGCGACCTGCTCAGCCAGTTCGTCGTCGATCGCGGGCTCGTCGGCCTGCGGCCAGGACGCCATGTGAACCGACTCGGGCGCATCGGGCGTCACCGCGCGGACGATGTCCTGCCAGACCCGCTCCGTGGCGAACGGGACCATCGGAGCAAGCAGCCGGGTGAGCACCTCGACGCACTCGTGCAGCGTGCCCAGCGCCGCCGGATCGCCATCCCAGAACCGCCGCCGCGACCGGCGCACGTACCAGTTCGACAGGTCGTCGACGAAGGCGGTCAGTCGGGCACCGGCCCGCTGGGTGTCGAAGCCGTACATTGCGGCGTCGACGTCGCGCACGAGCCGGTTCAGCTCGGACAGCACCCAACGGTCGAGCACCGGCCGATCCGCCACCTCCGGTGCACCCCGCGTCGGTGTCCAGTCGCTCGTCCGGCCGTAGAGGGACAGGAACGACGCCGTGTTCCAGTAGGTCAGCAGGACCTTGCGGACGCCCTCCTGGATCGCCGCGTGCCCGACCCGGCGTGCCAGCCAGGGCGAGCCGCTGGTGAGCATGAACCAGCGCACGGCGTCGGCGCCGTGCTCGTCCATCAACGCCATCGGTTCGAGGATGTTGCCCAGGTGCTTGCTCATGCGCCGCCCGTCGTCGGCGAGGATGAGCCCGAGGCACACCACGTTCTCGTAGGCCGACCGGTCGAAGGTCAGCGTCCCGACCGCCATCAGCGTGTAGAACCAGCCACGGGTCTGGTCCAGGGCCTCGCAGATGTACTGCGCCGGGTAGCTCGCCTCGAACTCCTCGGCGCTGCCCGGTGCGTACGGGTAGCCCTGCTGCGCGAACGGCATCGCACCGGAGTCGTACCAGGCGTCGATGACGTGGGGCTCGCGGCGCATCGTCCCGTCGCAGGCGTCGCAGTCGAAGGTCACATCGTCGACGTACGGGCGGTGCGGGTCGAGGGCGGACAGGTCCTCGCCGGCATGGTCGGAAAGCTCGGCCAGCGAGCCGACGCAGACAATGTGCCGCGCCTGCGCATCGCAGCGCCACACCGGCAGCGGCGTGCCCCAGTAGCGGCTACGGGACAGGGCCCAGTCCACGTTGTTGCGCAGCCACTCGCCGTACCGTCCCCACTTGATCGTGGCCGGGTACCAGGTGGTGCGCTCGTTCTCGCGCAGCAGTGCGTCCTTGATCGCCGTCGTACGGATGTACCAGGACGGCTGCGCGTAGTAGAGCAACGGCGTGTGGCACCGCCAGCAGTGCGGGTACGCGTGCTCGTACCCGTCGTGCCGGAACAGGACGCCGCGGGCGTCGAGGTCCTTCACCAGTGCCGCGTCGGCGTGCTTGAAGAACTGGCCGCCGACGAGGGGCACGTCCTCTGCGAAAGTGCCGTCGGGGCGTACCGGGTTGACCACGGGTAGGTCATAGCGGCGGGAAACCCGCAGGTCGTCGGCGCCGAACGCGGGCGCCTGGTGGACGAGCCCGGTGCCGTCCTGGGTGGACACGTACTCGTCGAGGACCACGATGTGGGCATCGGGTATGTCCACGAGGTCGAACGGCCGCCGGTAGCCCCACCGATCCATCTCGGCGCCGGTCACCCGACTGACGACGGTCCAGCCATCGCCCAGCGCATCGCCGAGCAGCGGCTCGGCGACCACGAGCGTCTCGGTGCCGTCGGTGGCGGCCACATAGGTGACGGCCGGGTGGACCGCAGTCGCGGTGTTCGAGACGAGCGTCCACGGCGTCGTCGTCCAGACCAGCAGAGACGCCGTGCCGGCCCACGGGCCGGAGGTGAGCGGGAGGCGGACGTAGACCGACGGGTCGACGACGGTCTCGTAGCCCTGGGCCAGCTCGTGATCGGACAGCCCGGTGCCGCATCGGGGGCAGTACGGCGCGACCCGGTGGTCCTCCACGAGTAGCCCGCGGTCGAAGACCTGCTTGAGCGACCACCAGACGCTCTGGATGTAGGACGGGTCCATCGTGCGGTAGGCGTGGTCGGTGTCGACCCAGTAGCCCATGCGCTCGGTCATGGCCTCGAAGGCATCGACATGGCGCTCGACCGACTCGCGGCACTTCGCGTTGAACTCGGCCACGCCGTAGGCCTCGATGTCGGGCTTGCCGGAGAATCCCAGCTCCTTCTCCACGGCGATCTCGACCGGCAGGCCGTGGCAGTCCCAGCCGGCCTTGCGGGGCACATGATGACCGCGCATGGTCCGGTAGCGCGGGAAGACGTCCTTGAAGACGCGGGCCTCGACGTGGTGGGTGCCGGGCATGCCGTTGGCGGTCGGAGGGCCCTCGTAGAAGTTCCACTGCGGGCGGCCAGCAGTGGACTTCAGGGTGCGGGCGAAGGTGTCGTGCTCGCGCCAGAACGCGAGGATCTCGCGCTCCATCGCGGGTAGGTCGACCTGGGTCGGCACCGTGCGGTACTGCAGCGTGTCCATCGCCCTCGGGGCCCTCCGTCGCGTGCGGTCGTCGACGGAGGGACGAACTGTCCCGGCGCTCCGGCCGGGAGGTGGCCCGCGGTACCACCCTCCTTGGCCGCCTAACGGCGGCCCCCTTCGTTCGCTGCGGCCGGGTCTACTCGGGCGTCCGTGCCCTTTCTTCCGGCGGCTCCGGGGTGATTTTCGTCACGGCTCGTGCCCCCGGGCTCACACCGTCCCCAGGTCGCTGGTGGTCGTCAGCCGGACTACTCGCCCCATCGGCGCCTCGTCGCGGTGCCCAGTGTACGGCCATGGCCGCGTCGGGAAGACTGCATCGTCGTGGAGCCGACACATGTGACCATCCGGGTCAAGCCAGGCACATCGCGGACCCGGGTCGGTGGAGAGCACGGTGGCGAGGTGATGCGGCTGCGCTCGGCGGGGAGAATTGAAGCCTAGCCCGTGGGGACCTATCCTCACGGGACCTTAGCGATCACCGAGGCAGGGGGCCGGGCCATGGCCGACAGCGGCAAGGGCATCACCGGGCGCGTGCGCCGCGTTGTGGCCGGGGCGACGTCGGCTGCCCGGTCGGTCACCGGGTCCAGCGGCCGAACCGCCACGCAGGAGGCGGCCGCGGCGAAGTCGTCGAGGACGTCGAAGGCGACGGCGAAAAAGGCGACCCCTGTCGCGAAGGCCGCGCCGGCGAAGAAGGCCGCGCCGGCGAAGAAGGCCGCGCCCGCGAAGAAGGCCGCCAAGAAGACCGCGCCCGAAGCCCTCGTGGTGCGCGCAGACGAACGACCGTGGACGGCCGCCGAGCTGGCCGAGGTGCGCCACCTGCTCGAGGCCGAGGCCGCGCGACTGCGCGAGGAGATCTCCGACGCCGAGTCCGACATCGCCGACATGCTCCGTGACAGTGCTGACGCCGGCGGCGAGGACCAGGCTGACACCGGCTCGAAGACGTTCGAGCGCGAGCACGAGATGTCGCTAGCGGCGAGCCATCGCGACATCCTCGGTCAGACCGAGCGGGCTCTTTCGCGCATCGACGACGGCACCTACGGCGTCTGCGAGAGCTGCGGCAACCCGATCGGCAAGGCGCGGCTGCAGGCCTTCCCCCGTGCGACACTGTGCATGACATGCAAGCAACGGGAGGAGCGTCGCTGACGGGCGACGCGCAGCAGAGCACTGCGGAAGGGCGCCGCCGGGTCGGCGTCCTCCTCGCTGTTGCGGCCGTGGTCCTCGCCCTCGACCAGCTCAGCAAGATCCTGGCCGTGGCAAGGTTGACCGACGGGCGCGTCGTCGAGGTGCTCGACGGGATCCTGCAGTTGCGCCTGGTCCGCAACCCCGGTGCTGCCTTCAGCTTCGCGACCGACATGACCGTCGTGCTCACTGTCGTGGCGGCGGCCGTCGTTGTCGTGATCTTGCGGCTGAGCCGCCGGCTGACCAGCGTTCCGTGGGCGGTGGCGCTGGGTGGGCTGCTCGGCGGGGCGTTGGGTAACCTGACCGATCGCGCGCTGCGGGAGCCCGCGCCGCTGCGGGGTCATGTCATCGACTTCCTCGAGCTGCCGAACTTTCCGGTGTTCAACCTGGCCGACTCCGCCATCGTCGGATCGGCCATTCTGGTGGCGTGGCTCAGCCTGCGCGGCGTGACCTACGACGGGTCGCTGCCGCCCGGTGACCGGCCCGACGACGGATCGGTGAGCGGGCCGGAGCGGGTGGACGGGTGAGCGACCGCCGGAGCCTGCCGGTTCCGGACGGCCTGGAGGGCGAGCGCCTCGACGCCGCCTTGGCGCGGCTGTTCGGGTTCTCCCGCAGTCGCGCCGCCGACCTGGTCGAACATGGTCACGTGCAGCTCGACGGCGGCGCGGCGGCCAAGTCCGACCGGGTCCGGGCCGGTGCGTGGCTCGAGGTCGACCTGCCGACGCCGGTAGTTCCGGTCGAGGTCGTGCCGGAACACGTCGAGGGTATGAGAGTCGTCCATGACGACGACGACATCGTCGTGGTCGACAAGCCCGTGGGGGTGGCCGCGCATCCGAGCCCGGGGTGGTCGGGCCCGACCGTCATCGGTGGCCTCGCCGGCGCCGGCTTCCGGGTGTCGACCAGCGGAGCGGCAGAACGGCAGGGGATCGTCCATCGGCTCGACGTCGGTACCAGCGGCCTGATGGTGGTGGCCAAGTCGGAACGTGCCTACACGGAGCTCAAAGGCCAGTTCAAGCAGCGCAGCGTCGACAAGGTCTACCACGCGCTCGTACAAGGCCAACCCGACCCGACGCGCGGCACGGTCGACGCGCCGATCGACCGGCACCCGTCCCACGACTCGCGTTGGGCCGTCGTGGCCGGAGGTCGGCCGAGCATCACCCACTACGACATGTTGGAGGCCTTCCCCGCCGCGAGCCTGCTCGAGATCCACCTCGAGACCGGTCGCACCCACCAGATCCGCGTGCACATGAGCGCTCTGCGGCATCCGTGCGTCGGCGACCTCAGCTACGGAGCGGACCCCACACTGGCAGCCCGCCTCGGCCTGCAGCGGCAGTGGCTGCACGCAGTGCGGCTCGGCTTCGAGCATCCGGGCACGGGCGAGCACGTCGAGTTCGAGTCCCCGTACCCGGCGGATCTTCAACACGCCCTCGACGTGCTCGCCGGGACATAGCCGGCCGGCTCGAGAATGCTGCCTCGTCTCGTGATGCGAGACTGTGATCCCGAATGGCTGGACGCCTACGGACGGCCGTCCCTAGAGTCCTGCCTCGTGCGACAGGCGTATTTCGCGTTTACGGTGCCGGCCCGGGTGGCCGGCGGCGTCCACGTGACCTGACGCAGCATCCACCCGAGTCGGCACGAGGCTTCAGGCATCGCCTGGGGCCTTTCGTCATGAGAGCGGCCGACTCGGGCTGGGTGACCCGGTGCCGGCCCTGGCACCGAGGAGCAGCCGTGACCGTAGCGCCCGATCAGCCGGCGACCGCCGTCCACCGGGCCGTCCGCATCGGCACCCATGTCATCGGCGGGACGAGACTGCCGGTCCTGGCCGGTCCACGCCGCGGGGCGGACGTCGTCCACATCAGCCTCCGGCGACACCACGGCGTGGCCAGCGCCGAGGACGAGCTCGCGCAGATCCGGAGCAGCACCGCAGTTCCGCTCGTCGTCGAACCGTTCTCCGCCGACGACCTGCCGGCCGTCGGCCGGTACGCCGACGGCGTCGTGGTCGGCGGCGCGTGGATGCAGGACTTCCGCCTGCTGGCCGCGGTCGGTCGAACCGGCCTTCCGGTCGTCCTTCATCGCGGCCACCACTGCACGGTCGACGAGTGGCTCTCGTCGGTCGAGTACGTCGTCGCCGAGGGCAACGACGCCGTCGTGCTCTGTGAGAGCGGCAGCCGGCGCTACTGGGGTGGGCGGACCACTCTGGACCTCGCGCTGGTCACCGAGGTGCGGGAACGCTCGGGCCGGCCCGTGGTGGTCGACGTCGGCGACACCCCGTGGCTCGCGGGCGCGGCCGTGGCCTCGGGAGCGGACGGCGTCTGGCTTGCCGAGGATGCAGCGACCGAGGACGTCGCGTCGGCTCTCGACGCGACGACCACCCTCACCCCGGTCGTCCGCCAGGTCAACCCGCAGTCCCTCCGCGGCTGTCGGGAGGCGATCGACCGGGTCGACGCTGCACTCGCCTCGCTCCTCGAGTACCGGGTCACGCTCGCCGGCGAGGTCCAGCGGCACAAGCCGGTGGCCGGCCATGCGGGCCGCGATCGTGCACGTGAGGCCGAGATTGTGCATGCGATGGCGCACCGGGCGCCGTCCCTGCCTCGCCCGCAGCTCACGAAGATCATGGACGCGGTGATCACCGCGGGCCTGGATGTGGCCGACCGTGCGGGTACGGGCGGTCCGCCGGTCTGGCGCATCTGACCTGAGCGGTAGCGACAGTTGCGCATCGTGCCGCATGATCGCTACGCGCCGTTCACTCCGTCGGTCGAATCTGGAGGCGTTCAGCGCCGTCGTCTCGACGGAACGGAGACAGCCGATGGCCCACGGCCACACCCACCTTCACGGACCCGACGACCAGCCGACTCCGGACGGGGCCACCGACCTCGCGATTCCCGATGGTGAACTCGAGCCGGACGCGCTGACTCGGCGCCAGATGCTGCGGAACGCGGGGCTCCTCGGTGCCGGCGCGGCGGCGGCCAGCGTCCTGGGTGGCGACACAAGGGCCGTGGCGGCACCGGCACAACAACCCACCAGAGGTGGCTTCCACTGGCTGGCCGGCGACCACCACATCCACACCCAGTACAGTTCGGACGCGATCTACCGGGTGATCGACCAGGTCCGGCACGGGCGGGCGTATGGGCTGGACTGGATGGTCATCACCGACCACGGCGGCGCACAGCACGCGCGCATCGGCGTCGAGAAGGTAAACCCGGACATCCGGGCAGCGCGCGACGCGCTTCCCGACGCCCTGGTCTACCAGGGCCTGGAGTGGAACATCCCGGGCGCTGAGCACGGCACGGTGTTCGTCCATCCGGGTAATCGGGAGGTCAGCGTTCTCAAACAGTTCGAGAACGACTACGACGGATCGCTCGTAGGCGCCGGTGCGGGCACGCCACAGAACGAAGCCCTGGCGATCGCCGGGCTGACCTTCCTCGCCGATGCCGTGCGCACGCAACGGGTGGCGGATGCCTTGTTCCTCGCCAACCACCCGGCCCGCCGGGGCGTCGACTCGCCACACGAGATCCGCAACTGGCGCGATACCGCACCGACCATCGCAGTCGGCTTCGAGGGCGCGCCCGGTCACCAGGCTGCCGGGATCGCGCAGCCATCGGGTCCCGGCAGCGGCCGAGGCTTCTACGCCGGCGGGCCCAGCGCCGACTCTTTCCCCGGTTACCCGCCCGAGAGCTATCGGACATGGGGCGGATTCGACTGGATGACGGCCACGGTCGGCGGCCTGTGGGACAGCCTGCTCGCCGAGGGCAAGCCATGGTGGATCAGCGCCAACTCCGACGCCCATTTCGTCTACCTCGACACCGCGGCACGCGGGCCGGGCAGTGACTTCGACGCCAACGGATTCTACGAGGATCCCGTCCGTGGCGTCGCGCCGAACACCGGGGGTGGCGACTTCTGGCCGGGCTACTACAGCCGGACCCACGTCGGCGCCAGGAAGGTCGGCTACGCAGAGGTCATGTACGGCCTCCGGGCCGGGCGGGTCTGGGTCGACCACGGCAACCTGGTCGAGGCACTCGATGTGCGCGCGCGTGTCCGCGGCAACAAGGCTGGCGTCCCGCTCGGTGGTGTCCTGCGAGTCCGCCGCGGGGAACAGGCCGAACTTGCGGTCGTGCTCGACCCGGCGGTGCTGCCCAACTGGGCGCAATTCGTGCCGAAGTTGGCGCGGGTCGACGTTGTGCGCGGGGCTGTGACCGGGCCGGTGGTGGACAAGGACACGTTCAGTGCGCCGGACACCCGTGTCGTCGAGTCCATCGACGTGTCCGGCCGGACCGAGCGGATCACGTTGACCCACCTGCTCGGCAAGGTCGAGGAGCCGTTCTACGTGCGCTTGCGAGGCACTGACGGCAACCGGTCCGCCGTCGGCGCGGGCGGTGCCGGTGTCGACCCGCACGGTCCGGCGATCGACGTCCTGGGCGACGCCGATCCGTGGGTCGACCTGTGGTTCTACACCAACCCGATCTGGGTGCTTCCGAGCTGAGCAAGGCGGTTCGTCGGCATCGGTCAGCGCAAGGCCGGCCGCCCCCGGCGGTTCTGCGCGGCCTGTCGGTGGAGCACTCCTAGACTCGGGGCCGAACCCCGCCCGCCGAGGAGGCCTTCGCGTCGTGCCCGATCCGTCCAGCCCCGACGCGAGCTTCGTGCACCTGCACGTGCACACCGAGTACTCCATGCTCGACGGGGCAGCCCGGCTCGACGACCTGCTCTCCGAGGCGGCCGGTCAGGGCATGCCCGCGCTCGCGATGACCGACCACGGCAATGTGTTCGGCGCGTACGACTTCTACACGAAGGCCGCGAAGCACGGCGTCAAGCCGATCATCGGTGCCGAGGCCTACCTGACGCCGGGCACGTCCAGGTTCGACAAGACCCGCGTCCGGTGGGGCAGCGGGGGCGAGGACGACGTGTCCGGCGGCGGCGCCTACACCCACCTGACGCTGCTGGCCGAGAACACCGGCGGAATGCACAACCTGTTCAGGCTCTCGTCGCTCGCCTCCCTCGAGGGCTTCTACTTCAAGCCACGGATGGACCGCGAGTTGCTGCAGGCCTACTGTGGTGGGCTGATCGCCACGACCGGCTGTCCCGGCGGTGAGGTCCAGACCCTGTTGCGGCTGGGTCGATACGACGACGCCCGCGCCGCCGCCGCCGAGTTCCGCGACATCTTCGGTGCCGACAACTACTTCGTCGAGTTGATGGACCATGGCCTGCCGGTCGAGCGCCGCGTCCGCGACGACCTCCTGCGGCTGGCCGGCGACCTCCGGCTTCCTCTCGTTGCCACCAACGACCTCCACTACACCTACCCGACCGACCACGAGGCGCACGCCGTGCTCCTGTGCGTGCAGTCCGGCTCGACACTTGCCGATCCGACCCGGTTCAAGTTCGACGCCGACGACTTCTACCTGAAGTCCCCGGCAGAGATGCGCCGCGTCTGGTCCGAGCTGCCCGAGGCCTGCGACAACACGCTGCGCATAGCCGAACGATGCGATGTCCGGTTCACCGAGGGTGCCAACTTCATGCCGAGGTTCACGGTGCCCGTCGGCGAGGACGAGACGTCCTGGTTCGTCAAGGAGGTCGAGCGGGGCCTACGCGTCCGGTATCCCGCCGGCGTGCCCGACGAGGTCCGCCGCCAGGCCGGCTACGAGACCGAGGTCGTCTGCGACAAGGGCTATCCCGGGTACTTCCTCGTCGTCGCCGACTTCATCAACTGGGCCAAGAACGAGGGCATCCGGGTCGGCCCGGGTCGCGGGTCGGCAGCCGGTGCGATCGTCGCGTACGCGCTGGGCATCACCGACCTCGACCCGCTCAAGCACGGCCTGGTCTTCGAGCGGTTCCTCAACCCCGAGCGCGCGTCGATGCCCGACATCGACATCGACTTCGACGAGCGCCGCCGCGGTGACGTCATCCGCTACGTCACCGAGAAGTACGGCGACGACCGGGTCGCGATGATCGTCACCTACGGCACGATCAAGGCCAAGCAGGCGGTCAAGGACGCGTCCCGGGTGCTCGGGTTCCCGTTCGCGATGGGCGAGCGGATCACCAAGGCGATGCCCCCGTCGGTCATGGGCAAGGACATCTCGCTGTCGGGCATCTTCGATCCCGATGACAAGCGGTTCGCCGAGGCCGGGGAGTTCCGCGAGCTCTACGGCTCCGACCAGGAGGTCGCGAAGGTCGTCGACACGGCCAAGGGCCTGGAGAACCTCAAGCGTCAGTGGGGAGTCCACGCCGCCGGCGTGATCATGTCCTCGCAACCGCTCATCGACCACATCCCGATCATGAAGCGCGAGCAGGACGGCGCGATCATCACGCAGTTCGACTACCCGACCTGCGAAGCGCTCGGCCTGGTCAAGATGGACTTCCTGGGCCTACGCAATCTCACCGTCCTCGACGACGCCTGCCGGAACATCGTGAGCAACGGCAAGGAACCGGTCGATCTCGAGACGCTCG
Organism: Jiangellaceae bacterium; assembly: GCA_035316885.1. Classification (GTDB taxonomy): domain Bacteria; phylum Actinomycetota; class Actinomycetes; order Jiangellales; family Jiangellaceae; genus DASRTE01. Next base: position 14,511 of record DATHII010000070.1, on the reverse strand, counting down.
CACTCGACGACCGCGCCACCTACGAGCTGCTCTCACGTGGCGACACGCTCGGCGTGTTCCAGCTCGACGGCGGCCCGATGCGCGCGCTGCTGCGGCTGATGAGGCCTGACAGTTTCGAGGACATCTCGGCCGTCGGCGCTCTGTACCGGCCGGGGCCCATGGGGGCCCAGTCGCATACGAACTACGCGCTGCGCAAGAACGGCAAGCAGCCGATCACGGCGATCCACCCCGAGCTCGCCGAGCCACTCGCCGAGATCCTCGACGAGACGTACGGGCTGATCGTCTACCAAGAGCAGGTGCTGTCCATCGCGCAGAAGGTGGCCGGGTACACCCTCGGCAAGGCCGACCTGCTGCGCCGGGCCATGGGCAAGAAGAAGCGGGCGGTGCTCGACGCCGAGTTCGTCGGCTTCTCCGAAGGGATGAAGGCCGCCGGCTTCTCTCCGGCCGCGATCAAGACCCTCTGGGACATCCTCGTCCCCTTCTCCGACTACGCCTTCAACAAGGCCCACAGCGCCGCCTACGGGCTGGTGTCCTACTGGACGGCGTTCCTCAAGGCCAACTACCCAGCCGAGTACATGGCGGCCCTGCTCACCAGCGTTCGCGACGACAAGGACAAGACCGCGGTCTACCTGGCCGAGTGCCGCCGGATGGGCATCAAGGTACTGCCGCCCGACGTCAACGAGTCCGAGGGCGATTTCACCCCGGTCGGCACCGACGTCCGCTTCGGCCTGGCCGCCATCCGCAACGTCGGCGGAAACGTGGTCGAGGGCATCGTCTCGGCGCGGGCCGCCGAGGGCCGCTACGAGACCTTTCCCGACTTCATGGACAAGGTTCCTGTCGTCGTGTGCAACAAGCGGGTCGTCGAGTCGCTGGTCAAGGCCGGTGCGTTCGACTCCCTGGGCTATTCCCGGCGCTCGCTGGCGACGATTTGCGAGAACACCGTCGACGCGGTCATCTCCCTCAAACGCAATGAGGCGATCGGGCAGTTCGACCTGTTCGGTGGTGCCGACGGCCACCACCAGGGCCTCGAGGTCGCGGTCCCCGACCTCGCCGAGTGGGACAAGCAGGTCAAGCTCGGATTCGAGCGCGAGATGCTGGGGCTCTACGTCTCCGACCATCCCCTGTTCGGCCTCGAGCACGTGCTCGCCAGGGCCACCGACCGGAGTATCTCGTCGCTGGCCGACGAGGAGGAGTCGCCTCCGGGCATCACGGTCACCATCGGCGGCCTCGTGACCGGGCTGCAACGCAAGGTCACCCGGCGCGGCGACACCTGGGCGATCGCCACGGTCGAGGATCTCGAGGGCTCGGTCGACGTCATGCTGTTCCCGGCCACCTACCAGCAATACGCGCTCCAGGTCGCCGAGGACACCGTCGTCGTGGTCAAGGGCCGCCTCGACCGCCGCGACGACGCACCACAGCTGATCGCCAGCGACCTCAGCCTGCCCGACCTGTCCGAGGCGCCGGCCGGCCCGGTCGTCGTCACAATCGCCGCGGCCCGGTGTACGCCGCCGCTGGTCGAGCGGCTCAAGGACGTGCTCGCCACGCACCCGGGTGTCACCGAGGTCCACTTGCGGTTGCAGACGGGCGGCCGCACAACGGTGATGCGCCTCGACGACGGCCTGAGGGTCACGCCTTCCACGGCACTGATGGGCGACCTGAAGGCTCTGCTCGGCCCCTCGTGCCTGGGGTGAGCGAGCCGGTGGCATCCGGCGGCACCGGCAATCTGCCCCGGCAGCCCGACCTGTCGGCGACACGTGTGGTGGCCGAGACGGCGCTGGTCTCGTTGGCGCTGGGCCTGGTGGCCGGCCTGGTGTGGTGGCTGGTCGCCCCAGAGGTGCTCGTCGGCGTCCGGGATGGCAGCCCCGTCCTCATCGCAGCGGAGGCCCGCAGCCTGTTCGGCGTCGACGCGTCGTTCGCAGGCATCGGCGCCGTGGCGGGACTGCTGGTCGGCGCGGCGATGTTCACCCGTCACCGGGGGCACCCGACGGCAATGCTGGCCGGTCTGGTGCTCGCAGGCGCGGCCGGCTCGTGGGTCGCCTGGCAGGTCGGCTCGGCGCTCGGGCCCGGCCCGCTCGACGCACGGGTCGACGGCGCCGCCGACGGTGCCACCCTCGCGATCCCCCTCGACCTATCGGCCACCGGGGTGGTGCTGTCCTGGCCGATCATGGCGGTCGTCGTGACCCTCGTCGTCGTCGCGTTCACCCAAGATCTTCCGCCTCGGAACCGGTCCCGCGGCAGTGGTGACCGGGCTGACGGGGGTGGCGCCGTGGGCGGCCCCGACGGCGGCGACGTCAGCCGTGGCGAGCGATCCGAGCCGTGGTCGCCGCGGTGAGTCTGATCAGGTCCGCCGGCGCGAGTCCCACGTCGAACCCGCGGCGACCGGCGGAGACGTAGACGGTCGCGAACTCGATCGCGCTCGTGTCGACCACCGTCGGCAGGCGTCTGCGTTGCCCGAGAGGGCTGATCCCGCCAACCACATACCCGGTGGCCCGCTCGGCCGCCGCCGACGCAGCCATGCCAGCGCGCTTGCCGCCGGTGGCCGTGGCGAGCGCCTTGAGGTCGAGCGACCCGACCACCGGCACCACCGCGACCACGAGCCTGCCGTCGACATCGGCCAGCAGTGTCTTGAAGACCCGCTCCGCGGTCACGCCGATCGCCTGCGCCGCCTCCAGGCCGTAGGACGGCGCTGCCGGGTCATGCTGGAAGTGGTGCAGGGTGAAGGTGATCCCGGCCCGGGTCAGCGCCGTGGTGGCCGGCGTCCCCGCCTTCGTCACGTCCCCCTTCGCGAGACTCATCACCGACATCCTGCCCCACGCGCCGTGAGCAGCGGCGACATCTCGGCATGCGGGCGAGGTGTCTTGGCATGCGAGCGGCCGATCCGAGGGTTGGGACGCCGACCTAGACTCGGCGGGGTGATTCGCCGCATCGACCTGCGCGGGCAGCTCACCGCGGGGCGGGTGCCCGACTACCGGGCGCTCGTGCCACGCGCTGCGGTCGATGTCGAGGCGGCGCTCGACACGGTTCGGCCGATCTGCGACGACGTGCGGATGCGTGGCCTCGCCGCGGTGCGTGAGCTGTCCGCCCGGTTCGACGGCGTCGACGTACCCGACCCCAGGGTCCCGCGCGCTGCGCTGGAATCCGCTCTGGCCGGGCTCGATCCGGCCGTCCGGAATGCGCTCGAGGAGTCGATCAGCCGGGCCCGGCGAGTCCATTCGGACCAGCGGCGCAGCGACCTCACGACAGTCGTCGTGCCCGGTGGCACCGTCACGGAACGCTGGGTGCCGGTCGAGCGGGTCGGGCTCTACGTTCCGGGCGGGCTCGCCGTGTACCCGAGCAGCGTCGTCATGAACGTCGTGCCCGCGCAGGAAGCGGGCGTCGGCGGGCTGGCCGTCGCGAGCCCACCCCAACGCGATCATGGCGGGCTCCCGCACCCCGCGATCCTCGCCGCCTGTGCCATGCTCGGCGTCGACGAGGTGTTCGCGATCGGCGGCGCCCAGGCAGTCGCGATGTTCGCCTACGGCCTGCGCGACGAGGAGCGGTTCCTGTGCCGGCCGGTCGATCTCGTCACCGGGCCTGGGAACGTGTACGTCGCTGCTGCGAAGCGACTCCTCCGAGGGGTCGTCGGCATCGACGCGGAGGCCGGTCCCACCGAGATCGCGGTCCTGGCCGACGACACGGCCGACCCTGTCCACGTCGCCGCCGACCTGCTCAGCCAGGCCGAGCACGACCCGCTGGCGGCCAGCGTCCTCGTCACCGACAGTGAGGCACTCGCCGACGCGGTGGACCGGGAGCTCGGCACGCAGGTGGCGGCGACCAAGCACGTCGACCGCGTACGGGCTGCGCTCTCCGGCGAGCAGTCCGGTGTCGTCCTCGTCGACGATCTCGACCAGGGACTTGCTGTCGTCGACGCGTACGCGGCGGAGCACCTCGAGATCCTCACTCGCGACGCCTTGACGGTCGCCGGGCGGGTCCGCCACGCGGGTGCCGTCTTCGTCGGACCGTGGTCGCCGGTGAGCCTGGGCGACTACGCGGCCGGGTCCAACCACGTGCTGCCGACCGGCGGGTCGGCGCGGCATTCGAGCGGACTGTCCGTGCAGTCGTTCCTGCGCCGTTTCCAGGTGGTCGAGTACGAGCGCACGGCACTGCAGCAGGTCGCCGATCACGTCGCCACCCTGGCCGCCACAGAGGACCTGCCGGCGCACGGCGCCGCGGTCCGCGTCAGGTTCCGGTGATGGGCGGCGCGCTGCCGCTGCGCGACGAGCTGCGTGGCCTGGCACCCTACGGTGCGCCGATGCTCGACGTGCCGGTGCGGCTCAACGTCAACGAGAACCCCTACCCACCCTCTGCCGCTCTCGTCGCCGACGCCGCCGCTGCGGTTGCCGAGGCGGTCCGTGGGCTCAACCGCTACCCCGACCGCGACGCTGTCGACCTGCGCCGCGACTTGGCGGCCTACCTCGGTCACGGGCTCGACGGGTCACGGGTGTGGGCGGCCAACGGCTCGAACGAGGTCATGCTCCAGCTGCTGCAGGCCTTCGGTGGGCCCGGACGGACCGCGCTGTCGTTCGCACCGACCTACTCCATGTACCCGGAGTTCGCGCGCGACACTGCCACGGCCTGGGTGGTGGGGCGACGTGAGCACGACTTCGCCGTGAACCCCGACCACGCGCTCGACGAGGTACGCCGGCACGAGCCGAGCGTGATCCTGCTCGCGTCCCCGAACAACCCCACGGGAACCGCGGTCCCGCTCGACCTGGTGACGGCGTTGCACGGGGCCACCGACGGCATCGTGGTCGTGGACGAGGCGTACGCCGAGTTTCGCCGGGCCGGCACGCCGAGTGCCTTGTCACTGTTGTCCGACCACCCCCGCCTCGCCGTCGTCCGCACGATGAGCAAGGCCTTCGCGTTCGCCGGTGCGAGGCTCGGCTACCTCGCAGCGGCCGAGCAGGTCGTCGCGGCCCTGCAGGTCGTCCGGCTCCCGTACCACCTCTCGGCGGTCACGCAGGCCGTGGCTCGGGTGGCTCTTGCGCACGCTGCAGAGCTGCTGGCGACGGTCGACGCCATCCGCGCCGACCGCGACGAGCTGGCGTCATGGCTGCGCGGGCTCGGCCTCACCGTGCCGGACTCCGACGCGAACTTCGTGCTGTTCGGGCGGTTCGTCGACCGGCAAGCGGTCTGGCAGGGCCTGCTCGACCGGGGCGTGCTGATTCGCGAGACCGGCCCGCCGGGTTGGCTTCGTGTGTCGGTCGGCACGCCGGCGGAGATGGCCGCGTTCCGCGCGGCTCTGCGGGACGTGATGGTGGAGGTACCGGAATGACTCAGCGGGTGGCGCGGGTCGAGCGCGCGACGAAGGAGAGCCGCGTCGTCGTCGAGGTCGACCTGGACGGTACCGGGATGAACGAGATCGCCACTGGCGTGCCCTTCTTCGACCACATGCTCACCGCGTTCTCCCGGCACTCGCTGATCGACCTCGCGGTCAGCGCTGAGGGCGACGTCGACGTGGATGCGCACCACACGGTCGAGGACGTCGCGATCGCCCTCGGGCAGGCGTTGCGCGAGGCGCTTGGGGACAAGACGGGCATCCGCCGGTTCGGCGACGCCCTGGTACCGCTGGACGAGGCGCTTGTCCAGGTCGCGGTGGACATTGCCGGGCGGCCGTACTGCGTGCACACCGGAGAACCCACCGGGCAGGAGTACGCCCTGATCGGCGGGCACTACATCGGATCGCTGACCCGCCACGTGTTCGAGACGCTGGCCCTCCACGCACAGATCGCCCTGCACCTGCGCGTACTGTCCGGCCGCGATCCCCATCACGTCGTCGAGGCCCAGTTCAAGGGCGTCGCGAGGGCGCTGCGCGACGCCGCGATGATCGACCCGCGCGAGAGCGGCGTGCCCTCGACCAAGGGCAGCCTGTGAGCTGCGCGGTGGCATCGCCATGAGTGCACCGGCGGTCGTGGTCCTCGACTACGGGTCGGGCAACCTGCGATCGGCGGTCCGCGCTCTCGAGCGGGTGGGCGCCGACGTGACCTTGACCGCGGACCCGATGGTCGCCGGGGAGTCCGACGGACTGGTCGTGCCGGGTGTCGGGGCGTTCGCCGCGTGCGCCGCCGGCCTCCGGGCGGTCCGCGGCGATCGGGTCGTGGACCGCCGCCTGGCTGGGGGCCGCCCTGTTCTCGGCATCTGCGTCGGCATGCAGGTCCTGTTCGAGCGGGGGATCGAGCACGGAGTCGAGACCGAGGGTCTGGGCGAGTGGCCGGGCACCGTCGAACGCCTCGAGGCCGTGCCGTTGCCGCACATGGGCTGGAACACCGTCGACGCCGCTCCCGGCTCGCGCCTGTTCGCCGGCGTCGAGGACGAGCGGTTCTACTTCGTGCACTCCTACGGGGTCCGCCGCTGGGACATGGCGCCGTCACGGCACCGGGCGCCCGACGTGAGCTGGGCCGACCACGACGGCGACCGTTTCGTGGCGGCCGTCGAGAACGGCACCCTGGCGGCCACCCAGTTCCACCCGGAGAAGTCCGGCGACGCGGGAGCGATGCTGCTGGAGACCTGGGTGAGAGGGTTGAACACATGACCGGCGGTTGGGACACCCGGACCTACGACCGGGACTTCGCCTTCGTCGCGGCCTACGGCGCCGAACTGCTCGACTGGCTCGACGCGCAACCCGGCGAGACCGTGCTCGACCTCGGCTGCGGCACCGGAGACCTCGCCGCGCGGATCGCCGAGACCGGCGCGAGGGTGATCGGCATCGACTCCGACCCGGCCATGGTCGCGGCCGCCCGCGAGCGCTTGCCCGACGCCGATCTGAGGGTGGCCGACGCTCACGACTTCACCGTCGACGAGCCGGTCGACGCCGTGTTCTCCAATGCGGCGCTGCACTGGATGCCGTCGTCGGTCGAGGTGCTCGGCTGCGTGTCCGACGCGCTCCGCTCCGGCGGGCGGTTCGTCGCCGAGATGGGTGCCACCGGCAACGTCGCCGAGGTGACCGCGGCGGTTGACCGTGCCTGCCGCGAGGCCGGGCTGGCCGAGCGGAACTGGCCGTGGTTCTTCCCGTCGCCTGCGCAGTACGCCGCCATGCTCGAGGACTCCGGCCTCGAGATCCGCGAGCTCGACTTCCGCGACCGGCCGACGCGGTTGACCGGTAAGGACGGGTTCGTCGGGTGGTTGGAGATGTTCGCCGGCGCAGCGCTGTCCGACGTGCCGCGGGAGGTGCTCGACCGCGCGGCCGAGATCGCGCGACCGGCGCTGTGGCGCGAGCGGGCATGGTGGGCCGACTACCGTCGTCTGCGCTTCCGCGCGGTCAAGGTCGGCGAGTGAGCCGGTTGGTGCTGCTGCCGGCTGTCGACGTGGCGGGTGGGCGGGCGGTCCGGTTGGTGCGGGGGGAGGCGAGCTCCGAGACGGCCTATGGCTCGCCGCTCGAGGCAGCTTTGGCCTGGCAGGACGCGGGCGCGGAGTGGGTGCACCTGGTCGATCTCGACGCCGCGTTCGGGCGTGGCTCCAACCGTGAGCTGCTTGCTGAGGTCGTGGGCCGGCTGGACGCCGCCGTCGAGCTGTCGGGTGGAGTCCGCGACGACGAGTCGCTGGCGGCGGCGCTCGCAACCGGTTGCGCGCGCGTGAACCTCGGCACGGCGGCCCTGGAGGACCCGCAGTGGACCGCTGACGCGATCGCGCGGTACGGCGACAAGATCGCCGTCGGTCTCGACGTGCGGGGGACGACCTTGGCGGCCCGTGGCTGGACCCGGGAGGGCGCTGACCTGTGGGAGGTGCTCGACCGGCTCGACCGGGACGGCTGTACCCGCTTCGTCGTCACCGACGTCACCAGGGACGGCACGCTGGGCGGACCAAACCTGGACCTGCTGCGCGAGGTCGGCGGGCGCACGGAACGGCCGATCGTCGCGAGCGGCGGCGTGTCAAGCCTGGAGGACGTCGCGGCGCTGCGCTCACTGGTCCCGCTCGGCGTCGAGGGGGCGATCGTGGGCAAGGCCCTGTACGCCGGGAGGTTCAGTTTGGAGGAGGCTCTCGAGGTGGCCGGATGACCCGCCGGGTGAGCTCGGGTGCGCCCTGGGAGCCCGTCGTCGGATACAGCCGCGCGGTTGCCGCCGGTGACCACGTCTGGGTGACCGGGTGCACGTCGATCGTCGACGGCGAGGTCGTGCACGACGATGACGCCTACGCCCAGACGGTCCAGGCTCTGCGCAACGTCGACTGGGCGCTCCGACAGGTTGGCGCGTCACTCGCCGACGTCGTCCGGACCCGCGTGTTCGTCACCGACATCGCCCGCTGGGAGGAGTACGGGCGCGCCCACGGTGAGGCGTTCGGGACGACCATGCCGGCAACATCGATGGTCGAGGTGTCCGGCCTGATCGACCCACGGATGTTGGTCGAGGTCGAGGCTGTGGCCTACCGGCCCGGAGTGGGTGGATGAGCGTCGCCGTACGGGTCATCCCCTGTCTCGATGTCGACGCGGGTCGCGTGGTCAAGGGGGTCCGGTTCACCGATCTGCGCGACGCCGGCGACCCGGTCGAGATGGCGGGCGCCTACGACACGGAGGGCGCGGACGAGATCGTCTTCCTCGACATCACCGCCTCCAGCGACGACCGATCCACCACCTACCATGTGGTGTCCAGGACGGCGGAGCAGGTGTTCATCCCGCTGACCGTGGGCGGTGGCGTTCGGTCGGTCGACGACGTCGACCGACTGCTCCGGGCCGGCGCCGACAAGGTCGGCGTCAACACCGCGGCGGTGGCGCGGCCGGATCTCGTCGCCGAGATAGCGGCCCGCTTCGGCGCGCAGGTCCTGGTGCTCTCGGTCGACGCTCGGCGAGGCGGCGGCACCGTGTCGGGCTTCGAGGTGACCACGCACGGCGGTCGGCTGGGAACCGGGATCGACGCGGTCGAGTGGGCCGCCCGCGCCGTGGGGCTCGGTGCCGGGGAGATCCTGCTCAACTCCGTCGACGCCGACGGAACCCGCCGCGGATACGACCTCCCGATGATCGCCGCGGTCCGGGAGGCGGTGACGGTACCGGTGATCGCCAGCGGCGGCGCGGGAGCCATCGAGCACTTCGCCCCGGCTGTTGACGCGGGTGCCGACGCGGTGTTGGCGGCCAGCGTCTTCCATTTCGGCACTCTCCGGATCGGTGCCGTCAAGCAGGCGCTGGCCGACGCCGGCCACCACGTGCGGTGACGGACGGACTCATGGCCGGGGAGAGCCCGAGTTGTACTGAATGTCAGGACTTGCGCTCACCTCCGGCTGTCGTCGTTCCTGGGCACCGCATCGTCGCCTTGCCCGTGACGGCAGAGCTCGCCAGTGCCGCCGGAGACGTGCTGCCCGGGTCCGCGCTCCGCGATCTGGACGCGATCCACATCGCGACCGCGTTGCTCGCCGGGAACGAACTGACCTCCCTCATCACCTACGACCAACGCATGGGCGCCGCAGCGATCTCGATGGCACTGCCGATTGCGGCGCCGTCTCCGCCACTCCGACGTTGAACGTGATCATCCGTAGGGTTCGGGGCCGGTAGGGGCTCAGAGGCCGAGGTGGGCGCCCCTGAACGCGGCCACGTCCTCCGAGGCTCCGTCGAGCTCCACCCGGGCGTGGTCGGTTCGTCCGAAGGCATAGAGCATGAGCTCCCCGGGTCGGCCGGTCATGACGACGCTTCCCACGCCGTCCGATGGAGGCCGGCGGACGGTCGCGGTCGCACCTTCGGTGTCGCGTAACACGACCCCCACCGGCGACCGGCGGAAGAACAGCCGACCACGCGACGCGACGGCGGACCACAGCGCCCCCTCGTAGGCGGGGTCGAGCGGGCGTGGCTCGGTCCAGCCCGGCTGAGCGCGGAGGACGTCCTCGTGGTGCACGAAGTGCTCGGTGAGGTTTGCCGCTTCCTCGATGGGTCCCCAAGACAGGGGCGTCCACAATGGTGGATGCTGGACACGGTCGACCAGGTGCGGCCAGGAGAGCTCGGCGAGCGACCGCTGGATCCGCGCCGTCCGGCCGGCCAGGGCGGATACCACGATGCCGGGTGCGGCGTCGGGCCGCGACTCGCGGAGCACCAGGTGTGCGGCGAGGTCGCGGGTCAGCCAGCCCTCGCACAGGGTGGGAGCGTCCGGGCCCACCGTGCGCAAGGTCTCGCACAGCGCGAGGCGTTCGCTTCGGGCGAAGGCGGTCATGGGCGCGAGCGTGTGCCGCGTTGACCGGCGAGAGACTGTCGCCACGACACGGGCGGAGGGTGTGTGACGGACCGACCGGACCAGGTGACGCTGCGCGAGGGCATGGGGGTTCTCGGCCGGGCCGTCAGGGACGAACCAGGGGTCTTCGCCGTGGCTGTGACCGGCAGCGCGGTGTTCGGCGCTGCGACGGCGCTGACGGCCACCGTGATCGGCAGGGTGACCGACCGCGTGATCGTCCCCGCTTTCGACCAGGGCCGGACGACCAGCGCGGTGCTGGCCCTCGCGGCCATGGCGATTGTCGGCATCTCGGTCATCAAGGCGGCCGGCATCGTGACAAGGCGATACTTCGCCGGCGTCATGCAGTACCGCCTGCAGGCCCGCTACCGGCGGCGCGTGACCCGCCAGTACCTCCGGCTGCCGCTGTCCTGGCACCACCGGCACCCGACGGGCCAGTTGCTGTCCAACGCCAACGCCGACGTCGAGGCCACGTGGTACCCGATCGCACCGTTCCCGATGGCGGTCGGCGTGCTGGTCATGCTCGTGGTCGCCGTCGTCGCCATCGTGCTCACCGACCCGGCGCTGGCCGCGGTCGGCCTCCTGGTGTTCCCGGCGATCCTGCTGGTCAACCTCCTCTACCAGCGGCGCCTCTCACCGTTGGCCACGCGGGCGCAGGCTCTTCGAGCCGAGCTGTCCGGAGTGGCGCACGAGTCCTTCGACGGCGCCCTGGTGGTCAAGTCACTCGGTCGCGAAGCCGACGAGACGGCGCGCTTCGCCGCCGTGGCGCGTGAGCTACGCGACGCGAACGTCGCCGTGGGCAGGGTGCGGGGGGCATTCGACCCGGTGCTCGAGGCGCTGCCGAGCGTCGGCGTGCTCGCCGTGCTCCTGGTCGGATCGGGCCGGGTGAGCACAGGCACCCTGGATCCTGGTGCTCTGGTATCGGTCGCGTACCTGCTCATGGTCGTCGCGTTCCCGATCCGGGCGATCGGCTGGGTGCTCGGCGAGCTGCCGAGAGCCGTGGTGGGGTGGCGCCGGGTCGACAACGTGCTGAGCGCGACGGGCGCTCTGTCTTACGGGGACCTGCCCGCCGGCGACGGTTACGGTCCGGTCGAGCTGCGAGTGAGTGAGGTCTCGTTCGCCTACGACGGCCGTGGTCCCGACGGCAACGGTGATGGTGACCTCGGGTCCGGCGGGGCCCGCGACGTCCTACATGGACTCACGCTCGACGTGGCCCCCGGTCGGACGGTGGCGGTCGTCGGCCCAACCGGCTCGGGGAAGTCAACACTTGCCGCTCTGCTCGTGCGGCTGGTCGACCCGCGCACCGGCCGGGTCCTCATCGACGGCACCGACGCCCGCAGCTTGGAGCCGGGGGCGGTCGCGGGGGCGGTTGCGCTGGTGTTCCAGGATGCCTTCGTGTTCGAGGACAGCGTGCGAGAGAACGTCACACTGGGCGGCGATTTCACCGACGACGAGGTGTGGGCCGCGCTGCGACTCGCCCAGGCGGACCGGTTCGTCGCCGCGCTGCCCGGTGGATTGGACTCGGTCGTGGGCGAGCGCGGTGCCACCCTCTCCGGCGGGCAGCGCCAGCGCCTTGCCCTGGCTCGTGCCGTGGTCCGTCGTCCGCGGCTGCTCGTACTCGACGACGCGACGAGCGCGGTCGACCCCGAGGTCGAGCGGCGCATCCTGGCCGGGCTGCGCGAGGCGGCCCTGCCGGCGACGGTCGTCGTCGTCGCCTACCGGCGGGCCACGATCGCGCTCGCCGACGAGGTCGTCTATGTCGAACACGGCCGCGTGCTGGCGCGCGGGACCCATGACGAACTGCTCGCCGCGTCCGCCGGCTACCGGAACCTGCTCACCGCCTACGAGCGCGACGCAGCCGAGCGTGCGGCGCTTCGGGCCGACGAGGAGCGGGACGCGGCCGAGATGCTCGCCGACGAGGGGATCGCCCGGTGAGCGTGACCACGTCGGCGAGCAGTGTCGGACACGGCACCGCAGACACCGCGTGGCGGACCGTGCGGCGGGGCCTGGCGCTCTCGCCGGAGATCCGTGTCGGCCTGCCACTCACCCTGGGTCTCGCCCTGCTGGCGACGGCCGGCCGGCTGGTCGTGCCGATCGCGGTCCAGCAGACGGTCGACCGAGGGCTCCTGAGCAGCGGCGGGGCCGACCTCGCCTTCGTGCGATGGATGTGCCTGGTTGCGTTGGTGGCAGTGCTGATCACGGCTGGTGCTGCGTACCTGATGAATGTCCGGATCTTCCGCGCCAGCGAGGCCGGTCTCGCGACCATGCGCGTACGCGCGTTCCGCCATGTCCACGACCTGTCCGTCCTCACTCAGAACACTGAGCGGCGCGGCTCGCTGGTCTCCAGGGTGACCAGCGACGTCGACACTCTGTCGCAGTTCGTGCAGTGGGGTGGCCTTCTGCTCGTGGTCAGCGTCGGACAGCTGCTCGTGGCCACGGTGATCATGGCCATCTACTCGTGGCAGCTGACCCTGCTGGTCTGGGCGTGCTTCCTGCCGTTGTTCCTCGTGCTCCGGCACTTCCAGCGGATGGTGTCCGCGGCCTACAGCACCGTGCGTGAACGGGTCGGAGGCATGCTCGGCGCGATCTCGGAGTCCGTCGTCGGGGCACAGGCGGTGCGGGCCTACGCGATCGAGGGGCGCACCCAGAATCGGATCGACGACGCAGTGGACCAGCATCGCGCTGCGGCCACCCGTGCGCAGCGGCTCGTCGCGTTCAGCTTCACCACCGGCGAGATCGTCGCAGGCGTCGCCAACGCGGCAGTCGTAGTCGTCGGCGTGCTGCTCGGGCTGGCCGGCGAGCTGACCCTGGGAAGGCTGCTGGCGTTCCTGTTCCTCATCACCCTGTTCGTCGGGCCGGTCCAGGTCGGCACCGAGGTGCTGAACGAGGCCCAGAACGCCGTCGCCGGGTGGCGTCGCGTGCTCGGCGTCATCGACACCCCCGCCGATGTCACCGACCCCGGCCCGGAGGGTCGGGCGCTGCCGAGGGGGCCGATCGACGTCCGCTTCGACCAGGTGTCGTACGCCTACCCGGGCGGACCGACGGTGCTGTGCGAGGTCGACGTCGCCATCCCACCGCGCTCCCGGATCGCCGTGGTCGGTGAGACCGGTTCGGGTAAGACGACCTTCGCAAAGCTGCTGACGCGGCTGATGGACCCGATCGGCGGGCGGGTCCTCCTCGACGGCGTCGACCTGCGCGAAATTCGCTTCGACTCGTTGCGTGAGCGCGTGGTGATGGTGCCGCAGGAGGGGTTCTTGTTCGACGACACGCTGGCGGCGAACATCCGCTACGGTCGCCCGGGCGCATCCGACGACGACGTACGGTTGGGGCTCACCGAGCTCGGGCTCCTCGAGTGGCTGGACGGCCTGCCGGACGGGTTGGCAACGCCGGTCGGGCAGCGCGGGGAGTCGCTGTCCGCGGGGGAGCGTCAGTTGGTCGCCCTGGCCCGGGCCTACCTCGCCGATCCCGACCTGCTGGTGCTCGACGAGGCCACGAGCGCGGTGGACCCGGCGACCGAGGTCCGGCTCGCGCGAGCACTGGAGGGCATCACCCGAGGCCGCACGGCGGTGACGATCGCCCATCGGCTGTCTACGGCAGAGTCCGCCGACGAGGTGCTCGTCTTCGACGACGGCCGCCTGGTCGAGCGTGGCACGCACGCCGAGCTGGTCGAATTGGACGGCACATACGCCGGTCTGCACTCCGCCTGGATCAGCCAGTCACGCTGAGCCGCGCTCGAGGTCCGGGCCGGCCCTGATCGCCCTTGTGGACAAGGCATGCAGTGTCAGCCGGCACCGGTAGACTCGAACGCATGTTCGAAGTGCCGGGTTCTGAGCCGGACCGCCGTGATGGCACGGCGGGCGGGCCGGATCTGAGTGGGCTGCAGCGGATGGCGCCGGGCGTGGAGCTGGCGGCAGTGCTGGCAACGGTGGATCCGTCCGCCATGGAAGACGCGTACGAGCTGGTGGAGCTGGTGGCTGCGTGTCGGCGGATCAAGGCGTGGGCGGACAGCGTGGAGGTGGAGACGGCGGCCGCGTTGGCCCGGCATCCGCTGTGTCACGCGCCGGAGGCGGCCCGGTCGCGGGTTCGACCCGACCCGCGCGGCCGGGCAGCTGATCGCGGCCCGGGTCGGGGTGGCGCCGTCGACCGGCGCGGACCGGGTGGCCACCGCGGGTTCAGTTGGTGGACGAGCTGCCGGACACGGTGGCGGCGTTGCGTGGCGGGGAGATCGACTATCCGAAGGCGGCCGCGCTGGCGGTCGGGGTGCGGGGGTTGGATCCGCCGGACGGGATGCAGGACCGGATCACCGGCGAGCCGATCACCGCCGACGGGG
>DATHII010000069.1:0-2956 GCA_035316885.1 Jiangellaceae bacterium | reverse complement strand
TGCTTCACCCGCGAAACCGGAGACAGTCATGGACGTGACGTTGCAGTACTTCGACGATTGCCCGAACTGGCAGACGGCGAACGAACGGCTACGCGCGCTCGCCGACGAGCTCGACATTCGTATCACCTACCACCGGGTGAGCTCGGTCGAGGAGGCGGAGGAGCTGGCCTTCCGCGGGTCACCCACCATCCTCATCGACGGGCGCGACCCCTTCGCACGCGGCGATGAGCCGAGCGGCCTCGCCTGCCGTGTCTACCCCACACCCGACGGGCCCGCGGGCTCTCCAACCACAGAGCAGCTACGCGCGCTTCTTGCCTGACCAGACAGCGGGCGTCCGGACGCCAGCACCAGTGCCACCCCGCGGCACCCGCCGACCAACCGGCCGACGCCGTGGGCGCGACGTGCACAACGTTTCGTGGACATCCGGTCAGGTGGGGGCACCGTAACCGCTGCCGCGACGACGGCGGCCCACTACAGCGCCAGCTATGACCTGCGGGCTCCGTGATCTCGAAGTGTGACGCGTGGACCTCATCGGACAAACGGGCGTCGCCGCCCAACCCACCAAGCCCATCACGCGCGGACACGACCTGAGATCAACAGACTTGACTCAATCTTCACGGCCTATGAGCGCCCAGTGGGCAGCGGCTTCCACCGCTTGGTGTCACGGCGAGCCATAGTCCGCCGTAGTCGCGCACGTCGTGGCAGCGGACCTGGTTCTTTCCCTCGTGGGCGTAGTAGTACAGAGGATGACCGGCGTAGGTCACCTGGGTGGTGCCGTCCGTCCGGGTGGTGGTGCCGAGCTCATCCGCGTGGGCGCCCTGGGCGGGCATGGGCGCACCGTCGGTCAACACCGGTGGCCATGCGTCCGCGCACTCGTCATAGCACTCCGGGCTGGTGGTCTGCTCCTTGTCGAACAGGTAGATGGCCTGCCCGGTGTCGTCGAAGAGGATCTCACCGAACTGGCTGGCGGCGGTCGTGACGAGGGTTCCACGTGCTGGCGGCGGGACCGATTCCGACGGTGTCGGTTGCGTCGCCGAAGGGGTCGATACCGACGTCACCGGACCCATCGATAAAGCCGGGCCGCGGCGTGTGGGTATGGACGTGGAGACCGCACCCACCGATCATCGAAGGACACCGGTGCGAGGAGGCTTCGATGCCGGCCGGCTCCCCCACGGATGAGCAGGCGATTGAGGCGTTGCGGGTGCGCCGCGCCGAGTTGTACGAGTCGATGAGCGCACTGGAACAGGCGTTGGCCGCACCCGCGCCCGGACGGCTGGACGCCTGGGCCGAGCGCGTCCACGTCGCCCTGGTCGAACTGGTCAGTGACTTTCGGGAACACATCGCCATCGCGGAGGGACCGAAGGGGGTGTATCGCCGGGTACTGAGCACCACGCCGCGGCTCTCCGACGCGGTGGCTCGCCTCACCCGCGAGCACACCGCGATCAATGATCTCATCGACCAGCTGCTGACCCGCGTCGGCGCGGCGCGGGTCAGCGACGGCGTCGACGGTGTCCGCGACCTCGGCACGGCCCTGTTGGTCCGGCTGATCCAATCCCGACAGCGCAGCGCCGACCTGATCTACGAGGCCTACCAGTCCGACATCGGCGGCGAGGCCTGACCGGTCACCCGTGCGATCGCTCCCAAACGAGACGTCGTCGTGGTCGTCCGGGCCGGATCACCGGGTCTCGGTCGACACCCCTGGCAGGTGGCAACCCTCGACCCCAATCCCGGCGCCGGGGACAAAACGTAACTCATCTACCGCATTTCGGGTGAAATGAAGCGCGCGTCCCCGCGGCACGGCGAGCTGACAGGCTGACCACGTGGACGTTGCGAGGCCACGACTCAAGGTTCTCAAGCGGGGCTGGGCCGACAACGGGGCGCACTGCCGGCTTGTCTCCGTGTCACGCGCAGACGCGCGCAGCAGATGAGCGACCCTGTGGTCTGTTCGGCGAGGGGCTGCCGGGCGCCGGCGTCGTACGCCCTGGTCTGGAACAATCCGAAAGTCCACGCGCCGGAGCGGGAAAAGACCTGGGTGGCCTGCGAAGAGCACCGGCAGTCGCTCGCCGACTTCCTGGATCTGCGCGGGTTCCTGCGCCGGGTGGAAGTGTTGTAGGTGCTGGCTATTGCCGGACCCAATGCCCTCGCCCCCGCCAGATCCGCATATGCCGCGAGTTGCTCGGCAATGAGCGGTCGTTGCCGTGACGGACAAAGATTCAGCGTGGCGACGTCATCCAAGGTCAGAGAAGAACGCGTTCACATCAGGAGGACACGAGTCCATGAAGGACCATCTCTCGGTGATGAGCCCGTCGCTCATGTGGGCGACCTCGATGGCCGGGTAGGCAACCTCCGACCCGTCGGGCTTGCGGAGTGCCACGTTGATCAGGGCGATGACGTGCTCATCGTTGGCCAGCACGTCATGAACGGCGATGTTTCCATCGATCCGCCTGATCGCACCGCTCATCTGTTGGAGGACCGCCTCACGCCCCATGACCTCGGGGTTGCCGGCTTCGTGCCACCGCAGGCCCGGAGCGAGGGCACCCTTCACGGTGTCGACGTCGCCCGACTGGAACGCCGCGGTCAGGTGCCGATACAGCTCTGCATTGGGGTGCTCCATCATCGTCTCCACTCGCCCTGGCTGCCCCCAGGCTGCGCTCGGCCAACAGGGCTGTCAACGCCATCGGCGGCAACCGTGCCGGCCGCGGTCGCTTCAGGCTCGACCCGCGATTCCTCGCCGTCGACCCGGCGACAGGGAGGCGCTCGATGATCTGAGCGATCGCTGGCCCCGACGTGGCTGTTCCGTCCCACGCCAACCCCAGATGTCGGGCTCGCGCCCGTCGGCCGCGCCTGCGCCGGGATCCGGGTGTGCCGACAGCCCACCGTCACGGTCCGCGACGTCCGGACATGCCGGCGCGCGCGTGCCAATCAGTGCGCCGTTCCTCGGCGCCGCTACGCCAAC
>DATHII010000068.1:0-3280 GCA_035316885.1 Jiangellaceae bacterium | reverse complement strand
TTCACGCCCTTGAGCAGCACGGTCTGGCAGCCGAGGGGGATGCCGGCATCGGCGAGCATGCCCAGCGCCTTCACCGCGGCTGGGGTCAGCTCGTCCGGGTGATTGAAGTGCGTGTTGATGTACAGGGGATGGTACTGCTTGAGGATGCCGCACAGCTCCGGCGTCACCCGCTCAGGCAGATGGCAGGGGACTCGGCTCCCAATCCGCAGCACCTCGAGATGCGGTATCGCCCGCAGGCGCTTGCAGATGTCGTCGATGCGGCGGTCGGACAGCAGCAGGGGATCGCCGCCCGACATGATGACGTCGCGGATCTCCTTGTGCTCCTCCAGATACCGGAACGCCGACTCGAGCTGCGCCATCGGGATCTTCTCGGGGTCGCCCACTTTGCGCCGGCGGGTACAGAACCGGCAATAGGCGGCGCAGACGGGCGACACGAGGAATAGCGCCCGGTCCGGATAGCGATGCGTGATGTTGGGGACAGGTGAGTTGGCGTCTTCGTCCAGCGAATCCACCATGCCGTCGTGAACTTCCAGCTCTTGCACGGTGGGAACGTACTGACGCCAGATGGGATCGCCGGGCGACTGGATCAGATCCACCATTGCGGGGGAAATGCGGAATTCGAAGTTTTCCGCGGCCTCCCGGAGACGGGCGATGTCCCCGACGTGCTCCGGGCCGAATCGCGCGGCTAGTGCCTCGAGGGAGGCAATGCTCCGTTTCCGGAGCAGTTCTTGCCAAGTCACCGTCACGTCAGATCCTTGGTGAAGACCACCAGATCGTCACCGGGGGCGTAGTATCCCGGGATTGTCGCGGTCCTGGTGTAGCCGCGTGCTTCGTAAAACCCGCGCGTAGGCGCGTAATCTGTGCGTGAGCTGGTCTCGACGACGACCAGCCTTCTGCCATCGGTCGTCAGCCGTCGTTCGACCTCGGTGAGCAACTGTGATCCCACACCGGCGCCTTGGCGGGCGCGATCGACGACAATCCAGTACAGATCGCTCGTCGCCACGGTGCCGGGCGTCGGGCCCCAGCAGGCGTAGCCGACCAGCTGATCGTCATCGAACGCGCCGACGAACCGGTAATCGTCGTCGCCTCCCAAGCACTCGTCCAGCAGCTCGACCGCGGTAGCGACCTCCTCCTCGCGGAAGAGACCAGTCGCCCGCGTCAGCTGCTCAAGCCGTGCGCGGTGCGCGCGCCCGACGGGGCGCAGCGAGCAGCTCACGCGCGGCCTTCGTTCCCTGGGCCTCCCGCAACGCGACCTCGGCGATGCGGCGGATCAGCTCCGAGTAGTCCCACCCGGCCGCCTTTGCCATGCGCGACAAGCCCGCCTCGTCGGTGAGGTCCGGATTCGGGTTCACCTCGAGGATCCACGGCTTGCCTGCGTCATCCACCCGAATGTCCACCCGCCCGTAGCTCTTCCCCTGCATCGTGCGCCAGGCGGTTTCGGCCAGCCGGCACAACCGCTCGCCGAACCGCTGCGAGATCTGCGCGGGGCACACCGGCCGGCTGCCCAGATCCTCGGGCGATCCCACGTGCCACTTGGCCGCATAGGTCAGGATCGGCCACGTGCCCTCGGGCATCGTGCTGAAGTCGATCTCGGCAACAGGCAGCGTCCGATCGCCGACGATGCCGACGTTGAACTCGCGGCCGGCGATGTATTGCTGCACCAGCACTTCGTCGAACTGCTCCGTCATCGCGGCGATGCGCGCCTTCAGGCTCTTGCGATCGGTCACCACCGACTGGCGATCGAGGCCGGCGCTCGCGTCTTCGGCGGCCGGTTTCACGATCGCGGGAAGGGGGAAGTCGTCGTCGATCTTGCCCTGCGCGATCGTCCAGCGGGGCACCGGCAGGCCGGCGCGCTCCAGCAGGGTGTTGGCGACCGCCTTGCGGCGGCAGGCAGCAGTCGTCCACGGTCCGCAGCCGGTGTACGCGATGCCGGCAAGCTCCAGAGTCCCGACGACGTGGTCCTCCCACTGCGCAACGCCGCGCACTCCTTCACACAGGTTGAACACGAGATCGGCCCGGCGGCAGGAGTTGAACCACCGCATGTCGTGCCGGACCGGAACGCGCTGCACCTGGTGATTGAAGGAAACAAAGATTCTGGCGATGTCGTCGACCGCCTGCATCACCCCGGCGACATCCTCGGCGGTCCAATCGTCGGCGCCGGGATCATAGAGGATGACGACCCTCACGCGGAAATCGCTGCGGGGGCGGGTAGGGACGCAGCATGGTGCACGCCTGCTTCGCGACCGGTAATCCGTTTCCAGGCGATCCGGACGACTTCCTGGATCAGCTCGTCGTAGGTGAAACCAGCGACCCGCGCGGCCTTGGGGAAGCAGGAGTTCATCAGGGGGTCGGGGATGATTCCGGGCAGCGGATTCAGCTCGACCACGTTGGGCACGCCGAAGCGATCCACGCGCACGTCGATGCGGCACCAGTCGCGGCAGCCGAGCGCGCGATACGCGTCGAGCGCGACGCGCTCAGTCTCACGGCACAGCGACTCGGTGACGCCGGTCGGCGGGCACTGGAAGATCTCGAGTGGGTGCTCGCGCGTATCCCAGATCCATTTCGCTTCGTACCCGTAGACGGGCGGAGCGCCCGCGGGCAGCGTCGCGAAGTCGAATCCGACGATCGGCAAGCAGCGGACGTCGCCGTTGTTGCCGAGTATCGCGACCGTGAACTCGGGGCCGGGGAGATAGGTCTCGACGAGAACCGGCTGGTCGTAGCGCTCCAAGAGGAACGGCACTCGCTCCGCGAGCTGCGCGTGCGAGTGGCACAAGTTATTGACGAATATGCCTTTGCCGGACCCCTCCGCCACCGGCTTCACGAACAACGGATAGGGAAGCGGCATCCGGTCGAGGTCGGACAGGCGTTCGATGACGCGGAACGGCGCAGTCGGCACGCCGCGGTAGGCGAGGATCTCTTTGGTGCGTCCCTTGTGCAGCGTCAGCGCCAGTGTGAGCGGATCGGAGCCGGTGTACGGGATGTTCAAGTACTCGCACAGCGCCGGGACGTGCGACTCGCGGCACGGGCCGTGCAACCCCTCGGCCATGTTGAAAACGATGTCGGGACGCGCGAGCGAAAGTTTTTGCGGGAAGAATTCGTCGGCTTCGAGACGAACGACCGTGCCGAAGAGACTCAGAGCCTGATCGACCGCGTCGATGGTAGACGGGTCATCCCATTCTGCGTAAGCATCTGACGCGGGCGTCGCGTCAGGTTTCTCGTTGTATGCGAGACCTATTCGCATGTAAATGCAGAATACGAAATGATTATTGGAAGCGCAAGA
>DATHII010000067.1:0-2225 GCA_035316885.1 Jiangellaceae bacterium | reverse complement strand
CTCAGAAGAGGCCGTTCGACTGAGCCTCTGAGCTGCAGACCCCTAGGGCTGCTCTGGCCGCTCGGACCTTCGACCTCCAGTCCGCGAACATGATTCTCTTGTTCGCATACGCGAAGAATGATGTCGTCACCTTCTGCATCTGCACGGCCGCATCGCGACAGTCGGTGACGGCAGTCTTGAGACTGTTGTTCTCGCCGCGTAGGTCGGTGCCCTCACCTTGTAGTGAGTCGATCTCGTCCCTTAGCTTCGCGTTCCTACTCTCGAAGTCGGTGACTCGACTCTCCAAGCGTTCGATCGACCCCTGTGCCTCCGATAGAGATGCACCCTTGATGAGAAAGGCAGCCGTGCCCGCAACGAGTACAAGCGCCGCGACGATCCATCCAGCGACCACCTTCCTGAGTGCACTTGTCTTAGGTGTTGGACTCGCCACCGCCAACGGTGAGTTAGGGGCCGGCTGTGGTGGAAGGTATGACGTAAGACTTGGCATGCTCGCGCCGCAAGACCCGCAGAAACGGTCTCCACCGGTCACGTCGGTCCCACACACGGGGCAACGCCGAGTGAACGGCGCCGATGGCTCACGCCGTCCAGGAACGTCCGATACCTGCATCTGGCTTGCCTCCGAGGACGGAGTAGCGTTTCGTCAATCTCGATGAGTTGTCGGCAGAGTGGCCTACGCACTTGAGGCACGCCCACCCAGATCCGTCTGCGGCGCGGTCTCCCTGTAGGTTCCTAGGAGGGACCCAAACGCTCAGCCTCCCGCAGCATCCCGACGAGCACTGCCCGTACCGTCCGGTCCTCCTCGCACGCACAGGCCCGACTTAGTCAAGCCGGTGAACGGTCTCTCCGACCTCACGGCCGAGACCCTCGGCCCACGACCGCTCGGAGCCAACCTGCACGAAACCGGCCCGGCGCAGCACCTTGGCGGACCCGACGTTGTTCTCGGCCACCCGGGCGAACAGCGGCCTGGTCGGCTCGACATCCAGGAACGACCGGAGCGCGGCGGAGGCGAGCCCGCGACCCCACTGCCCAGGGTCGATCCAGAAGGTCACCTCGCGGCCCACCTCGGACGGAAAGCTCCCGATCATCCCCACGAGGTCGCCGTCGTCGTCGATCGCAAGGACCGTGTCGTCCGGGTTATCCCGGATGCGATGGAAGTGGGCGTCGAACGACCGCCGGTAGGACGAGTCGGCGCGGGTGAATGCCGCCATCTTCACCGCCCGGTCGTCGTTCTCCCACACGAACAGTCGGTCCAGGTCGTCGTCCGCCAAGGGCCTGAGCACGGTCGCCACGCGCCGATGCTAAGCTCCGCGGTGCGCGGCGCGAGGCGCCACGGACCCGTCGCGGGAAATGTGGTTCTCGTCGCGTCACCGGATCACCGTCGTCGGGTCCTCGGTCACCTGGTCGCGGTCGAGGTGCATGTCGGCCGGGGGCTTCCGTCACTGACGCTGACCGGCCTGCCCGGCGCTCGAGTGGCCGCTTCGTCGCGTGGTCGTGAACCTGTCGCCGGCACGCTGCGCAAGGAGGGGCCGGGGCTCGATCCTCCGGTCGCGATGGGCGTGCTGGTCGCGACAGTTCCTCAGTCCGGCGAGCGGGTTGGGATTCGGCGGGCTGTGGCCCGGCCCTGGCACCGTGAGGATCAAGGGACGCCGGGACGGTGAGGCGCGTCGATCACCGGGTCGGGCGCGTGCCATACGGCCTCGACGTTGTTCTGATGCAAGTCGTTCACGAATGCGGCGTAGTACCGCTCGGAGTACTGCGTCCACACGCCGGGCTCGCCCCGGATCGTGGCACCGTTCGCGACCGCGGCTTCGAAGAACGCGTCTACCGTCTCCCGACCCTCGGCGGAGAACGCAACATGAGCCGCCGTGGTCAGGGGCTCCCCCTGGCAGATCGTGAAGTCGTCCAGGTCCTCGGCCCCGTAGCTGACACAGTCATCCTGAACGTAAAGTTCTTCGTAGCCGAGTGGGGCGAGGGCTGCCGTATAGAGCCGTCGGCTCGCGTCCAGGTCAGCCACGACGAACAGCACGTGATCGACGATTACGCGCCGAACGCTCATCACTTGAAGGCTATCAACGCCGCGCCTCCAACTCCCACCACCTAGCCGATAAGGGCGCGACGAGGGTGCTCGCCGCGACCGCTAAGGTGCCGCCCGCCGCGCTCGAGGGCTGGGTGCTCGCGGGCGAGCTTCGTTAACCAGCGTGCCGCAGACGTGCCGCACGAGGGAA
>DATHII010000066.1:0-17625 GCA_035316885.1 Jiangellaceae bacterium | reverse complement strand
GATCTCGTCGTCGCGCTCGACGCGATACGCATCGACCCGGATGCCGGGGACGTCACTGCGCGTGTTCTCGCTCTCGGTGGCCGCCATGCCGCGACACTATCGACCGTCTTCAGCAGGCGGGCAGCCGCTCGGAGAGGTATGCCTCGACCCGGTCGAGCGAGACCCTGTCCTGCGCCATCGAGTCCCGCTCGCGGACCGTGACGGCGTCGTCGTCGAGCGTCTCGAAGTCGACCGTCACGCAGAACGGTGTGCCGATCTCGTCCTGGCGCCGGTAGCGCCGGCCGATCGCACCGGCGTCGTCGAACTCGACATTCCAGCGCCCGCGCAGCGTCGCCGCCAGGTCGCGTGCCTTGGGCGACAGGTCGGCGTTGCGCGAGAGCGGCAGCACCGCTGCCTTGACCGGCGCGAGCCTCGGGTCTAACCGCATGACGGTCCGGGTGTCGACGCCGCCCTTGGCGTTCGGTGCCTCGTCGACGTCGTTGGCGTCGAGCAGGAACGCGAGTACCGAACGGGTCAGCCCCGCCGACGGCTCGACGACGTACGGCGTCCAACGCTCCCCCTTCTCCTGGTCGAAGTAGGTGAGGTCGGCGCCGGAGTGCTTCGTGTGCGTCGTGAGGTCGAAGTCGGTGCGGTTGGCGATGCCCTCGAGCTCGGAGAACTCGGTGCCGCCGAAGCGGAAGCGGTACTCGATGTCGACCGTGCGCTTGGAGTAGTGCGACAGCTTGGCCTGCGGGTGCTCGAAGTACCGCAGGTTGTCCGCTGAGATCCCGAGGTCGACGTACCAGTCCCAGCGTTCCTTGAGCCAGTACTCGTGCCACTCCTCGTCCGTGCCCGGCTCGACGAAGAACTCCAACTCCATCATCTCGAATTCGCGAGTGCGGAAGATGAAGTTGCCGGGCGTGATCTCGTTACGGAACGCCTTGCCCACCTGAGCGATGCCGAACGGGGGCCTGCGCCGCGACGAGTTCATGACCGACTGGAAGTTGGTGAAAATGCCCTGCGCCGTCTCCGGACGCAGGTAGTGCAGGCCCTCCTCGGACTCGACCGGGCCGAGGTATGTCTTGAGCAGACCGTTGAACATCTTCGGCTCGGTGAACGAGCCTTTGGCGCCGCAGTTGGGGCAGTTGACGTCGGCCAGTCCGTTCTCCGGTGGGTGTCCGTGCTTGGCCTCGTACGCCTCCTCGAGGTGGTCGGCCCGGAACCGGTGATGGCAAGACTGGCATTCGGTGAGCGGGTCGACGAAGGCGTCGACGTGACCCGAAGCCACCCATACCTCCCGCGGAAGCACGACCGCCGAGTCGAGCCCGACGACGTCGTCGCGCATCTGCACCATGGACCGCCACCACTGGCGGCGGATGTTCTCCTTGAGCTCCACTCCCAGTGGTCCGTAGTCCCAGGCGGAGCGGGTACCGCCGTAGATCTCCCCGGTCGGGTAGACGAAGCCCCGGCGCTTGGCGAGCGAGACGAGCGAATCGATGGTCTTGTCGGCGGCCACGATGTGGTCACTCCATCCGGCTGGCGGTCGGCGAGGTCGGGTCGATGTCCAAGGCTACCCGCTGGCGCCGCGGTGATCATCGGCACTGTGGGTCCCATCCGGAACCGAAGTGCCGATGATCACGGGAGAAACCGGGAGGTCTCACATGTTGAGACGAAGGTGAGAGCGTTCCCACGAAGTCTTGCCCTGCGCCTGCGCTCCCTGTGATGCTCGCCATGGGTGAGCCCGCACCGACCGCGCAACCGGGAGGCCGGCAATGACCACACGCACGTCTCGACGGAGCGGCGCCGCGCTGGTCGTCATCACGGCTGTGCTCGGTGCGGCGCTTCTCGCACCACCCGCCGCAGCGGCAGACGACACGCAGTTCTACGTCCCCAAGCCTGACCGCGGGGCGATCCAGCAGATCGCCGACCTGAAGTCCGAAGGCCACGAGGACGACGCCGCCCTGATCAAGGCGATGGTCGACACGCCGCAGGCCGTCTGGTTCGAGGGCGGCACGCCGAAGCAGGTCGAGCAGGACGTCCGCAACACGGTCAATCGCGCGGAGGCACAGAAGTCGGTGCCGGTGCTGGTCGTCTACAACATCCCGTACCGCGACTGCTCGCAGTTCTCGGCCGGTGGCGCATCCGGCACCGACGAGTATCTGGCCTGGATCGAGGGCTTCGCGGCAGGCATCGGCAATGCCGAGGTCATGGTGATACTCGAACCCGATGGGCTCGGCATCATCCCCTGGTACACCACGATCAACGGCGAGCTCGAGTGGTGCCAGCCTGCGGGCGGCGATGCCTCGCTCGCCGCGGCCCGTTTCACCGAGCTCAACGCGGCTGTCGACCGGATCAAGGAGCAGCCCAACGCCGCGGTCTACCTCGACGGCACGCACAGTGGCTGGCTCGGCGTCGGCGACCTGTCGGACCGGCTGATCAAGGCCGGCGTCGAACGGGCCGACGGCTTCTTCGTCAACGCGTCGAACTACCAGGAGCAGAGGAAGCTGGAGAAGTACGGCACCTGGACCTCGCTGTGCCTCTACTTGGCCGAACAGCGCGACTGGTGGAATGTCGCGTGGTGCGGAAGCCAGTACTTCCCCGCGAATCCGGCCGACTTCGACACCTGGGTGCTCACCGACCAGCAGTACGTCCAGCAGTACGCCGACGCAGCCCTCGCATTCCCCACGGCGGCCGAGGCGAAGCACTTCGTGGTCGACACCAGCCGCAACGGGCTGGGGCCGTGGACGCCACCGGCCGACCACCCGCCGGGCGACCCGCAGGACTGGTGCAACCCGCCGGACCGCGGCCTTGGGCTGCGCCCGACCAGTGCTACGTCCAGCCCGCTGATCGACGCCTACCTGTGGGTCAAGATCCCCGGCGAGTCCGACGGCGAGTGCACGCGCTGGGCGCCCGGCGGCGGTATCGACCCGGTCCGCGGGCACGCCGACCCACCAGCCGGCGTGTGGTTCCCCGAGCAGGCGCTCGAACTGGCACGCCTGGCACAGCCGCCGTTGGGGTAGTGCGCCAGCGGCGCGGGGCACGGTCCGCCGATCAGGCCGAGACGTCGACGGCGGGCCGTGCCCGTCTGCCCCGGCGTCGGCGTAGACGGGGACGCTCGCGGACCGCCAGCGCTGCAACCAGCGTTGTCAGCGGCACCGCGGCGACGATACCGAGGCCGCCGACCAGCGCCCGAACCACCTCCTGGGCGATCAGCTCGGTCGTCACCGTGTCGAGCACGCCCTGACCCGATACCGCGAAGAGCAGTAGTACGGGAAGGGAGGCTCCGGCGTACGCGAGCACCAGCGTGTTGACCGTCGCCGAGACGTGCTGGCGGCCGATGCGCAGGCCGGCCGCGAACAGGGAACGGCGCGACGACGCCGGGTCGGCGTCCGCGAGTTCCCACACCGCGGCCGTCTGGGTCACCGTGACGTCGTCCAGGACGCCCAACGCGCCTATCACGATCCCGGCCAGCAGCAGACCATGCATGTCGATGCTCGCGCCGACCCCGCCCAGGTACGCGGAAGCCTCGTCAGCCAGCCCGGTGAAACGCCCCAGGGTCGTGAAGACCAGGCCCAGCACGCCGGTGAGGGTGAGGCTGAGCAACGTCCCGAGCAGCGCGACCGAGGTGCGCAGGGAGAAGCCGTACGAGAGGTACAGGGTGACGATCATGATCGTGGATGCCCCGACCACGGCCACGGCCAGTGGCGGCCGGCCATCGAGCAGGGCCGGGAGGACGAACGTGATGAGCACGGCCACGGACAGTGCGAGGCTGGCCAATGAGGCGACACCTCGCCACCGCGACAGTGCGATGACGGCCGCTGCAAACGTCAGCACCAGGATCAGCAGCGACAACTGGCGCTGGTACTCCAGCAGTTCGTAGCGGCTCTCGATGGGGGCGTCCTGCACCGCACCGACGACGACCCGGTCGCCGGCCTCGAAGTCGGGAGCTCCGGTGCCAAAGGGCACGGGGATGACAACCTGGACGCCCTCGTCGGGGCCGGAGTCGATACGGACGTCCGCCTCCCGGCACTCCTCGCCGCTCGCACTCTCCTCGCCGGCCTGGACGGCGCACTCACGGATCTCGAGGATCGTCGCGTCGGACCGCTCGGCGCCTTCCACCTGGGGCCGGTCATCTCCGGGCCACAGCAGGACAAGTCCGGCGACCGTCGCGAGAACCAGTGGAAGCAGAACCGCGACGACGGTGCGCCTGACCGCCGGGGCGGAGGGCAGGCCGGACTCGCTCGCGTGGTGACCGGCCGAGGGCAGGCCGGACCCGTGGTGCCCGTGCTCCATCAGTCGAGATCAGTCGAGACGACAGGGGCCGCGGCCTCGCCCACGCCGACGAGACCCGCGTCGCCGGCCAGGGCAGAGCCGTGGCCGTCGGCGTCGGTCAGCACCTCGAACGCAGTGGGCTCGTCGATGGCCCGGGAAAGCAGCGGGACCGCCGTCACCTTGACCTCGTAGGCCGACAGTGCCCGCCGGTACGATCCGACGTCGTCCCACTCGCTGATGAGCAGCCACAGCGCAGGGTCGTCGGTGGCCCGCCCGACGTGGCCCGTTCGCCAGCCGGGGCGGTCTGCGAGCACCGCCAGCGCCGCCCGCGCCTGAGCCAGGAACGCCGCCGCCTCGGTCGGGTCGATGCGATACCTGGTGACGGCGAGCATTGCGCTCCTCGTGGGTGCGGGACCATGGTGGCGTTCCACCGTACGACCAGGGACCGCCCGAGGAGCACTGTGTCCAGCAACCGTCGTCGCCGCCGCCGTGCGCCGAACCGGCGACCAGCCGCGCCGGTGGCCCGGTCGCGGGCGCCGAGGCCGGGCGTCGGTCGCCGGCCGGCGGCGGCCCCGCCGACGGCACCGCAGGGGTTCCGGGGCGCACTGGAACGAACCAGCCTGCCGGTGCTCACCCGGCTGAGCCGGGCACCGCGGTGGCTCGTCGGGCTCGTACCCGCGGCCGTGCTGCTCGGTGGTCTGCTCGCGCCGGCGCCGTGGGGACCGGCCCTGCTGGCCCTGGTCGTGCTGTTCCTCGCCTGGCTGCTCACGCTGGCCTGGCCGAAGCTGGAGCCCAGGGCCCGGATCGTGCGGGCGGGTGTGGTCGTCCTGCTCCTCGCCGTCGTCGTCGCCCAGGCTGCGGAACTGATCTGACCCGCGGGCTACGACGCGGGTGGTACGAGCACGGCCAGCACGAACCGGGCCGCCTGCGGGCCTTCGGCCGCGTAACTGTGCCTGCGGTCGCCGGGCATGGCCGCACTGGACCCTTCGGGTATCCGATGCACGTCGTCGTCCACGGTGATTCGGAGGATCCCGGACTCGACGTTGACCAGCTCACGCACACCGGCGGCGTGCGCGGTCGACTCACGCACCTCGCCCGGACGGAGGTCCCAGCGCCACAACTCGATCGCGTGCGGTGGATCGGTGCTGGCCAGCAGCGTGCCCGTGCCGCCGGCCGTGCCATGCCACAAGGTGAGTTGCCGCTCGACCGGCACGACACGTACGGCGGGAGTGTCCCCTGCCTCGACCAGCTGTGTGATGGGCAGCCCGAGGCACTCGGCGACCCGGATGAGGGTGCCCAGGCTGGGATTCCCGCGGCCCTGTTCCAGCGCCACGAGCACCCCCTTGCTCACGCCCGACCTGGTAGCCAATGTGTCGAGGCTCCACCCGCGGGCGGCGCGGTGCGAACGCACGTTGAGCGCCACCGCGCGCGGCACGTCGGTCATGCCGCGCATCGTCTCACGCTGTGGTTGGTCTTACAAAGTGAACTACGTAGTGCAATAGACTGACCGTCCATGGTGATCCTCTTCTCGCTCGTAGCAGCAGCGTTGTACGGGTCCGGGGACTTCCTGGGAGGGTCGGCGTCTCGCCGGGCGGCGCCGTTCGCTGTTCTGCTGGTCAGCACGCCGATCGGTCTCGCGGTGCTCATGGCGGTGGCGATGTCGACGCCGGGAACACCGACCTGGGCCGCGTTGGCGTGGGGAACGACCGCCGGGCTCGCCGCGGGAATCGGGCTCTCGATCCTGTACGGCGCGCTGGCTGCCGGGCCGATGAGCGTCGTCGCCCCCGTCTCCGCCCTGACCTCGGCGATGGTGCCGGTCGGGTACGCGGTGGCGACCGGGGAGTACCTCGATCCACTGGTCTACGTCGGCGTGGCCCTGTGCCTTGCCGCCATCGCCATGGTCAGCCTCGAGAGCGGCGAACGCCCCGGGCGGCTTCGCGCGGGTCGAGGCGCCGTCCTGGCGGTCGCTTCCGGCGTCGGCTTCGGCCTGTTCTTCATCCTGATCCGCCACACCGATCCGGACAGCGGCGCCTGGCCGCTGGTGGGATCACGCGCCGCTGCGGTCGCCGTCGCGGTCGTCGCCGTCCTCGCACTGCGCGTCCCGCTGTCCGGCACCCGAGCTGTTCTGTGGCTGGCCATCCCGGCGGGGCTGTTCGACGCGCTTGGCAACCTGTCCTACCTGCTGGCCACCCGGGCCGGCCTGCTCAGCCTGTCGGCGGTGATCACCTCGCTGTACCCGAGCGTAACCGTCCTGCTCGCCCGGATCGTCTACACCGAACGACTGCGCCGGATCCAGGGTCTCGGCCTTCTCGTCGCGGGTGTCGGCGTCGCCGTCCTCGCCGTCTGACGCAACCGTCCTAACGGGTCGGCCCGTGAGATCCGAGATTGACAGCCGTTCTCAAAGAAGATGAGAATGGCTCTCATGAGGCTTACGGCACGGCGAACGGGACTGGCGACGTCCGCTGCGGTTCTGGGGATGGTGCTGGCCGGTTGCGGTGACGAGGCCGCGACCGGCGGCGACCTTCCTACGGTGGCCGCCTCCTTCTACCCGTTGGCGTTCGTCGCCGAGTGGGTCGGCGGCGGCGACGTGCGTGTCGTCAACCTGACACCCCCCGGCGTCGAGTCCCACGATCTCGAGCTCACCCCGCGCCAGGTCGGCGAGATCGCGGAGGCCGACCTGGTGGTCTACGAGAAGGGGTTCCAACCGTCGGTAGACGAAGCCGTCGACCAGAACGCCGGCGACGCGCGCGTCGAGGTCACCGAGGTCGTGCCGCTGGAGGACCTGGAGGACCATGGTGAGCACGACGACGCGACCGAGGACGAGCACGCCGATGAGCACGAGGGCGACGACCACGCCCACGGCGACTTGACCGGCGACCCGCACGTCTGGCTCGACCCAACGCTGCTGGCGACGATCGCCGGAGCGGTAGCCGACGGCCTCGCGGAGGTCGTGCCCGAATCGGCCGACGCCTTCCAGGAGCGGGCCGACGCTCTCGTCGTGGAGTTGGTCGCTCTCGACGAGGAGTTCAGCACCGGCCTGGCGCAGTGTGAGCGCAGCGTCTTCGTCACCACCCACGAGGCCTTCGGTTACCTGGCCCACCGGTACGGTCTGGAGATGGTCGGCATCTCCGCGCTCTCCCCCGACGCCGAGCCCTCGCCGGCCCGCCTCGCCGAGGTGCGGGAGGTGATCGCCGACGAGGGTGTGACGACGGTCTTCTACGAAACGCTGGTCAGCCCGAAGGTCGCCGAAACGCTGGCCGATGATCTCGGCGTGGTCACGGCGGTTCTCGATCCGATCGAGGGCCTGACCGACGAGACTGAGGACGAGGACTACTTCACGCTCATGCGGGCCAACCTCGGCGCGCTGGAAGAGGCGAACGGCTGCACGTGACCCCTACCGTCGTCGACGTCCGCGGCGCGACGGTCGCGCTCGGCGACCGTCCGGTGCTGCACGGTGTCGACCTGCGGGTCGGCCAGGGCGAGGTCGTGACGCTGCTCGGCGCGAACGGGTCCGGCAAGTCGACGCTGGTGCGTGCGGCCGTCGGGCTCCTACCTGTCACGGCAGGGGAGGTGCGGCTGTTCGACACTCCCGTCGGCGCGTTCCGCGACTGGCACCGGGTCGGCTACGTTCCGCAGCGCACGACGGCGGCGGGGGGTGTCCCCGCCACGGTGCGCGAGGTCGTCGCCTCCGGGCGCCTGGCACACCGGCGCCCGTTCCGCAGAGCCACCCGCCGCGACCACGAGGCCGTCGTGGAGGCCATCGACCTGGTCGCCCTGGGCGACCGGGCCGACGAGAGCGTCGCCGAACTCTCCGGGGGTCAGCAGCAGCGCGTGCTGATCGCGAGGGCCGCTGCCGGCCACCCCGACCTGCTGGTCCTCGACGAACCCAATGCCGGCATCGACCGCTCCAGCCAGGAGGCGTTCGCCCGGGCTCTTCGGACATTCGTCGCCTCGGGACGCACCGTGCTCCTCGTGCTGCACGAGATGGGCCCGTTGGCTCCGCTCATCGACCGTGGCGTCGTGCTGGACAGTGGACGCGTCGCGCAGGTCGGCCCGCTGGCGGCGCACGCGGCACTGGGCGCGGAGCGCGAGCACGGCCACGGACACGGGCACGACGACGAGGCCGGGCTGTTCGGATGAGCCTGCTCTCCCTCGAGTTCATGCAGCGGGCCCTGCTCGCCGCGATGCTGACCGGACTGGCCGCACCGGCGATCGGGACCTACCTGGTCCAGCGCCGGTTGGCGCTGATGGGCGACGGCATCGGCCACGTCGCGCTCACCGGCGTCGCCCTCGGCCTGCTGACGGGCTGGGCGCCGGTCTGGACCGCGGTGATCGCGGCCACGCTGGGCGCCGTGGCGATCGAGCTCGTGCGGCAGCGTGGCCGCGCATCGGCCGACGTGGCCCTCGCGATGCTGTTCTACGGCGGCATCGCCGGAGGCGTGCTCCTGGTAGGCCTCGCGGGCAGCACCGCCGCGACACTCAACACGTACCTGTTCGGGTCGATCACGACCGTCTCAGGGTCCGACCTCTGGGTGATCGTCGCGCTGGTCGCCGTCGTACTCGTCGTGGCGGCGGGCCTGCGGCCACAACTGTTCGCCGTCTGCCAGGACGAGGAGTTCGCCCGGGTCGCCGGCCTGCCCGTTCGCACGTACAACCTGCTCATCGCCGTCATGGCGGCCGTGACAGTCACCGTGGCGATGCGGACGGTCGGATTGCTGTTGGTCAGCGCGTTGATGGTGGTTCCGGTCGCAACGGCCCAGCAGCTGACCAGAGGCTTCCGCGCGACCTTCGCGCTCGCGCTGCTCCTCGGCGTCGTGCCATCGCTGGCCGGTGTCGTCTTCTCCTACTACGTCGACGTCGCGCCCGGCGCCAGCATCGTGGTGATCGCGTTGCTGGGTTTCGCGCTGGCTTGGCCGGTGGGGTCGATGCTCCGGCGGTGGCGGCATCGGGCCGTACCGGAGCCCGCCGAGAGCGACGCCCGGCTGGCCGGCGACCACGTCACCGCCGAGCAGCACGGTCACCGCCACGACGCGGACTGCGGCCACCCCGGCGTCCTCCACGGCAACCACGTCGACTACTTGCATGACGGCCACCTGCACGCGCAGCACGGGCAGCACTACGACGAGCACTGACATGGGCACGACGATTACCGCGCGCACCATCACATCGCGGAACGCCCGCTTCCAGCAGTGGCTGGCCCTGTTGACGAACCGGACGAAGCGTCACCGCACCGGCGAGTTCATCGTGCAGGGGGTGCGACCGATCACGATGGCCGTTGAGCACGGCTGGACGGTGCGTGCGCTCCTGCATGCTCGGGAGGGACCGTGGTCCCGATGGGCCCAGCGGCTGCTGGAACAGGTCGACTCCGAACGGGTGGCGATGGCGCCGGAGCTGCTCGGCGAGCTGGGCGAGAAGGCCGACCAGCCGCCGGAGCTGGTTGCCGTGGTCGCGATGCGGCCGGACCGCCTGGACCGCATACCCGTGGGGCCTGACCTGCTGGCCATCGCCTTCGACCGGCCGGCCAGCCCCGGAAACCTCGGCACGCTGGTCCGGTCGCTCGACGCGTTCGGCGGGCACGGCGTGGTCGTGACAGGCCACGGGGCCGACGTCTACGACCCCAAGGTCGTCCGCGCAAGCACAGGCTCGCTGTTCGCTGTTCCGTGTGTCCGTGCCAGCTCGACCGCGGAGGTCGTTGCGTGGGCGCGACGAGCCGGAGCACAGGTCGTCGGCAGCGACGAGACCAGCTCGGTCGACGTCGATACCCACCTGCTGACGGGTCCCACGCTGCTGGTCGTCGGCCGCGAGGCCACCGGAATGAGCGCCGCATGGCGCGAGGCCTGCGATGCCGTCGTCCGCGTCCCGATCGCAGGAGCGGCCAGCTCGCTCAACGCGGCCAGCGCCGCCTCCGTGGTCCTCTACGAAGCGACACGCCAGCGCCGCGCCGAACGCCCATGATCATGTCGACTTGAGGGGCTTCAGCCGAACGGCCGCCGGATGCGAGGGTGCCAGCGCTCGCCGTCATACGCGTACAGCCAGGCCTCCTCGATCCACGCCCGGACCGGCAGTTGGGGCGCCACCTCGCGCTCGATGGTGGCAAGAGTCGCCTCCTCGACGTCGTGCGCGACGGTGAGGTGCGGGATGGCGTCGACGTAGGCGCTACGGTAGGGCGGCGCCTCCGGCCACCGCTCGAAGACGGCGGCCGTGAGCTGCCGGAACGGCTCGGACGGCTCCGGTTGGAGGTAGAGCACCTGGGGGAATCGCGCCAGCCTGGGGAAACGCGACCTCCAGTGCCGGCGTCGCTGCGCACACCTCGCCGAGCTGGGCCAGCACGTCGTGATCAAGTCGGCTCTGGTGCAGGAACGGGTACAGCACCGTGACGTGCGCGGGCACGCCGTGCCGGGCTGAGATGTCGAAGCGCTCTCGCCACCCCGACACCAGCGGCTCGACTGACGGCAGCGGCACGATGACAGCAGACTCGCCGGCCTCGTAGGGCACGCCGTCACACGGCCGTCGCCGACCGGTCGGGCCCGCCATAGCGGCGGTTCCGGCGGGCGTAGGTCTCGACCGCCTGCCAGAGGTGACGACGGTCGACGTCGGGCCAGAGCGTGTCGAGGAACACCAGCTCGGCGTAGGCGGCCTGCCAGGCCAGGAAGTTCGACGTGCGCTGCTCGCCCGAGGACCGCACGAACAGGTCGACGTCCGGGAGGTCCGGGTTGTAGAGGTAGCGCCGGAGCATCCGCTCATCGACCCTGGCCGGACGCACCTTCCCCGCCGCAACGTCGACGGCGAGTGCCGCCGCTGCATCGGCGATCTCCGCGCGTCCGCCGTAGTTGACGCAGAACTGCAGCGTCAAGACGTCGTTGCGGCGGGTGCGACGCTCAGCTTCCTCGAGCTCGGCGATGACGCTCTTCCATAGCCGCCGCCTCCGCCCGGCCCAGCGGACCCGCACGCCGAGCGCGTCGAGCTCGTCGCGGCGGCGGTGGATCACCTCCCGGTTGAAACCCATGAGGAATCGGACCTCCTCAGGGGAACGTCGCCAGTTCTCCGTCGAGAACGCGTAGGCCGACAGGCAGCCGATGCCGAGCTCGATCGCCCCGTGGATGACGTCGAGCAGGGAGGCCTCGCCGGCCTCGTGGCCCTTGGTGCGGGGAAGGCCGCGCTGCTTGGCCCACCGGCCGTTGCCGTCCATGACGATGGCGACGTGGCGGGGGACCAGTTCGCGGGGGATCTTCGGCGGTGTGGCACCCGAGGGGTGGGGCCGGGGGCCGTCGTAGCTCCGGCTCACACCCGCTCCACCAGGGGCAGCGACCGCAGCCCGCGCTCGAGGTGCCACTGCAGGAACGCGGCGACCATGCCGCTGGCCTCGCGGCGGGCCTGCTGGTTGCTGGCGTCGGCGACCGTCCAGTCGCCGGTGAGCAAGGCGGTTAGGAGTGCGACCGTCGTGGCCGACGGCGACACGGCGCCCGAGGGCCTGCAGGCCGCGCAGACCATCCCACCGGCGGGCACCGAGAAGAACGTGTGCGGTCCGGTCGTCCCACACCGGGCGCAGTCGGCGAAGCTGGGCGCGAACCCCGCCACCGACAGCCCGCGCAGCAGATAGGCGTCTAGCACCAGCCCGGGATCGTGGGCCCCCTCCGCGATCGAGCGGAGCGCGCCGACCAGCAGGAGGTAGTGCTGCACGGCCGGCTCGCGCTCCTCGGCTGAGAGCCGCTCGGCGGTCTCGAGGATGGCCGTACCGGCGGTGTACCGGACGTAGTCGCCGGTGATGCTCATGCCGAACGGGGCGATGGTCTCGGCCTGCGTGACCACGTCCAGCGAGCGTCCGCTGGCCAACTGCAGGTCGACCTGCATGAACGGTTCGAGCCGGGCCCCGAACCGGCTGGTCGTGCGGCGCACCCCCTTGGCGACTGCGCGCACCCGGCCGTTGGCACGGGTCAGCAATGTGATGATCCGGTCGGCCTCGCCGAGCTTCTGGGTGCGCAGCACCACACCCTCGTCGCGGTAGAGGCTCACGCCCACATTGTCGCGCGCCCACCGATCCAACGGGCGCGGGACCCGCGCCGACATGCGACAAGTACTGTCCACCGCATGGAGACGATGGACAGCCATCCCGGAGACGGGGACCACGACCTGCCCGACGTTGAACCAGAGCCTGCGTCGAAGCACGAGCACTGGCTGTCCGGCCTCGTTCGTGCCGACGCGCTCGCCCTGACCTCCGCCGCGGCGGCTCTCGGCGCATTCATCGGCATTCCGGTAGCCAGCAATGCTGCGACCGTGTTCCTGTTCAACCCGCAATCCGCCGAATCGACATGGATATGGGTGTGGCTCCCCCCGCTGATCGCCGCCGGGCTGGCCGTCGTCGGTGGCCTGCTGGCGCTGCGCCAGGCCGCCGCGCAGGAAAGCCCTGGCTGGGTACGCGCGGTGGCAGGCTCGGCCACGGTGTTCGGCGTGCTGCTCGCCATCGGCATGACGGTCATGTGGATCTACTCACCCGACGTCACGAGCTTCTTCGGCCCGGTCGTCTAGGCATCTGCCGTTCTCCCTGAGCGAGACGAATTCAACAAGCTGACCGCCAAAGCCGGCCAGCGTGATCGCGTGTTCGAGATCTTGGTCGAGTCCGAGAGGCTGTATGCCCGGCTGGTCGACGGGGCCGGCGGGTTCAGCGCAGCCTGGTCAGGCCCGAAGTGTTATTGCGGGACCCATCGAGCCCCGAGCTCCTCGCCGGTCGGTGGTCGGCCCGGGAGTGAGTCGCGCCCGCCGCCCGGTCGGATGGCGTCCAATTGCAGCGCGAGGTAGCGACGCCGCAGTTCGCGCGTGCGGTCGACGTCGTCGAGCCGAACCGCAGTCAGCTGCTCGAGGATCATCGCGAGGTCGTTGAGCACGAAATCGGCGCGGACCGCTCCAGCAGCATGCGCCTTCGTCAGCAGCTCGGCGGCCAACGCATTGGCCTGCTCGGTCATCCGGTACAGCTCCTCCGACGGCGTGAAGGTGCCGGCCAGATTCACGGTGAGCGCGTGGACGTCGGCGTCGACCACATCGAGCAGGAATCCTTCGAAGGCGGCCCACGCACCGTCGTCCCGGCCGAGAGCGATCTCGGCCGCGGCGATGTACTGCCGTAGCCCGTCGGCGCACAGCCGCCGAATCATGTCCTCCTTGCTTGGGTAGCGCCGGTACAGGGCGCCGATGCCGACACCGGCCTGCCTGGCGACGGCGGAAACCGGCGCCGACGCGTCGCGCATGAACACCGCGCGGGCGGCGTCGAGGATCGCCTCGTCGTTGTGCGCGGCCTGGGCCTTCCGTCCGCCCAGCGCCTTCGATGTCCTTGTCATGGTCACACGATAACACTTGAACGGAATGCTTCGTTCCGCTACGCTTCAGAGCAGAACGTTCCGTTCCAATTCTGTTCAAGGAGGACGCCATGAACACAAGCACCGAGATCCGGCCGTTCCGCGTCGACGTGCCGCAGGTCGACCTCGACGACCTCCACGCCAGGCTGGACAGAACACGTTGGGCCAACGAGATCCCAAGGTCCGGGTCCGACTACGGCGTCAGCCTCGACCGCGTCCGCCGGCTCGCCGACGTGTGGCGGCACAGCTTCGACTGGCGGGCATTCGAGGCCAAGCTGAACGCATACCCGTAGTTCACCAACGAGATCGACGGGCAGAACGTTCACTTCCTGCACGTGCGGTCCGGCCGTCCGGATGCGCTGGCGTTGATCCTCACCCACGGCTGGCCCGGATCGGTCGTGGAGTACCTCGAAGTGATCGAGCCGCTCGCCGAAGCAGGCTTCGACCTGGTGGTCCCGTCCATCCCGGGATTCGGTTTCTCCGGTCCGACCACCGAGCGGGGCTGGGACATCGACCGCGTGGCACGCGCGTGGGTCGAACTGATGCGTCGCCTGGGATACCCGCGCTACGGCGCGATCGGTAACGACGCCGGCTCGATGATCTCGCCGGAGGTCGGGCGGCTCGACCTCGGGCACGTCGTCGGCGTGCACGTCACCCAGATCTTCTCCTTCCCGTCGGGCGACCCGGCCGAGCTCGAGAACCTGACCGAGGACGAAGCTGCCGCCGTTGAGCATCTGAACTGGTTCTGGCAGAGCATGGGCGCGTTCAACCAGCTCCAGTCGCAGTCACCGCAGACACTCGCGCATGCACTGGCGGACTCGCCGGTCGGTCTGCTTGGTTGGAACGGTCAGCTTCTGGGCGAGGACCTCGACGACGAGTTCGTGCTCGGCAACATCGCCACGTACTGGTTCACAGATACGAGTGGGTCGTCGATGCGGTTCTACTACGAGATGGCGAAGAGTGCGTACCGCCCGACCGAACCCACGACGGTCCCGATTGCCCTCGCCGGGTCGAGCAGGGATTTCCTGTCGATCAGGCGATTCGCCGAGCGTGACCACGCGAACATCGCGAGCTGGAATGTCTACGACGCCGGCGGTCACTACACCGCACACATCGACCCGGAGATCCTCGTCGATGACATCCTCACGTTCTTCGCCGACGTGAGCTGACCGCGTTCCGGCGTGGCTGTTCACGCCCGACGTCGCCGAGAGCTTCGGCGAGCTCGGCGGTCCCTTCTGATCCAGTGAGCGCCATCCTCCCTGGGCGAAACGGCGGCGTGGCGGTCTTGACGCATCGGCGAGGCGGGGGGTCCACTGGACCATGGTCAAGCGCCGGCGCAGGCGTGGGCACCTCATCCCGTGGGGTCCTCGACGTCGTGGCAGTGGGCCCGCCGACCCAGGCTCGCTCAGCGACCCACCCGGCTGGCCGTTCGACGGTCCGGGCGGGCACTCGCCGGACACGGGCGGTGCTGGAGTCCGCGAGCCCCGCCGGCCCAAGCCCACCCTGCCGGGGCTGTCAGCCCAAGCCGAACCGGACGTTGACATGCTCCTCGACGTCTCGGGTCCGCGGTAGCAGCTCAGACCCGGACGTTCTCGGCCGCCGACAGGGTTGTCACGTACCCGGCCGCTCCATAGGCCAGCAGATCCGAGTCCGCGGTGACAAGGGCGGCGTCGAGCGTGCGGGCTGTCGCGACGATGATCCGATCGGCGGGATCGCGATTCAACTCTCCCGGCAGGCGTGTGCTCGCCACCGCGATCTCGGGTGCCACCGGCGCAACGGTGACGGCAGGGTGCGCCACGACCATGTCGATCCACTCGCCGACATCACGGCGGAGCCTCAACCGATCTTTGGCGACCAGCATTGCTACTTCCCAGAGGCTGATCGCGCTGACATAAACGCCGTCGGCATACGAGGCTTTCTCAACCGCCTGGCGTACCGGCCCGGCGAGTCGGGCATCGCCCGCCATCAGCCAGACGAGCACGTGCGTGTCGAGCACCAGTCGGCTCGCTTCGGCGCGGTTCACTGAGCGGCGTTCCACTCGTCGACCGGCGAGATGAGATCGCCGTAATCCTCCACGCTGCCGGCCAGCGCGCCGAACAGCGGCGCCGTGGATGCGACGGGGACGAGCCTGGCGACCGGGCGGCCGCGCTTGGTGATGGTCACGGCGACTCGCGAGTCGGCCACCTCGTCGAGCACCTTGAGGCAGGTTGCCTTGAACCGCCCCGCCGGAATCGTCGACTCTGGATGGAGCAGATCAGGTGTCATATGACCATAGTCAGCTCCTATGGTCATAGCGTCAAGTGGGACTGGATCGGCCTGGCGAACCATCTCCACCGACGTGCTAGCCGAGTGGCACGACGAGGTCCTCAACACGTCGGTGTCGGCGCCCAGGGCAACGAGGCTGACATCGGGCCGCGGAGTTGGCCGGGACGTGCATTCCTCCTCCGAAAGGAAGAGACTGAATTACCCTCACAAGGAGGCACGCTCATGGATACGCGAGGCGATTGGACGACGACCGCGCGCCGGATGTGGCTTTGGCCGGTATCGATTCTGATTGGCTTCCCGATCGGAGGGTTTGTTGCGGACGTGGTCGTGAATGGAGTCGATTCCGTGGGAGCGGCGATCGGCGGCGGTCTCATCGCGGGCGCAATTATCGGGGCCGCAGAATGGTTTGCATTGCGCTCGTGGATCTCGTGGCTCTGGATCCCGGCGACAAGTGCGGGCATGGCACTGGGCCTAGGCGCCGGCGCGGCCGTGGTCGACTACGGGACCAGCCGAGGAGACCTTGCCCTCATGGGCGCGGCGACCGGCGTCGGTGTGGGGGTCATGCAGGCGCTCGTACTCGCACGACACCGGATCCCGGGCGCATTCTGGTGGGCGGTCGCGAACCCGCCTGCCTGGGCGCTTGGCTGGATCGTGACCTCGTACGTGATCACGAGAAACATCGATGATCGGTGGCCGAATTTCGGTGCGAGCGGAGCGCTTGTATTCGGACTGCTGACCTGGCCGCTCCTCGCAATGCTTCTTCGAGCGGCGGCACCCGAAGTCCGACCCACGGCAGCCCCAGCCGCTCAGTGAGCATCGAACGTGCCGCAGGTGCTTTCCTCATCTTCCTGCCGCTTGCATTCAACGCGTTCTTCTTCCTGCTCGCGCGACGCTTCGACTACCCGGACATCCTGCGCAGCCCAACCGAGGACATTCTGAGCCGCTTCCAGGCAGGCGGGGTCGGTCTGAAGCTGCTCTGGTACGGCTTCATGCTCACGGCCGTTCTGCTCGCGCCTCTTGCCGTACTCCTGGGACAGGTGCTCGCCCGCGACGGCCTCGCCGTCGTGCCTACAGCGACCGTGGTCGGCGTCCTCGCGGCGGTTGTGCAGTTCCTCGGGCTTGCGCGCTGGCCGTTCCTCGTCCCGGCGCTGGCGCGTGCCTACGCCGATCCCGCTTCGACCCAAGCGACCCGCGAGGCGACCAAGGTCGCCTTCGACTCGTTCCACCGTTACCTCGGGGTCGGGATCGGCGAGTGCCTCGGCTATCTCCTCACCGGAGCATGGAGTCTGCTGGTCGGCGTGGCGATGCTCCAGTCGTCCACATTCGAGGCGTGGCTCGGTTGGCCGGGGATCATCATCGGTCTGTTCCTTGTCGTCGGGTCGCTCGAGTTCGTCGGCCGCTTCGAGGAGCAAGGCTGGAGGCTCGCGGGCGCGATCGTCCCCATCACCTACATCGCCTGGTCGTTGTGGCTCATCCTCTCGGGACTCGTCCTTCTGGTCGGGTAGGCGGCCCTCGCGGTTGCGCGCGGAGATCGAGGCGCAGGGCCGCCGCCTGTCGCGCACCAGTCGGATCCGTCGTACTCGACAAGAGCCCCAGTGGGCGCGGGGGGCCTCCGGCCACGCCACACAACGGCCGAGGACGGTGACGCGACGCGTGACCGTCGCGTGAGGCCGCGCACGTGGCGATTTCGGCGATGCCGTCATAATTCAGCCCAAAGACGATCCGGCGCTGCGGGATACCCAGGCACACGCGGGATGTTTGG
>DATHII010000065.1:0-10831 GCA_035316885.1 Jiangellaceae bacterium | reverse complement strand
GCGATCTTCGGCACCACCGCCGACTCGCGCCGGTGCCAGTGCCAGCGGGCTGGTGGCCCACGTCGACGACGAGCCGGCGGGCTGGGTCGCGGTCGAGCCGCGGACGGAGTACCCCAAGCTGCGCACCTCTCGCGTCCCGTGCAGAGGTCGGGACGAGGACAAGGGCGACGACGGCATCTGGGCAGTGACCTGCGGCCCGTCTCGAGGCCGCCGGGTTCGAGGAGGTCAGCCGCCCCACCGTCCGGCGGGATCGACCTCGAACAACCGAGCGACGGACGGAACCGACGTGATCACGGCGGCGCGGTTCCACGACGCCGTGACGATCGGCCGGTTTCGTCAAACCAGCCCGCCAGTGACGGACACGTATAGGGGCCTGACCTGTGCGTTCACAGGTCAGGCCCGTCGGTCGGGCTGGCGGGATTTGAACCCACGGCCCCCTGACCCCCAGTCAGGTGCGCTACCAAACTGCGCCACAGCCCGGCCGCCGTCGCAGCCGTGACCCGGCCGCTCGAGGCGCTGAAACTGTACCTCACCCGAGGCGAGGCCCCGTTTGCCCTTTCGGGCCGCGAACAGCCCTCAGCGGCCCGTCAGGTGCTCGACCACCGGCGCGAACGCGTCCATAACGCGGTCGGAGATGACGTAGTAGGAGAATCCGTACTGGTCACGCCGAGCCTGCATCTCGTCGACGATCCGGTCCACGGCACCCAGGAACACTGACGGCATCGTCAGTACCTCAGCCGGACGGGAACCATCCCAGCCACGCTGTGCCGCGAACCGCTCGGCTTCCCCGACATGGTCGTCGGCGATCACCGGCGAGATCATCATGCTGAGTTCTATCCGGCCGAAACGCTCGCCCGCGCCGTCACGTATCCACGCGATCTTCTGCGCGGTGGCCTCCGGCGTCCGCTCCGCCTGATCCTCGGAGATCGTCCCGTTCGGCAGCGCCTTCGGCAGGATGCCAACGATGTCCGCCTCCCGGCCGGCGATGCCGAGCATCCGCTGGCTTCCCGCGCCGATCAGGAGGGGCGGATGCGGACGCTGGACTGGCTCCGGGAAGGTCACCATGTCGGTCACCGAGTAATGATCACCGGCGTAGGTGACCGGCGACCCGGACAGCAGGCCCTTGAGCACGTGGATGGACTCCTCGAGGCGGCTGACCCGCACGCCGCCGGCGTCGAACGGTATGCCGGCGCCCACGTACTCGTCGCGCAACCAGCCCGCGCCCAGACCGAGCTCGAATCGACCGTCCGACAGCACGTCGAGCGTGGCCGCCTCCTTGGCGAGCATCACCGGATTTCGGTAGTCGTTGGCAAGGACGAGCGTGCCGACGCGCAGCGTGCTCGTCGAGCCGGCCGCGGCCGCGAGCGCCACCAGCGGGGCGAGCTGGTCGCCGAAGGGTTCCGACACCAAGTGGTCGCGCAGGAGCAGAGTGGAGTACCCGAGGTCCTCGGCCACACGCGCCTCGTCGGCCAGTTCCTTGGCCGATCGGATGGATTCGCCCACGACGCCGAAGCGAAAGTGTCGCTGTGTCCGTTCCACGTCCGTCCCTTCTCGTATCCTTGCCCTGGCCATCGTGGCGGAGGTGGCGGCCGGTGTCTGGCGGGTTTCAGACATGACGTTTCATCAGTGCGCACACCTTCATGCCGAGTGGAAGCGCAGTGCGGCGGTCGGCGGGATGATGGGTAGGTAGCGGCCGACAACCCGGGCCGAGGCACGGCGACGGTGAGGTGCGCATTCATGCCCCGCAAGAAGGAGAGCCTGGGGGAGTACCGCGAGAAGCGCTCCTTCGACGAGACTCCCGAGCCGCGTGGCGGCCGGAGCGCGCAGTCGACAGGCAACCGGTTCGTCGTGCAGCAGC
Organism: Jiangellaceae bacterium; assembly: GCA_035316885.1. Classification (GTDB taxonomy): domain Bacteria; phylum Actinomycetota; class Actinomycetes; order Jiangellales; family Jiangellaceae; genus DASRTE01. The sequence continues at coordinate 8,973 of DATHII010000065.1, read as the reverse complement.
ACGACGCCCGCAGGTTGCACTGGGATCTCCGCCTCGAACGCGACGGCGTCCTGGTGTCGTGGGCCTTGCCGCGCGGCTTCCCCGATACGCCGGACCAGAACCGGTTGGCCGTGCACACGGAGGACCACCCGCTCGAGTACCTCACGTTCGAAGACGTCATCCCCGCCGGCCAGTACGGCGGAGGGAAGATGACGGTCTGGGACACCGGTACCTACGAGGCTGAGAAGTTCACCGAGGACAAGGTCGTGCTGCGTTTCGACGGAGGGCGTGTCCGAGGGCGGTATGCGCTGTTCCAGACGCGGAACGACGACTGGCTCATCCACCGGATGGACGAGCCGGACGCCGGACGCGACCCGATGCCCGAAGAGATCATCCCGATGGCCGCGACGTTGTCCAAGCTTCCCCGGGACAGCAACGGATGGGGCTACGAGATCAAGTGGGACGGCGTCCGTGCGATCGCCTACGGGGAACCGGGCCGGCTCCGGCTGGTCAGCCGCACCCTCCGCGACATCACGTCGCAGTACCCGGAGGTAGGCGCCTTGGCACGTGACCTGGGTGCCCGGCACGTCGTTCTGGATGGGGAGATCGTCGCCTTCGGCGCGGAGGGCCGGCCCAGCTTCCAGCGCCTGCAACCCCGCATGCACGTCGAGTCGGAGTCCGAGATCCGTCGCCGACGCAGCGACACCCCCGTGACCTACGTGATCTTCGATCTGCTCTACCTCGACGGTCGATCCCTGCTCGACCGTCCCTACGAGGAGCGACGCCGCGAGCTCGAGGCACTCGCCCTCGGCGGTCCGAGCTGGCAGGTGCCGGCGTTCCAGCTCGGCGAGGGCGAGGCGTTCCTCGCGGCGAGCAAGAAGCAGGGGCTCGAGGGCATCATCGCCAAGCGACTCGGCAGCGCATACCAAACCGGCCGGCGCAGCCTGGACTGGCTGAAGGTGAAGAACGTCCGGCGGCAGGAAGTCGTGATCGGGGGCTGGGTCGCCGGTCAGGGCCGCCGTGAGGGTGAGCTGGGTTCATTGCTCGTCGGCTACTACGAAGGCGACCGGCCGGAGCGGCGCCTGCGCTACGCCGGCAAAGTCGGGACCGGATTCGACGGCCCCGCCCTGCGGTTGCTCGGCGAGCGGCTGGAGCCGCTGTGGACGAAGAACAGTCCGTTCACCGGCCGCCAGCCCCAGAAGGACGCCGTGTTCGTAGAGCCGAAGCTCGTCTGCGAGGTCGAGTTCTCCGAATGGACCGGTTCCGGTACGCTCCGCCACCCCTCCTACCAGGGTCTCCGCGACGACAAGCCTGCAACAGAGGTGGTGCGCGAGGTCAGCTAATCTCGCCCGAGGAAGCCCGGCGGTCCTTACCGGGGGAGGAGGAGGCACCGGATGGAGGTCCAGGAGACCGAGGTCCAGACCAACCGGGTGTTCACGGTCCCCAACCTGCTCTCGGTCATCCGGCTGTTGGGCGTACCGCTGTTCCTCTGGCTGATCCTGGTCGAGGAGGCGGATCTCTGGGCTTTCGTCGTGCTCGCGGCGTCGGCCTTCACCGACTACCTCGACGGCAAGCTGGCCCGGCGCTGGCACCAGATCAGCCGGGTCGGCCAGGTGCTCGACCCACTGGCCGACCGGCTCTACATCTTCGCGACGGTCGTGGCCCTGACGCTGCGCGAGATCCTCCCGCTCTGGTTCGCCGTTCTCCTGGTGGGCCGCGACGTGCTCCTGGCCTGCCTGGTCCCGGCGTTGCGACGCCGCGGGCTCACCGTCCTGCCGGTGCACTTCGTCGGCAAGGCCGCCACCTTCTGCCTCCTCTACGCCCTGCCGTTGCTGCTCCTCGGTGACGGCGACGGCACGCTCGCCCTGCTGGCGCGGGTCTTCGGATGGGCGTTCGCGGTCTGGGGAGTGGGCCTGTACTGGTGGGCCGGCCTGATCTACGCCGAGCAGGTCCGGCGTCTGCTCCGGGCCGCGTAACGACCCCGCATTACTCGGGGCGGCACTGTCGGCAATGGCCCGCCCTCATGCGACGATGACGGGCGTGGTGACGCGGCGGACTGGACGCGTCCGGCGGAGCGAGCGGCCGGACGCGTCCATGTCGTTGATCACCGACCTGTTCGCCAACGCCCTCGACGAGGGCTACGCCGAGGCTGCCGCCCGGCGGCGCGCCGCAGGCGGGCCCGCGTCCTCCGGCAACCGTCCGCGGATGTCTCTCGCGCTGATGGCCGGCCTACTGGGGCTCGGTCTTCTGCTGGTGACCGCGGCACTGCAAGTACGTGCGGACGCCAGCATCGTCTCGGCCGAACGGGAGTCGCTGGTCGAGCGGATCGGGCTCGCCGCCAGCCATACCGACGGGCTCGAGCGCACGCTGTCCGACCTCGAGGGCGACATCCTCCAGATCGAGTCCCGGCAGTTGGACAACGTGGCCGTCAGCAGCGAGCTTCGCGAGTCGATGGCGGCGATGCAGGGTTCTGCCGGCACCGGAGCCGTGGAGGGGCCGGGCGTCGTGGTCGAGGTCGACGACGCCGAGGACGGCGCGACCGGTGGAACCTCCGGTGCCGTACCGAGCGTGCTCGACCTCGACCTGCAGCAGGTCGTCAACGGCCTCTGGGCGGCCGGCGCCGAGGCGGTGAGCATCAACGGACAGCGGGTCACCGCGATGACCGCGATCCGTTCGGCCAACGACGTCATCCTCGTCAACTTCCGTCCACTCGACCCGCCGTACGAGGTGCGCGCCGTGGGTGACTCCCGCACGCTCGGCAGCCGCTTCCTCGAGGGTCCGGGAGGCGAGTGGCTGCTCGACGCCTCGACCACCGCCGGCATCCAGTTCGACATCCGCAATGTCGACTCGTTGACGCTGCCCGCCGCGACGGCCGTGCTGCGACTCGCTCAGCCCGAGGACGCCACGTGATACCGGCGCTCGGCCTGCTGCTCGGCATCGTCGCCGGTCTGGTCTTCGACGTGAGCGTCCCACTGGCGCTGCAGCCGTACCTGCCGATCGCCGTCGTCGCGGCTCTCGACGCCGTGTTCGGCGGGCTGCGCGCAGTCATGGACGGGGTATTCGACGACAAGGTGTTCGTGGTCTCGTTCGTGGCGAACGTGCTCATCGCCGCGTTCATCGTGTTCCTCGGCGACCAGCTCGGAGTGGGGGCGCAGCTGTCGACGGCGGTGATCGTCGTCCTCGGCATCCGCATCTTCACCAACGTCGCCACGATCCGACGGCACCTGTTCCGTGCCTGACCAGCGCTCGCCGGCCGCTCAGCAGGAGGCACCTGCTGAGCGGTTCGTCCCGACGTCGCCGACCGGTCTGAACCGTTTGACGCGGGCGATGCGGGCCCGGCCGGACCTGGGCCAGGGGGCAGTCGCCATCCTCGTCGGGCTGCTCGGCTTCACGGCTGTCCTGCAGGTACGGGGTGAGGACGAGGATCTGCTGAACCGGGCCCGTCGGGCCGACCTGATCCAGATCCTGGACGGGCTCACGGTGCGCGGCGACCAGCTCGAGCGCCAGGTCGCCGAGTTGGAGGCCGACCGGCGCGAGCTCGCATCCGGCGCCGACAGCGAGCAGGCCTCGCTCGAGCAGACGGCCACCCTGGCCCGGCAACTCGCTGTGCTGGCCGGCACCGCTGCGGCGACGGGCCCGGGAATCGTCGTCACAGTCAACGACCCTGCCGGATCGCTGCCGGCGCGCGCGCTGTTCTCGGCGGTGCAGGAGCTGCGCAGCGCGGGAGCTGAGGCGATCGAGATCGCCGGAGCCGACGACCAGCAGGCGCGCGTGGTCGCGAGCACGTACGTCGTCGACGACGGCTCCGGCGTCGAGGTCGACGGTGTCCACCTCGAGGCTCCGTACCGGTTCACGGTGATCGGTGAGCCACAGGCGCTGACCGAGGCGATGAACTTCCCGCAGGGCCTCGTCGACACGGTCACCGAGGGCGGCGGCCGCGTGACCGTGACCCAGGACGACGAGGTCGTCGTGGACGCCGTGCACGTGAGCACGCCGGCTGAGTACGCTGTGCCGGCCCCGGAAGAGGACGCCGGCTGACCGCCGAGGAGGCGACCGTGTATCCCGACGATCTCAGGTACACCGCGGAGCACGAGTGGGTGCGCAGCCCCGGTGAGGCTGAGGGAAGTGTCCGGGTGGGCATCACCCACTACGCCCAGGAACAGTTGGGCGACATCGTCTACGTCCAGCTTCCCGAGGTGGGCGACCAGCTCACGGCCGGCGAGCCATGCGGCGAGCTCGAGTCCACGAAGAGCGTCAGCGATCTCTACGCACCGCTGGCTGGGCGCGTCGTCGCGCGCAACGACGAGCTGGACGCGGCGCCGGAACAGGTCAACGCCGACCCGTACGGCGCCGGCTGGATGATCGAGATCGCACCGGCCGACCCGGCCGATGTCGGCGGCCTGCTGGACGCCGCGGACTATCGCGCACAGGTCGAGGCCTGAGGGTCTCGAGGTCCGGTTGACCCTTCGGCTCGTCCGGCCCTAGGTTGCCAGGAACCGTCAACCCTCAGGTGACGATCGAGGGTCCACCAGACCGGCGAGCCGTCACCTCCGTCCAGCCGCGGCAGAGCCCGCGGCGGAAGGCCGGTAGAGCCTATGCCGTTCTGCACCCAGTGCGGTCAAGAGAACCCTGACGACGCAAACTTCTGCTCCCGGTGCGGAGCTCGTCTCCCCACGGCCGCTGAACCCGGAACGGGAACGGACTCCACCAGCACCCTCGCGATCGCCCGTGACGAGGTCGAGCGTGAAGACGGCGCCAGGGAAGAGGCCGGAGACCTGGGCCCGGCCGACCAGGCAGCCGTCGACGCACTGCCGACCGGTAGCGCGCTCCTCGTCGTTCTCCGCGGTCCCAATGCGGGCAGCCGGTTCCTGCTGGACACCGACTCGGTCAGCGCCGGCCGCCACCCCGACTCCGACATCTTCCTCGACGACGTCACGGTGTCGCGGCGGCACGCGGAGTTCCGTCGCAGCGACGAGGGGTTCGTGGTCTCCGACGTCGGCAGCCTCAACGGGACCTACGTCAACCGCGACCGCATCGACGAGGTGCTGCTGTCCAACGGTGACGAGGTCCAGGTCGGCAAGTACCGCCTGGTCTACTACTCCAGTCAGCACGGGTTCGGCGGCGGACCGAGGTGAGCTCGGCGCTGCCGGCGCGCCAGACCTTGAGCATCGGGGAGGTCCTGGCCCACCTGCGCCCCGACTTCCCCGACGTCACGATCTCCAAGATCCGATTCCTCGAGTCCGAGGGCCTGGTCGAACCGCAGCGTTCGCCATCGGGATACCGCCGCTTCAGCCACGACGACATCGCCCGACTGCGGTTCGTCCTCACCGTCCAGCGCGACCACTACCTGCCGTTGCGGGTGATCAAGGAACAGCTCGAGCAACTCGACGGTGGAATGGAGCTCTCGCAAGGCGGCCGTCCCGGCACCCCGTTCGCGGTCGCCGGTTCCGCCCACGAACCCGGTGAGGTCCGGCTCTCGCGGTCCTCGCTGGCCGAGGCGGCCGGCATCTCCGACGAGCTGCTCGCCGATCTCGAGTCGTACGGACTCGTCACGGCTCGGGGAGCGACCTTCGACGCCGACGCGCTCGTGGTCGCCCGTACCGCGGGAGAGCTCGCCGCGTTCGGGCTCGAGCCCCGGCACCTGCGCACGATCCGCAGCGCCGCCGAGCGCGAGGTCGGTCTGGTCGAGCAGGTCGTTGCCCCCATGCTGCGCCAGCGCGGTGCCGAGGCACGCGGCCGCGGCGAGGAGACCGCCAGCGAGATCGCGCGGCTGACCTCGCGCCTGCACGCCGCTCTCGTCGACGCCCAGCTTCGCAACGTGCGCAACCACTGACTCAGCGGGCCCTCCTCGCGACCCCGTCGGACGCCACCGGCAGGAACACTGGCGTAGGGTTGAAGCCGTGCGCGAGCTCGACGTGGTCGGCGTCCGGGTCGAGATGCCGTCCAACCAGCCGATCGTCCTGCTGCGCGAAGTCGACGGTGAGCGCTACCTGCCGATCTGGATCGGAGCGGTGGAGGCGACGGCCATCGCCTTCGCCCAGCAGGGGGTCACCCCTGAACGCCCGATGACCCACGACCTGTTCAAGGACGTCCTGGAAGCCGTCGGCGCGAAGCTGGAGCAGGTCCGGATCACCGAGATGCGCGACAGCACCTACTACGCCGAACTGGTCTTCGCCGGCGGCATCCGGGTCAGCTCGCGGCCCTCGGACTCGATCGCCCTCGCGCTGCGGACCGGCACCCGGATCTTCGCGGCGGAACCCCTGCTCGACGAGGTCGGCATCGTCATCGCTGAAGGCTCCGAGGGCGACGAGGAGGACGAGGTCGAGAAGTTCCGCGAGTTCCTCGACCACGTGTCGCCCGAGGACTTTGCCAGTTGAGCCCGGCCACGGCTCGGCTACCGTTGTTGATCAACAACAACCCTCGAGTTGAGGTCGAGGTCGAGACTCGGCCCGCGTGTTGCGTTGACCGCTGTCACCCCCGCGCCTAGCGTCGCGGGTGTCAGTTCGAAGACTAAGGAGTCGGCGTGAGCGGAGACACCACGGGCGGAACGGGTCCGGTCGGCGCGCCACCCTCGGCTGACGCCGTCGCAGAAGCAGGGCGACAGGGCCTGCTCTTCGAAGGGATGGTCGGCCCGATCCCCGACAATGTCGGCTACCGCGGCCCGACCGCCTGCGCCGCCGCGGGCATCACCTACCGCCAGCTGGACTACTGGGCGCGCACCGGCCTGGTGGAAGCGACCGTCCGGCCGGCCTCGGGCTCGGGCACCCAGCGGCTCTTCTCGTTCCGCGACATCCTCGTCCTCAAGATCGTCAAACGGCTGCTCGACACCGGCGTCTCGCTGCAGCAGATCCGCCAAGCGGTTCAGTATCTACGCGACCGTGGTGTCGAGGACCTCGCCGGCATCACGCTGATGAGCGACGGGGCCAGCGTCTACGAATGCACGTCCGCCGACGAGGTGGTCGATCTCGTCCAGGGTGGTCAGGGCGTCTTCGGCATCGCCGTCGGCCGGGTGTGGCGCGAGGTCGAGGCCACGTTGGTCGAGATGCCCGGCGAGCGTCCGGGCGAGGAGCCCGGCGAGCACCCCGGCGACGAGCTCGCCGTGCGCCGCCGTACCCGCGTCGTCGGCGCCTGACGGGCTCACTCCGCCACGGCCGGGTAGGCTTAGCGGTTGAGCCGTCGACCCCGGCCGGGAGAGACTTCACGCAGCCGGCGTGGAGCGCCGAAGGGGCAACATCCCCGGAACCTCTCAGGCAGCACGGACCGTCCGGGCGAGGCCACTCTGGAGCGCCGTCACCGGTGACACGACAGAGGGGGAACCGTCGCCGCGTGCCGTCGAGGAGCCCTGAATGTCTGATTTGTCCCCCCTGACCGATGTCAGCAGCACGGCTCCGTTCGTCGGCCGGCACATCGGCCCGCGCGACGACGACCTCGCGCGGATGCTCGAGACGGTAGGCCAGTCGTCGCTCGACGCTCTTGTCGAGGCCGCGGTCCCGGCCGGGATCCGCGCTCCCGAGCCAATGGACCTGCCGGCCGCTGCCACCGAGATCGGCGCGTTGGATGAGCTCCGCGGCCTCGCCCGCCGCAACCGGCGCCAGGTCCAGATGATCGGGCTGGGCTACTACGACACGGTCACCCCGCCGGTCGTCGTGCGCCGGGTGCTCGAGAGCCCGGCCTGGTACACGGCGTACACGCCATACCAGCCCGAGATCTCCCAGGGCCGCCTCGAGGCACTGCTGAACTTCCAGACGATGGTGGCCGACCTGACCGGCCTGCCGATCGCCAACGCCAGCCTCCTCGACGAGTCCACGGCCGCAGCCGAGGCGATGACGCTCATGCGGCGGTCCAACCGCAGCAAGCCCGACCGGATCGTGGTCGACGTCGAGTGTCTGCCCCAGACGCTCGCCGTCGTCCAGACCCGTGCGGAACCGCTGGGCATCACCGTCGAGGTCGCCGACATCTCCGACGGGTTGCCAGACGGTGAGCTGTTCGGCGTGCTGCTGCAGTACCCCGGCGCCTCTGGCCGGGTGCGAGACCTGCGGCCGGTGATCGAGGCCGCCCACGAGCGCGGCGCTCTCGCCACCGTCGCTGCCGACCTGCTCGCTCTGACGCTGCTGGAGGCGCCCGGCGAGCAGGGCGCCGACGTCGTCGTCGGCACCTCGCAGCGCTTTGGCGTACCACTCGGCTATGGGGGTCCGCACGCCGGCTACATGGCGGTGCGCGCAGGTCTCGAGCGCAGCTTGCCGGGCCGGCTGGTCGGGGTCTCGGTCGACGCCGACGGGGCCCAGGCCCACCGGCTCGCGCTGCAGACCCGCGAGCAGCACATCCGCCGCGAGAAGGCGACGTCCAACATCTGCACTGCCCAGGTCCTGCTCGCCGTCGTCGCATCCATGTACGCGGTCTGGCACGGCCCGGACGGTCTGCGCGAGATCGCCACGCGAGTGCACCGGCACGCCGTGGCACTCGCGGCAGGGTTGCGCGCCGGCGGGGTAGAGGTCGTCCACGGCGCCTTCTTCGACACCGTTCTCGCTCGGGTACCCGAACGTGCCGAGGCCGTCGTCGCTGCGGCTGCCGAGCTCGGGGTCAACGTGGGGCTCGCCGACACCGACCACGTCCGCATCGCCTGCGACGAGGTGACGACGACCACGCACCTCGAGCTCGTCTGGAAGGCCTTCGGCGCCTCGGGCGGCGACCAAGCAGGCGTGGCCGATGCGATTCCCGGGCACCTGCGGCGGACCAGCTCGTACCTCGGCCACCCGGTCTTCTCGACGCACCGGTCCGAGACGTCGATGCTGCGCTATCTGCGCCGGCTCGCCGACAAGGACTACGCGCTCGACCGCGGCATGATCCCGCTCGGGTCGTGCACGATGAAGCTCAACGCCACCACCGAGATGGAGCCGGTGACCTGGCCCGAGTTCGCGGACATCCACCCGTTCGCCCCGCTCGACCAGGCCGAGGGCTATCGGGAGCTGATCGCTGACCTGGAGGACACGCTCG
>DATHII010000064.1:0-8165 GCA_035316885.1 Jiangellaceae bacterium | reverse complement strand
ACTCTGGTTCACCGAGGCCAAGGCCGGCAAGGTCGCCCGGATCGACCTGCCGTCGAGCGATGAGCAAGGCCATACAAGCGGCAGTTCCTATCCCAAGATCACCGAGTTCGACGTCGGCAAGGACTCGTCGCCGCAGGAGATCACCGCCGGTCCCGACGGCGACGTGTGGTTCACACTGTCCGGTTCGAACCGGATCGGCCGCATCGTCGACGACCACCTGAAGCTCACCCGCGTCCCCACCTATCCCAGCGGCCTGGCAGGTATCGCCCCCACGCCGGACGGAAGCGGCGTGTGGTTCGCCGAGACCCTCGCCGACCAGGTCGGCGTCATCGCCTCGGCCACTCCCGACCTCGTCGCCGAACATCCGGTACGGGTGGAAGGGATCGCGCACGTCGGGCCGACGATGCTCACAGCCGGACCCGACGGAGGCATGTGGATCACCGGAACGGCCGCGCATGTGATTCTGCGGATGGACGCCGACGGGTCGGGAGTCCGGTCGTTCGAGGTGCCGACCGAGAACGCGAAGCCCTTCGGGATCACAGTCGGCCCGGGCAATGACCTGTGGTTCACCGAACGTGGCACCGGCAAGGTTGGGCGGATACCGCCGCCGGAGCGGTCGCCGTCGGTCTCGGATCTGACGCTGACCGCCCAGCCGGCGACGGCAGCGGCCGGTCACCAGCGCACGCTGCCGGCTGCGCTCCCGGCCGATGCGCTCGCCGACACGGCCGTGCTGCAGTCCAGCCCTCTGCGCGCGACCCCCCTGCGCGCGACCCCCCTGCGCGCCACTCCACTGCGGGCCACGCCGTTACGGGCCACGCCCTTGCGGGCGACCGGGCTTGCCCCGATCCAGCTTTCGGCCATCCCGTTGCGCGCGACCAACTGGTCAGACGTACTGGTTGGCACGGTCTATGAGGGCGTTCCGCTGCAGACGGTGACGCTGGCCGACGTGTTCGCGCTCGATCCGCCGCCAGCCGCAGTCCAGGTGTTGACGTTGGCCGACATCGACCTCGACCAGACTCCGTTGCGGGCCACCAGCCTCGCTGCGCTTCTGCTGTCAGGTGTCCCGCTGGCCGACCTGCCCGACCCGGCGTCCGCCGGATGGTGTGACCACCTGGCCGACCAGCCGCTGCACTGCGGCAACGGCGTCGACCCGGCGACCACCACTCTGCTCGACCTGGAACTCGCCGGCGACGACCTGTCCACGTACTACGCCCAGCAGATCGACCTCACCCGCACCGACCTGAGCGGGACCGACGCACCCGTCGCGGCGATCCATCTGGTCGATCTCGCCCTGTCCCGGACGCCGCTCGGACCGCTGCCGACCAGCGCGGTCCCGGATCTCGTGACCTGCGAGCCGGCAGCGTGCCCGACGCTGGCCGATGCACAGGCCGCCGACGGGCTCGACCCCGACGCCACGGTTGCGACCGTTCTGGGCCTGTTGCCCGCGGGCGGGCTCGACGAGCTGGGGCTGGGGGCGTTGCTGGCCGGGCTGGTCGACGGCACCGAGATCGCGTACGAGGACGGCCCACTCGCCACCGTCGTCGACCATGCCGAGTTCCGCACCGACGATCTGGTCCGGTACACCGCGGAATTCGCCGTGCGGTGCCGGGACATCGCCGGGCTGGAGGTCGCGCTGACGTTCGCCGCGGGCTTCCGGATGCTGCCCGGGTCCGCCGCGGTCGACACCACGGGCGGTGAGACGGGGGCGATTCCGGTACCGGACGCCGAGCTGGACGGAGGTGTGCTGCGCCTACGGCCGCCGACCGGCGAGGACGGCATCTGTGGGGGCGCAGCGCCGGGCGATGTCATGACACCGCGGCTGACCCTCGACGTCGAGCCCGGCACCACCCTCGCCACCTTCCGGGCCAGCGCCGCCGCGTCCACGTCGACCGACCGGTCCGCCGGCCTGGAGGTGTCGACGTCAGCGACCGCACCGGTCACGGTCGACGACGGCCACGACCCGGGCGCCGACGAGCAGACTGCTCGGGCGATCGCACCGGACGTGCTGCACACCGGGCACCTGTCGCATGCGGCCGACGTCGACATGTACGCCCTGCCGGCACCCGCCCAGGGGTCGACGTTGCGTGTTTCGCTGTCCCACGTCCCGGCCGACTACGACCTCGTCGTATACGGACCGAGCGCCGAGATCCCGTCCACCCCGCTGCGAGCCACGCCGCTGCGCGCCACCCCGTTGCGAGCGACGCCGCTGGACGACGGCTCCGAGCAGGCCGCCAGCGACGACGCCGCGCTGGCCCCGAACGGCCTGCAGGACGTACCCCTGCGGGCCACCCCGCTTCGTGCCACGTCGATCCGGCGAGGCACGGCCACCGAGTCGGTGACGATCCCGGTCCGCGAGAGCGACCGCGACGGCACTTTCTTGATCCAGGTGAGCGGCTACAACGGCGCCCACCACGTCACGCCGTACGTCCTGCGCACCGCCGTCGAGCCCGGCACCGAGCCATTGCAGTGCCGCCCCCGGCAGCTGACGGGCGGCGGGGACGCCGGCGACTTCCCGGCGCTGCCCCTGCCGGTCACCACCAAGACGCTGGTGCTCGTCGACGCCCAACGCATGGGCGACCTGTACGGCACGGCCGAGTCCGGGGCGATGCTGAACGCGCTCCAGGCCTACGCGGCCCGGCCCGAGGTCGCCGGGGTGGTGGTGCCGGTCGAATCCGATCCGGACGCCGAGGTCAGTGAGGCGGTGGCCGCCTGGGACGCGGATCCGTGCTCGGTCGCCAGAGCCAACGACGTCGTGGGCGAGGTCAACTCGGTGGTCGACCATGTCCGGGTGGGCCTGACCGAACTGCGCAGCATCGTGCTGGTCGGGCCCGACGACGCGCTGCCGATGGGACGGGTGCCCGACCTGACCACGGTCGCCAATGAGAAGGGCTACCTCGATGCGAGCATCGGAGGGCAGGACACCAGCGTCTCCCGCACGCTGCGCAGCGGCTTCGTCCTCTCCGACGACCCGTACGGCGACTTCGACCCTCAGGTGTGGTTGAACGGTCGGCTCTACGTTCCGGACGTCGCGCTCGGCCGGCTGGTCGAGTCGCCGGCCGAGATCAGCGCGCAGCTCGACGCCTATGCCACGGCCGAAGGCGTGCTCGCACCCGACAGCGCTGCGGTGTTCGGCTACGACTTCCTCGCCGACGGCGCCGAGGCGGTCGGCGCGGCGCTGGCCGGCCGGGTGCCGACAACGACCCGTACCGACAGCGACTGGACATCCGCCGACGCCCTCGCGGTGCTCAACGGGAGCGAACCCGGCTACCTGGCGGTCAACGCCCATTACGACCACTTCCGCGCGCTACCCGCCAGGTCGTTCACCGACGACAGCGTCGCCGACCTGCTGACGAGCTCGGACATGACACCGGTAGCCGGATCGGTGCTGTTCACGATGGGCTGCCACGCCGGCCTCAACCTGCCCGACATCGCGGTATCGACGCCGAGCCCGACCGAGGCGGAGCAACTGCTCGACTGGACGCAGGCCAGCACCGGCCGATCGGCGTTGTTCGCCGGAAACACCGGTTACGGGTACGGCGACACCGATGCCGTCGCCTACTCCGAGCGGCTCATGGCGCACTACGCGGCCGGACTCGGCGGCGAGGTGACGGCCGGCCAGGCGCTGCTGTTCGCCAAGCAGCGCCACGTCGGCGACCTCGGCGTCGTCGGGGTCTACGACGCCAAGGTCTCGCAGCAGACCGTGTTCTATGGGCTGCCGACGTACCGGATCGGTCCCGACGGCGGCGAGGGCGAGCCGGCCCTCCCCGAGCCGCCCGGTGACGAGCCGGCGGATCCGACGCTGCGCACTGCGCCGTTCTCCGTCGATCCTCAGACCGAGCGAGTCGACACAGACCGTGGCTCGTACTGGACCGTCCCAGGCCAGCAGCCACAGGTCACCCACTTCCGTCCGATCGAGCCTCGGCTGAGCGTCGATGTGACCGCCGACGACGGGCTGCCAGTCCACGGTGCGGTCGTCGAGGCACAAGCCTCGACTGACGTCGACGGCGTGGACCCCGTGTACAGCCAGCCGACGATCGATCTCTCAGCCACCGAACCGGAACGGCAGGCGTCCTCGACCGCGTTCCCTGCACACGTGCAGCAGGTCAACGCGACTGCGTCGCCCGGCGGCCGTCGCGACACGCTGGTTCTCATGCCTGGGCAGACGTTCACCGACGAGGAGCAGCAGGCCACCCAACGGCTGTTCGGTCACCTCGCCGGCACGGTGTACCGGTCGGACTCCAACGACTGGACGCCGCCCACCGTCATCCGCGTCGGGGGAGTCGTGGTGGCCGGCTCCGCGACCTTCTCGGTCCGCACGGCCGACACCGACGTGATGCGCGGCATCGTGCTCTACCGCGACGATGCCAGCGACGCCTGGCAGACCGTCGAACTGCAGCATCTGGGCGGCGGCCACTGGTCGGCCGGTGCTGTTCTGGCCGACGGAGCGACGAGGGTCACCGAGTTCGACGTCCAGCTCGTAGACCATGCCGGCAACGTGGGCATGAGCACGAACAAGGGCCGTCACCACGTCGGCGAGCCTGCCTCGTCGTCGAGCGACGGGGTCGTGATCACGGTGTCTCCGGAGCCGCCCGACGACGGGTTCTACCAGTCCAGCCCGCAGGTCACGATCGAGGGCCTGCAGGAGGGCGAGTCGGCAACCGTGACCATCGACGGTGGTCCACCGTTCCGGTACGACGGGCCATTCACGATCGAGGGCGACGGAGTCCACGTCGTGGTGGCCACGTCGGACAGCGGCGGTACGGCGGTCACGTTCGTCGCCATCGACAGCAGCCCGCCGGTAGTCAGCGGCACGGTCACGCCGTCGCCCAATGAGGCCGGCTGGCACAACCAGCCCGTCACCGTTCATTTCACCTGCACCGACGCGGTGTCCGGGATAGCCATCTGTCCGGCCGACACCGTGCTCGACGACGACGGTGCGGGGTTGTCGGTCACCGGCTCCGCGACCGATCGGGCCGGCAACAGCGCGTCAGAGACGGTCGACGGCATCAACATCGACCAGATCGCGCCGACCGGCACCATCGAGCCGGGCCCGCTCGGCTTCCTGTATCTCCACGGACCACTGACCGGCAGCGCGGCCGACGGCCTGTCCGGTGTCACGTCGGTCGAGGTGACGTACAAGCCGGTCGTCATCGGTCGACACCTGCAGGTGGAGGCCGAGCTGAGCTGTGTCGACGGCGGACGTTCCTGCACCTGGTCGGCGCAGTTGCCACAGCTCGGCGTCTACGCGGTGACGGCCCGGATCACTGACACCGCCGGCAACATCGGTGAGTCAGGCACCCGGATCATCATCGTGCTCTAGGTCGCAGGGAGGGCGAACCAGTGGACAGCGCCGACCCGACCGTGGCCACGGAGACCCAACCGGCTCCGGCGACATCTGCATGGTCCTCCCGAGCGGCCCACGCGACGAGTGTCGTCGCCGCCGGGCTGGTCGTCGGCATCCTCGTTGTGGTTATCACCCTGGCCCTGGCCGCGCTGGTGTTCTCGGGCGACCTGGAGCAGTTTCGGCCCACGGCTTTCGGGCTGTCGTTGGCGAGCGCGTTGGTCATCACGACGCTGATCTCTGCGACGAGCTCGGCAAAGGGGATGGTAGGCACCCCACAGGACACTCTCGCCGTCATCATGGCGGCGATCCTCGGCGCGATAGCCAGCCAGCTGGGGGGCACCGGCGAGACGCTGCTCGCCACCGTGATCACGGCGATGGTCGTCACCTCCGCCATCGTCGGCCTCGGGTTCATGCTGCTCGGCGTGTTCCGCGCGGGCAACCTCGTCCGCTATGTGCCGTACGCAGTGGTCGGCGGCTTCTTCGCCGGTACCGGGTGGCTGCTGGTCAAGGGTGGCATGGAGGCGCTGCTGGGCACGTCCAACTGGGGCACGACGTTGTCAGCGATCGTCGACGGCGAACGGCTGGCGATCTGGGTTCCCGGTGTCCTGCTCGGCATCCTGTTGGTGGTCGTCGTGCGACGTGCCGCGCACCCGTTGGCGATGCCCGGCCTGGTGGTCGCGGCCGCGGCGGTCTTCCACATCATGCGGGTCCTCACCGGAACCTCGATCGAGGAGGCCCGCGAGTCGGGGCTCGTCCTCGACGTCGGTTCAGGTAGTGGTCCAATCTGGCCGACCGAGATCGTCGCGACCTTGGGCGACGCCGACTGGGGCACGGTCCTGGGCCAGATCGGCGCACTCGGCACGCTGCTCACCGTCGGCGCACTCAGCCTGTTGCTGATGGCCAGCGGCGTCGAGAGCATCCTCGACCAGGACGTGGATCTCAACGCCGAGCTGCGCTCGGCCGGCTGGACGAACCTCGGCGTCAGCACGGTCGGAGGGTTCGGCGGCTTCCAGTTGGTGACCATGACCCGGCTCGGCGTGGCCGCCGGCGCACGCTCGCGCCTGGTCGGTGTCATCGCGGCCGCCGTATGCGCTGTGGTGCTCTTCGCCGGTCCGGTGATCCTGAGCCTCGTCCCGACCTTCCTGCTGGGAGCCTTGCTGCTCCTGGCCGGTGGGTTGTTCCTGCTCGAATGGCTGGTGGACGCGGCGCCGTCAATGCCGCGGGCGGACCTCCTCGTCGTCCTGCTCATCGTGGCCGTCGTCGCCACCAACGGGTTCCTCGCGGCATTCGCCGTCGGCCTCGTCGCCGCTGTCGTGCTCTTCGTCGTGCGCTACAGCCGCATCGACGTCGTGACGCTGCGGCTGTCGGCCCGGGACCTGCCGAGCCGGGTAGAGCGCTCGGCTGCCGACCGCGCCGTGCTGCACGAGCGAGGCGAAGAGATCGCCGTCATCTGGCTGCACGGATTCTTGTTCTTCGGCACTGCGACATCGTTGCTCGGCCGCCTGAGAGCCCTGTTCGAGGACTCTCATGCACACCGTGTCCGCTACGTCGTGGTCGAACTCCGACGAGTCACCGGAATGGATCCCTCGGCGGTCGGTGCGATCGAGAAGGCCGGCAAAGTCGCGGAAGAGCATGACGCCGCCCTCGTACTCGCCAGCGTCGCACCGTCTGTGCGGCACCTCGTCGAAGTCCGTGGTCTGCTCGATCGGACCCATATCAGGCTTGCGTCAGATCTCGACCACGGCATCGAGTGGTGTGAGGAACAGATCCTGGCCGACGTCAGCCAGCCTGCGTCAGGCTCGGAGGACCAGCTGTGGGCACGGCTGGCCGAGTTGCTTCCCAGCGGCGGCTTGAGCGTCTTGCGACGCCACCTGCAGGCGGAGGAGTACTCCCAGGGCACGCTGGTCATGAGGCAGGGCGAGTCAGCCCGGGAGCTGTACTTCCTGGCGACCGGCGAGCTCACGAGCAACCTCGCGCTCGGCGGCGAGCGGATGTTGCGCCTGCGCTCCTACCGGCCGGGGACCGTGGTGGGCGACATGGCCTTCCTGCTGGGATCGCCCCGCTCTGCCTCGGTGGTCGCGGAGCGGGACAGCCGGGTCTTTCGGCTCGACCACCGCGCGATGGCCGAGCTACAGGTGTCGACACCCGACGTCGCCGCCGGTCTCTACCGCTACCTGGCCGAGCTACTCGCTGAACGGCTCGAGCTGAGCAACCGGTACGGTCGCGCAGCCACCGACTAGGTCGGTCTCCGATACACCTACGTTTGCCAGGGCGATCAGCAGCATCAGGCCACGTTCGGGAGATGCGGAGAGGATGTCGGCGGTCTTGCTCGCTCTCACCCTGGCCGGGTGCGACGAGGAAGGGGCCACGCGCACATCCACCGCCGGACTCAAGGACGGCGAGCCGGTTGACCTTGCCGACCGCTCGTTCGTGTCGACCGAGGTCCGCGTCACGACCTGGTCGAGGAGACGTCGGTCACCCTGTCCTTCGAGTCGGACAGGGTCTCCGCGTCAGCCGGGTGCAACACGTTCAACGGTTCAGCCTCGTGGGATGACGACACGGCCGGCTGCGCTGCGCGCGGTCGGCCGCGGGACTAGCCCTCGATCTCCAGCACCCGCAGTGGCTGGAAACGCCCGCCACGCACGGTCAGGCGCGTGCCGCGTCGCAGGTCGGCGTCGCCGTTCACGTCGAAGCTGAAGCGTCCCTGCAGGCCCTCGAAGTCGCGCGTCCCGAATGCGGCTTCCACGACCGCGGCGCGGTCCGCCGCGCCGACCTGCTCGATCGCCTGGAGCACGACCCCCATGGCGTCGTAGGAGGAGGC
>DATHII010000063.1:0-38083 GCA_035316885.1 Jiangellaceae bacterium | reverse complement strand
AGGGCGCTCAGACCCTCCCGGGCGTCGGCCACCAGAGCGACGCCGCCCAGCTTCACGGCGTCGGGCGCGGCCACGTTGAGGTTGACGAACCGCACGTCCGGATGGGCAAAGAGCGTCCGCGAGGCCGTGGTGAAGTCGCTGTAGCGGGTGCCGATCCCGACAACGACATCGGCGCGCCGGGCGAGCGTGTTCGCGGCGGTCGTGCCAGAGACCCCGACGGCGCCCACCGCCTGCGGGTGGTCGTACGGCAGCGCACCCTTGCCCGCCTGAGTCTCGGCCACCGGCACACCCGTCGCCTCGACGAACGCGCGCAAAGCGTCGCCGGCCCGCGAGTAGATGACACCGCCGCCGGCCACGATCAGTGGACGGCGCGCCGACCGAACCATTGCGACGGCACGGTCCAGCGCCGCCGGCTCTGGCGCCGCCCGCGGGACGTGCCAGACCCGCCGCTCGAACAGCTCGTCGGGCCAGTCGTACGCCTCCGCCTGCACGTCCTGGGGGAGAGCAAGCGTGACGGCGCCGGTCTCGGAGGGATCGGTCATCACCCGCATGGCCGCCAGCAGCGCCGGTGGCAACTGCTCGGGCCGGTAGATCCGGTCCCAGTAGCGCGACACCGGGCGCAGGGCGTCGTTGACCGACACGTCGTACGACCGCGGGTCCTCCAACTCCTGGAGCACCGGGTTGGACACGCGGGTGGCGAAGACGTCGCCCGGCAGCAGCAGCACGGGCAGCCGGTTCACAGTCGCCAGCGCGGCCCCCGTCACCAGGTTGGTGGCGCCCGGGCCGATCGACGTCGTGCAGGCCATCGTCGACAGCCGGTCCGACATGCGCGCGTACCCCGACGCGAGGTGCACCATGGCCTGCTCGTTGCGGGCCTGGTAGTAGCGCAGGTCGTCGCCGGCCGAGAGCAGGGCCTCGCCCACGCCGGCGACGTTGCCGTGTCCGAAGATGCCCAGGCACCCCGCGATCAGCCGCTGCTGCACTCCGTCGCGCTCAGTCCACTGCGCGATGAGGAAGCGGACCAGCGCCTGCGCGACCGTCAGCCTCACGGCGATCCTCCTGTCATCGGCAGGCGCGGGTCCACCGACAGCGATGCCCACGTGTCACGGATCCATGCGTGGTCCGGGTCGGTGCTGATCTCCCAGGCCCGCTGGGGTCCGGGCCCCGCCATGACGTTGAGGTAGTACATGTCGTACCCGGGGACGGCGATCGACGGGCCGTGCCACCCGTGGGGGACTAGCACGACGTCCCCGTCGCGCACCTCGGCGATCACGTCGATCCCCGGGCCGTACACGCGGTGGAATCCGACACCCGGACTGCCGGCGGGGCCTGTCGCGATCTCGAAGTAGTAGATCTCCTCCAGGACGGATTCGCCGGCGCGGGCGTCGTCGTGTTTGTGCGGCGGGTACGACGACCAGTTGCCTTCCGGGGTGAGGACCTCGCAGACCAGGAGCCGTTCGGCGGCGAACGTGGACGGCATGCAGATGTCGTTGACCTGGCGGCTGCACGCTCCGGCGCCGCGCAGTTCGATCCCGACGCCGGTGGCAGGGCCGTAGCGTGTCTCGAGGCGAGATCCGCAAGGAGCCCCTGGCAGCGCGAACCGTCCGCCGTCCTCGGTCGCCACCACGGCGTGGGCGTCGCGCGGCAGGTAGACGAAGTCGCTGACGCCGGCGAAGACGCCGGCCCGGCCGGCCAGCTCGAACGTGGCACCGTCGCAGGTGACGCTCCCCGCGCCGGCGAGCGGCAGCACCAGCATCTCGTCGCCAGCGGTCTCGACGGCGTGCTCGGACCCCGCCGGCAGGTCGAGGACGCGCAGGCTGGCATGGTTCCAGCCGGCGGCCTCGGGGGTGACCTGGACGCGGAACGGCCCTCCCACGGCGCTGCCCGCGGGCAGGTGCCAGCGCGACGTCGTCACAGCAGCCCGACGACAGTGTCGACGGCCGACTCGACGTCGCCGTCGGTCGGGTAGAGCACGGCTCGGCCGATGACCAGTCCACGGGCGGTGGGGTGGCGCAAAGCCTCCTGCCAGGCCGCGTACGTCGTGTCCGGGTCCTCCGGCACCTCGCCACCGAGAAGCAGGGCGGGCAGGGTGGATGCGGCGAGCACTCGGTGCATGTCCTCGACCACGGGCAGCTTGAGCCAGGTGTATGCCGACGTCCGCCCCAGGCCCGATGCGACCGTGACCCCACGACTGACGGCATCGGCGCTGAGATCGTTGCGGACCCCGCCGTCGAAGCGGTGGGAGACGAACGGCTCGACCATCGCCATCAGGTGTCGCTCCGCCAGTTCGTCGACGGCGTGCGCGCAGGCTGCCATGGTTGCGACTGTCGCGGGGTCTTCGGGATCGATCCGGAAGAGCATCTTGCCGCCGTCGAAGCCCATGGAGGCGATGCCCGCGGCGTCGTAGCCGGTGAAGCGGTCGTCGATCTCGAAGACCGTGCCGCCGAGCCCACCGCGGTTCATCGAGCCGATGACGACCTTGTCCTCGAGGGCGCCGAGCAGGAGCAGGTCCTCGACGATGTCGGCCGTGCCGAGGACGCCGTCCACGCCAGGCCGCGAGAGGGCGATGCAGAGCCGTTCGAGCAGCGTGGCCCGGTCGCGCATGGCGTCCCGGTCGGTTCCTGCGGCGAGGATGCCGCGGGCGGTGTGATCGGCAGCGACGACGAACAGTCGCCCAGCCGGCCCGACCAGGTGGGTGCGGCGCTTGCGCCGGCCGGCCGCCTCGGCAATCGCCTCCGGGCGGTGCACCCTGGTCTCGGCGATCCGGCCCAGCAGCTCACCGTCCACCGGTCGCCTCCGCGAGCAAGCGCTCGACCTCGGCAGAGGTCGGCATGGCTTCCGAGCAGGCGATCTGGGTCGCCACGATTGCACCGGCGGCGTTGGCGAAGCGCATGGTCCGTTCCAGCGGCCAGCCGGCCAGCAGACCGTGGCATAGCGCGCCGCCGAACGCGTCGCCGGCGCCGAGCCCGTTGACGACGTCGACCCGGACCACGGGAACGTCGACGATGCCGTCGGCATCCAGCGCGAGCACGCCCTCGGGTCCGCGCTTGACGACGACAAGGCGCACACCTGCGTCCAGCGCCGCCTGCGCGGCGGCCTTGGCGTCGCGTGCGCCGAGGGCCATGTCGAACTCGTCGATATTCCCCACCACGACGTCAGCGTGAGTCATCGCCTCGCGAGCATGGTGCCGGGCCTCCTGCACAGACGACCAGAGGGTCGGCCGGTAGTCCAGGTCGAGGATCGTCCGCCCGTTCCCGTCGCGGGCCCGCAGCGCGGCCAGCGTCGCGGACCTGCTCGGCTCGACCGACAGGCCGGTGACCGTCGCCCAGAAGACGTCCGCCGCCCCGATGGCGTCGAGGTCGAGCTCCTCGGGCGCGATCGTCAGATCTGGAGCGCCCGACCGGTAGAAGTAGATCGGGAACCGGTCGGGCGGGAACATCTCGCAGAAGGTCACCGGTGTCTGCAGGCCCGGCACTTCGGAGAGGTACCGGTCGTCCAGGCCGTAGCGGGCGAACGCGTGCCGGACCAGCCGGCCGAACGGATCCGCACCCACCTTGGTGATCGTCGCGGAGCGCCGACCGTACCGGGCGGCGGCGACCGCGACGTTGGTCGGGCTGCCACCGAGGTAGGAGCGGAAGGTCTCGACCTCCTCGAGGCCGACGCCGACTTGCTCCGGGTAGACGTCGACGCCCACGCGCCCCATGGTCAGCACCTCGAACGGCGTGGCCGTCACACGACCTCCTCCCGTCATGGAATATGTCTTAACATACTGACGTCTGCTCGTGTCGTTGATCACGTTCACCACCCTGGTGGATGGTTCACCAGGCTCCGGAACCTGGTGAACGGTCCAGAAGCCTGGTGAAGCTGACTACGAGCGCAGGCCCGAACAGGAGGTGCCGGGTGAGCCAGGGGACACCGTCGCTGGTCCTCGACCGAGCCAGCCCAGTGCCGCTGTACTTCCAGGTGGCGCAGCACCTGGAGCAGCTCATCGAGTCCGGTGCCTATCCGGCCGGCACGCGTTTGGACAACGAGATCCTGCTGGCCGAGCGGCTGGGGCTGTCCCGGCCGACGATGCGGCGGGCCATCGAGTACCTCGTCGACCGCGGGTTGCTGGTCCGCCGCCGCGGCGTCGGCACCCAGGTGGTTCAGCCCAAGGTGCGGCGTCCGGTCGAGCTGTCGAGCCTCTACGACGACCTGCGGGCCGCCGGTCGTGAGCCGCGGACCGAGGTGCTTTCCTTTGCCGTCGAGCAGCCGTCCGAGGCCGTCGCCGACGCGCTGGGCCTCGCGTCCGGTGCCGAGGTCTACGCGATCGAGCGGCTGCGCCTCACCGGCAACGAGCCATTGGTGATCATGCACAACGATGTTCCCGTCGCCCTGGTTGCGCTGGATGCCGAGAGCCTCCGGTCGCGTGGGTTGTACGACCTGCTCCGTAGCGCCGGGGTGGCCCTGAAGATCGCGACGCAGACGATCGGTGGGCGCGCGGCCAGGCCGGCAGAGGCGCGGCTGCTGAACGAGAAGGCTGGCGCACCGTTGCTGACCATGTCCCGCACTACCTACGACGACACCGGCCGGGCCGTCGAGTACGGGTCGCATCTCTATCGTGCGTCCCGATACAACTTCGAACTGACACTGACCACGGGGTGACGCCGATGCGCCGGATCACGCACTGGATCGACGGCAAGCCGTTCGCCGGGTCGGGCGACCGCGTAGGTGAGGTGTACGACCCGGCATTGGGCGTGGTTTCCGCCGAGGTCGACTTCGCATCTCCCGGTGTGGTCGACGACGCGGTGTCGGCGGCCGCGCGGGCGTTCGACGGGTGGCGCTCGTCGTCGCTGTCGCAGCGGTCCAAGGTGCTGTTCGCGTTCCGCGAGCTGGTGGCCGCACGCAGCGGCGAGCTGGCGGAGCTGATCACCGCCGAGCACGGCAAGGTGCTGGCCGACGCGGCCGGTGAGGTCCAGCGGGGCCTCGAGGTGGTCGAGTTTGCCTGCGGGGTGCCGCACCTGCTCAAGGGTGGGTTCTCGGAGAACGTGTCCACCCGGGTCGACTCGTACTCGCTGCGCCAGCCGCTGGGAGTCGTCGGCGTCATCTCACCCTTCAACTTCCCGGTCATGGTGCCGATGTGGTTCTTCCCGATCGCGATCGCGTGCGGGAACACAGTCGTACTCAAGCCGTCGGAAAAGGATCCGTCGGCCGCGGTGCGCATGGCCGACCTGTGGGCACAGGCCGGGCTTCCCGGGGGAGTGTTCAACGTCGTCCACGGCGACAAGGTCGCGGTGGACCGCCTGCTGTCGCACCCGGACGTGGCCGCCGTTTCGTTCGTCGGCTCGACGCCGGTAGCGCGCCACGTCTATGAGACCGGCACGTCGAACGGCAAGCGCGTGCAGGCGCTCGGTGGGGCGAAGAACCACATGGTCGTGCTGCCCGACGCCGACCTCGACCTCGCGGCCGACGCGGCCGTCAACGCCGGGTTCGGGTCGGCGGGCGAGCGGTGCATGGCGATCTCGGCCGTGGTCGCCGTCGATCCGGTGGGCGACGACCTGGTCGCGCGCATCTCGAAGCGCATGGCGGGACTACGCACTGGTGACGGACGGCGGGGCTGCGACATGGGCCCGCTGGTGACCGCTGCGCACCGGGACCGGGTCGTGTCGTACCTGTCGGCTGGAGTCTCGGCCGGCGCCTCCCTCGTCGTGGACGGGCGGGCTGTCGAGCCCGACGGTGCGGCCGAGGGGTTCTGGCTCGGACCGACCCTGTTCGACCATGTCGACCCGGCGATGTCGGTCTACACCGACGAGATCTTCGGGCCGGTCCTGTCCGTCGTGCGGGTGCCTTCGTACGACGCTGCGCTGGACCTGGTCAACGCGAACCCGTACGGCAACGGCACGGCCATCTTCACCAACGACGGAGGCGCCGCCCGGCGCTTCCAGAACGAGGCACAGATCGGGATGATCGGCATCAACGTACCGATCCCGGTGCCCATGGCGTACTACTCCTTCGGCGGCTGGAAGAACAGCCTGTTCGGCGACACCCATGCCCACGGCACCGAGGGCGTCCACTTCTACACCCGCGGCAAGGTCGTCACAGCCCGCTGGCTCGACCCGTCGCATGGCGGCGTCGACCTCGGCTTCCCCACCCAGACCTGACCGTCCGGCGGCAGCCCCACGGGTGCTGCGCAGGTCTCTCATCAGTGTCGGTGGCACCGGTCATGCTCGAACGCATGTTCGAATCCCGGAAGACCGGCGGTTCCGAAGTCGACTACGGCTTCGTGGAGCCGTTGGCGCCGGGTGCGGTCGATCCGGTGCGGTTGGCGGCGCTGGTGGAGGGGCTGGACGCCGGGTACGAGCTGCTCGATCCGGCCGAGTTCGCGCTGTTCGGCCCAGAGCCCGGTGTCGACCCGGTCGACCTGTTCGAAGGCCTTGTGACCCCGCCGCCGACGGGAATGCCTGGTTCGGACGGTCCGGTGGAGCCGGCGGTGTCGGTGCCCTCGACTGTTCCCGGGCTGGACGACATGCCACCAGGACCGGCGCTGGCCGAGGTGCTCGACGCTGCGGATCTGTCGGCGCTGGGTGCCTACGAGGTGGTGGAGTCGGTGGCCGGGTGGCAGCGGATCGCCTCGTGGGCGGCTGCTGGGCAGGCGAAGGCGATCGCGGAGTTGGCTCGGCGGGTGGAGATGCGCCCGGTCGAGGGCGGGCGGGAGATCGAGTCGATGTCGCGACAGCGGGTGACGGCGATGGAGGTGGCGGCGCGGCTGCGGCTGACCCCGGCGGCGGGGGAGGCACTGGTGTCGCGCTCGATGTGCCTGGTCCAGACGCTGCCGGCTACGTACGCCGCGTTGGCCGAGGGACGGATCGACATCAGGCGCGCGGAGGTCATTTCCGACGAACTGCGCCGACACGAACCGGAGGTTGCTCGCCTGGTCGAGGCCGAGGTCTGCGGTAGGGCCGAGCAGTTGACCGTTCCTCGGCTGCGCCAGGCGCTCAGGCGGGCCTTGCACCGGTGTGTTCCGAGCACCATGGAGCAGCGGTCACAGGAGGCCGCGTCGCGGCGCGAGGTGAGGTTTACGCCGACTGCGGATGGGATGGCGTGGTTGGAGGCGTACCTGCCGGCGGAGGACGCCGCGGCGGTGGAGGCCGCGGTCGAGGCCGCGGCGGCGGCGATGAAGCGGCAGACCCCGGCGACGGGCGCAGCAAGGCACAACGGCGCGCCGATGCGCTGGCCCAGATGGGCTGGATCGCGCTGTCCACCGGCCGGCTGGGTGGCTGCACCTGCGGCCAGGGGCAGCGGTTGGACCGCCGGCACCGCCGCCCGTGGCGGTGCAGGTCACCGTCGCGGCCAGCACCCTGCTCGGCCTCGACCAGCTTCCGGGGGAGCTGGCCGGCTACGGGCCGGTGCCGGCCTCGGTGCCCTCGCCGGCTCGCCGCCGAGGGCACCTGGCGGCGGCTGCTCACCGATCCAGCCTCCGGTGCGGTGCTCGACTACGGCCGCACCCGATACGAGCCGCCGCCGGAGCTCGTCGACCATGTCGTCGCCCGCGACCGGACGTGTCGCTGGCCGACCTGCGACCGCCCAGCGGGGGCCTGCGAGCTCGACCACACGCTGCGCTACCCGTTCGGAGCCACCTCGGCCGGGGATCTCGGGGGCATTCTGTAAGGCCCATCACATCGGCAAGCACAACAGCCGGTGGCGGGTCAGGCAGCCCGCTCCCGGCCGGTTCGAGTGGGTCAGCCCCACCGGCCACGTCTACACCGTCGAGCCCGAACCCGTCGGCCCGGTCGGGTTACCATCGCCGGCTGACCGCGAACCGCCTGGGCGGGTTGGCCTGCCGCTGGCTGAGGCCGAACCCCCGCCGTTCTGACCTGCTCACAGAGACGATCACGGGGCGGGCGCCCGATCACGGGGCGGGCGACCAGTTCTGTGGCGCGGTCGCGCGGTTCGCCGATAGGGCCACGCTGATCAGGCCCCTCGACTGGTCAGCGCGGCCCTCCCGGCCTGACCGCCGCCAATGCCAACCGTTCTGTCGCTCCCGCCGTCGCATCCAGGAATAGCAGCGCGATTGTGCCCAGCCCGAGTAGGCCGAGAATGGGATTGAGATAGAACGCATGGGAAACATCGGCAGGCGGGAAGAACAGGGCGAGCAATGCGAGCCCGGCCTCTCCCCGGGAGAACAACGCGATCACCGTCGGGACTCCAGCCCGGGCCCGAAAGGCTCGGGCCACGTCCCAGGTGCCAGACGCTGCTTGCGGACCTGATCGCTGACGCCGAGCGGATCCATGGCCACGACCACCCGCACACCGCCGATCTCCGCGAGCTGTTACCACCTGGAACGCCTGGACGGCGGCCGCACGCCCGGGCAGTGAGAGTGCCCTAGTGGCATCGGCTCACGGGTCCTCGAGGAAGTAGCGGGCGACGAAGGCGTTACGGAACTTCCTGTCGGGATCGTGCCTGCGGACGAGATCCTGGAAGTCCCCGAGCCGTACGTAGAGCGTGCGCACGACGTCGGCCGGTATCGTCGACAACTTTCCCCAGTGGGGAGCCGGGTCGAACGGGGCGAGCGCCTCCTCGACCAGACCGATGACAGGCAGCACCACGTCCATGTCGTCGACCCATGTGAAGTGGATTCCCAGGACGTCGCGACGGTAGCTGGGGCTCATCCACAGCCGGTCCGACGCAACCGTCCGCAGTTCCGAGATCTGCAGCACCGGTGCCACCCGGTGGCCGATGCGGCGCATCGCGTCCAGGGCATCGACGGCGTGCCGGCGCGGCACCAGATACTCGGACTGCAGCTCACGCCCGCTGCTGGGAGTGAAGTCCGGCCGGAAGTGCGGCAGCCGCTCGTACCACGGTCCGGGCACGCCCAACTGTTCAGTGCAGCTGTCGGCCGGCATGCCGGGCACCGGGTGTCGGGCTGCGTCGGCCGGCGTCGCTCCGAGGAACGTCGCCGCCGGGTCTCGCGGATCGTCTGTCCGGCGTTTCACCCAGACCTGGTTGACCTGGTAGCTCCGCCAGTCGGTGAACACGCTCACGCTGTACCCGCCGGCGAAGATATCGTCGGTGCACTCGAGCAGAGCGTCGAACGAGAGCCGCTCGTAGACGCACTGCCGGACGTCGAACGCGGGCTGCGCGTCGAGGGTCAGGCTGGTGACGATGCCCAGCGACCCGAGCCCGACGACGACACCGTCGAACAGGTCGCCGTCGGCCGTTCGGCTGAGGGTCACGAGCGAGCCGTCGGCAGTGACCATCTCGATAGCCGACACTGCAGTGGCGAGGTTGCCGTTGCTGTCGCCAGAGCCGTGCGTCGCCGTAGCGCACGAGCCGGCGACGGAGATGTGCGGCAGCGAACCGAGGTTGTGAAGCGCATATCCGTTCGCATGGAGACGCTGGCACAGCTCGGTGTAGCGGATGCCGGCACTTACCGTTGCCGTCGACTGCTCGGCATCGATTTCGACGCGCTGCGGTAGTCCCGCCAACGACACCAGTACGCCGGGTGTGTCCGCGATGTCGCTGAACGAGTGGCCGCTGCCCAGGGCGCGCACCCGGTCGCAGCGGGAGACGAGCTCCTGGAGCTGCTCGAGAGACGTCGGGGTCTCGATGCGATCGGCGCCGAACGTGATGTTGCGGGCCCAGTTCGTTGGTCGCCGATTCCCGCCACCCCTGCTCCGTGCCATTGAGATCACCTTCCTTGGGCGTTAGGCAAGGACGCCATGCGGAGATCATGCGCAGGGTCGAGGCGGGTGAGAGCTTCACGGTGACGCGTTACGGCAAGGCCATCGCCGATATCGTCCCGCACCGAACTGGAAGCGAAGGCTGCCCGCGCAAGTCCCTCGGTGAGCTTCAGGTCGAGTTTCGTCAGCTCCCGCCGCCCGATCGGGATCGCTGGTACGTCGACCGCGCCGCCGCCGACGCGTTCTTCGGCAGCGACGACATCGATGATGTCGACGCATGGGCGCCGGCGCGACGACGACACCGAGCGGCGGCGACCATGGGTGACGACGCCGGAACGCGTTCTCCTGGACACGTCGGTCGTCATCGACCTCGAGCGGCTCGAGCTGGGTGCTCTCGCGTCAGCGGACCATGCGGTCAGCGCGGTCAGCTTCGCCGAGCTGGGGTACGGCCTCAACACGGATGATCCGGTAGCTCGTCACTCGCGTTCAGAGCGGTACCACGCCGTGCTCGAAGCGTTCGAGATCTGGCCGTTCGACATCGCCGCGGCCAAGGTCTACGGACCCCTGGCGGGACTCGTCCGAGCTTCTGGACGCAATCGACGCCCCCGTCGGCTCGACCTTCAGATAGCGGCGACCGCCGTCGCGCATTCCGTGCCGCTGCTGACCCGCAATCCGCGGGACTTCGGCGGCCTTGCGCGCATGCTCGACGTGATCGCGGTGTGACGTCTGCTGCCGTGATGGGCTTAGCTGGCCCAGGCGAGCAGAGGCTCGCTCCGCTGCGGGTCACGCAGCTTGGCGAGGGCGTGCTTCTCGAGCTGGCGTACCCGCTCGCGGGTGAGGCCGACCTGTTCGGCGACCTCCTGCAGGGTGTGTTGGCGGCCGTCGCGCAGACCGAAGCGCAGGCTGATGATGGTGGCCTCGCGCGGCGGCAGGGTGGCCAGCAGGCTCTCGAGCTCGTCGAGTAGCGCGTGGTGCTCGGCGATGTCGGCGGCCGAGACGGAGTCGTCGTCCTCGATCAGCTCGCCGAGGCTGGTCTCGCCGTCGTCGCCGATCGGCGTGTCCAGGCTGACCGCGTCGCGGGAGACCCGGCGCAACTCGACGACGCGCTCCACTGGCAGGCCGGCCTCGTCCGCGACCTCCTCGACGGTCGGGTCACGGCCGAGCATGCGCTGCAGGTCACGGTCGATGCGGCCCAGCTTGGAGACGACCTCGGAAACGTGGGCGGGCAGCCGCACAGTACGGCTCTGCTCGGCCAGGCCGCGCTCGATCGCCTGTCGGATCCACCACATCGCGTAGGTGGAGAACTTGAAGCCCTTGGCGTAGTCGAACTTCTCGACCGCGCGGATCAGGCCCAGGTTGCCCTCCTGGACCACGTCCAGGAATGGCAAACCCCGACGCGAATGCTTGCGGGCCGCCGACACGACCAATCTGAGGTTCGCGCGGATCATGTGGTCGCGGGCGGCCTCACCGTCGTGCGCGACCGCCTCGAGATCGCGTCGCCGGTCGGTGTCGACCGTCGACTCGCCGGCGTCGGCAGCGCGCAACAGTTCGGCCGCGTAGACGCCGGCCTCGATCCGCTTGGCCAGCTCGACCTCTTCGGTGGCGCTGAGCAGCGGAGTCGAGCCGATCTGGGCAAGGTACTGCCCCACCAGGTCGGGTTCCTCGCTGTCGGAGATACGCCGCCTGACGTTACGGGTGCTGGTGTCTCTCGCCATTGGCCTCCTTCGATGCGTGGCATTGGCGTTGACAGTTATGTCAACGTCGCGCAGGCCACGGCAATTTCCCGTCCTCCAGGCGCGCCCGTCCGAGGCGGCGGGGAAGTTTACGGGCGTGATGCCCCGGACCGGGCCAGCCCCCGGCGCTCCAGCAGGGGCTCGATGCGCGGGTCGCGGCCGCGAAATGTGCGGAACGCCGTCATCGGATCGACACTGCCGCCCTTCGAGAGCAGCTCGCGTCGGAAGTGGTCACCGTTCTCGCGGCGCAGGCCGCCGTTCTCGACGAACCACTCCACGGTGTCGGCGTCGAGGACCTCGCTCCAGATGTAGGAGTAGTAGCCCGCGCTGTAACCGCCGGCGAAGATGTGTGCGAAGTAGGTGCTCCGGTAACGCGGGGGGACGGTGTCCACAGCGACGCCGGCCTTCTCCAGGGCCGCTGCCTCGAACGTATCGACGTCGACGGGCTCGTCGCCGGCCCTCAGCTGATGCCACGCCTGGTCGAGCAGCGCCGCCGCCAGGTACTCCGTCGTGGCGAACCCCTGGTTGAACCGCCGGGCGGCCAGAATCCGGTCGACGAGCTCCTGCGGCATGGGCTCGCCGGTGCGGTGGTGAACCGCGTACCGCGCGATCACCTCGGGCCACATCGCCCACATCTCGTTGACCTGCGAGGGGTACTCGACGAAGTCGCTGGGCACGTTGGTGCCGGAGAACCGGGGGTATCGCACCGAGGAGAACAGCCCGTGCAGGGCATGGCCGAACTCGTGGAACATGGTCCGGACCTCGTCCACGGTGAGCAGCGTGGGCTCGCCGTCCGCGGGCCGTGCGATGTTGAAGGTGTTGACGACGACCGGACGGGTGCCGAGCAGCTCCGACTGGTCGACGAAGCTGTTCATCCAGGCGCCTCCGCGCTTGGACTCGCGGGCGTAGAAGTCGGCGAGGTAGAGCCCGAGGGGCGATCCGTCCTCCTCCGACACCTCGAACACGCGGACGTCGGGGTGGTAGCGCGGCAGGTCATGGCGTTCGGCGAAGCGCAGGCCGTAGAGCGAGCCGGCTGCGACGTACACGCCGTCACGCAGCACGCGTTCGAGTTCGAGGTAGGGACGGATCCGGGCGGCATCGATGTCGTAGCGTGCCTTCCGGACCCGCTCGGAGCAGTAGGCCCAGTCCCAGGCGCGCAGGGTGACGCCGTCCCCCATGACCGTCTGCAGGTCGCCGGCCTCGGTGCGGGCGTTGGCCACCGCGGCAGGAGCGAGCTCCGCGAGCATCGACGTGACGGCATCGGTGGTGCGGGCGGTCTCGTCCGCCACGACGTAGGCGGCGTGGTCGGCGAATCCGAGCAGCCGGGCTCGTTCGGCGCGCAGCGTCGCCATCCGCAGGGCCAGCGCGGACGTGTCGTGGATGTTGCCGTTCCGACCGCGGTAGACCGAGGCGCGGAACAGGCGCTCGCGTAGGGCCCGGTCGCTCAAGGACGCGAGCGCCGGCTGATCGGTCGGTAGCGCCAGGCTCAGCACGTACGAGCCGTCCAGGCCGCGGACGCGAGCGTTCTCGGCGGCAGCAGCGATGGCGTCCTCGGACATTCCGTCGAGCTCGTGGACGTCCTCGACGACGACCGCCGAGGCGTTGGTGTCGGCGAGCAACTGCTGTTGGAAGCTGGTGCCCAGCGTGGAGAGCTCCTCGTTGAGTGCACGGAGGCGGTCCTGGTCGGTCGGTTCGAGCCGCGCGCCGGCCCGGACGAAATCGGTGTGGTAGCGCTCGAGCAGCCACAGCGACTCCGGGTCGAGCCCGAGCCCGTCGCGGTTTCGATGGAGCTCGTCGATGCGGGCGAACAACGCCGGGTCGAGGTGGATCGCGTCGCTGTGCGCGGCGAGCTCCGGCGCCATCTCCTCCTGCACCTGTTCGACCACCGGGTTCGTGTCCGACGACGCCTGGTTGAAGAACACGGCGGATACACGCTCCAGCAACCGGCCCGTGCGCTCCAGCGCCACCAGGGTGTTCTCGAAAGTCGGCGGTTCCGGCTCGGCTGCGATCGCTGCCACCTCGGCCCGCTGGTCGGCCATGCCCCGCCGGAACGCGGGCACGTAGTGCTCCTCGCTGATCCGGTCGAACGGCGGAAGCGCGTAAGGCAGGTCGCTCGGTGCGAAGAACGGGTTGTCGACCGACTGCATCGGTTCGGGCTCCTCGGGCGCGGGTTGGGAGACGTACGGTCGTCGTAGGACACGCACCGTAGCGAGCACGAGGAGGCACACCGGCATGGCGGGTACGGATCGGGACCCCGACGTGCGGATCGAGCCGTGCGCCAAGCGGCTGCGGGCGCACCTCGGCGGCGAGGTGGTGCTCGACACTGTCGGCGCCCGCCTGGTCTGGGAGGTGTCGTACTACCCGCAGTACTACGTGCCGCGGGAGGACGTCCGGGCCAAGCTCGAGCCGACGGGTCACCGCAAGCTCTCGCGGCAGCGCGGGGACGGCGTCTTGTGGACCGTGGCCCTGGGTGGGCGCGAGGTCGTCAACGCCGCGTCGACCTACGACGACTCCCCGATCGCCGAACTGCACGGGCTGGTCCGGCTGCGGTGGGATGCCATGGATGCCTGGTTCGAGGAGGACGAGGAGGTCTTCACCCACGCCCGCAGCCCGTATCGGCGGGTCGACATCCTGCCTACTAGCCGGCACGTCCGCGTCGAGACCGGCGGCGCACAACTCGCCGAGTCGACCAGTGCTCACGTCCTGTTCGAGACCGGCCTGCCACCGCGGTTCTACCTGCCGAAGGTCGACGTCCGGATGGACCTGCTCGAGCAGTCCTCCACCGTTACGCACTGCCCGCACAAGGGGCGGACGAGGTACTGGTCGCTGCGCCTTGACGGTCACGGGATCGACGACGTCGCCTGGTCCTACCCCTTCCCGTTGCCCGAGTGCACCCGCATCGCGGGGCTGGTCAGCTTCGAGAGCAGGAAGGTCGACGTCGTGGTCGACGGCGTTCGGCAGGACTGAGCCGATGGCGGCGTCCTCGGGCGTTCGGCTGACCCGCGACCAGGTGCTGGCCTACCGCGCCGCCGTCCAGGAACTCGACGGCGGCCGTCGTGGTCTACCCGGGATTCTCGGCGCCGGCATCCAGGACAACCCACCGGGTCGTAGTGCGTTGCTCGCCCTCGCGCTCCGCGGCCGCGAGGTTCCGTCGAGATCCACTGCCCTGGTCCACTCGGTCCGTGGTGCCATGCTCCTGCACCGCACCGGCGACCTGGGCCGCTTCGCCGCGGCGGTACGTCCCGACGACGGCACGGACATGTCCGTGCAGAGCTTCGGCCCGTTCGGGCAGGAGCTCGCCGCCGACGGGATATCGCTCGGCAGGGCCACCGACGACGTCGCCGTCGCCATGAGCGAGGTCATGGCCGACGGCATGGCGCGCACCAAGGGGGAGCTCAGCAGCGCGGTGACACCGCTGGTGGACGGGCGGATCACGCCGTGGTGCAACGGGTGCGGCGTCTACCACGTGCACGACGCGCTGTTCCGATTCGCCACCCTGCAGGCGGGGCTGACAATCGAGGTCGAGTCGCCGACGCTGTTCCGTTTCGTCAGAGGGACGATGGGCCGGCGTCCCGCGCGTGACGGTAGCCGCGCCGAGATCGCGCGGCGTTATCTGCGGCTGGCCGGTCCGGTCACGCAGGCGCACCTGGCGACCTGGCTGGGACTGTCGCCGGCCGGAGCACGGCAGTGGTGGACGCTGGTACAGGACGATCTCGTCGCCGTGACGGTTGGGCGACGGGCCGGCTGGATGCACTCGGGCGACCTCGGCGACCTGGGATCGTCCGCCGACCCGCCCGCCGTGCGGCTGCTCGGGCCGTACGATCCGGTGACCGCGCTGGGCGACCGCGAACTGCTGGTGCCCGACCCGGCCGGCCGCCGTGCGGTATGGAGGGCGACGGCCAACCCGGGCGTGCTGCTCGTCCGGGGCGACATTGCCGGCGTGTGGCGGCAGAAGACGAGAAGCAATCGGCTCACGCTGACCATTCACCCCTTCGATGAGCTCACGGCCGCACAGCGGCGCGCGGTGGGCGACGACGCCCACGCCGTTGCCCGCCACCAGGGAGCCGACGACGTCGAGACCCGGTTCGAGTAGCGGGTCCCACCTGCGGTCAGAATGCGACACGCGCTGCGACTGCTGGCGCCGGCCGGTCGCGGTCGTGCACAATGATCCACGTCGTACCGGTCCGAATCGGGCGCGAGGCCGCTGGGGAAGGCGTCCCTCGACCCGCAGGAGGATCCGGTGACGACCCGTGGCGTTCTCTACGTCCACGCCGCGACGTCGGCACTCTGCCCGCACATCGAGTGGGCAGCGGCCGGCGCACTGGGCGTGCACGTCAACCTGCACTGGACACCCCAGCCGGCCGCACCCGGCACGTACCGCTGCGAAATGTCCTGGCAGGGTGAACCCGGCACCGGCGCCAAGCTGGCCTCTGCGCTGCGGGGCTGGATGCATCTGCGCTTCGAGGTCACCGAGGAACCGAGCACGGGCCACGAGGGCGCGCGCTACTCCTACACGCCAGAGCTCGGCGTCTTCCACGCCGTCACCGGCGTGCACGGCGACATCATGATCCCCGAGGACCGGATCAAGGCCGCGGTAGTCAAGGCCGCTCTCGGCGAGGTCGACCTCGAGGACGAGCTCCGCCGGCTGGTCGGCGGTCCGTGGGACGACGAGCTCGAAACGTTTCGCTTCGCGGGCGAGGGTGCACCGGTCCGGTGGCTCCACCAGGTCGTCTGACCATGGCCATTGCCAGTAGTTCCAAAATGCGAGACGTTCCCTCTTCCCCGCCCGGCTCGGCGACGGTATGGTCACGAGCGGATAACACCTCTATACGTGGCCGCTCCGGCACCGGTGACTCCCCGGCCCGGTGTTCCGGGAACGTCAGCGGCCGCACCACGGGAAGCGTCCCGGCCCCTCGAGCGGCCGGGACGCTTCGCTTTCGTCGGGCCGCGGTCAGAGCGGGATGTTGCCGTGGTGGCCGCGGCGGGCGGGAGCATCCGCAATAGCCCGAGCTAGGGCGGAGCGGGTGGCGGCCGGCTCGACAAGCTCGTCGACGACGCCGATCTCCATGGCCTTGGCCAGCCCGCCGGCGATGCGCTCGTGCTCCTCGGCCAGCTCGGCTTCGACCTGGGCGCGCAGATCCGGAGCCACTTCGGCGAGGCGGCGGCGATGCAGGATCCGGACGGCGGCGACGGCGCCCATGACCGCCACCTCTGCGGTGGGCCAGGCGAGGACCTTCGTCGCTCCGAGGGATCGCGAGTTCATGGCGATGTATGCCCCGCCGTACGCCTTGCGAGTCACCAACGTGACGCGCGGCACGGTGGCCTCGGCGAAGGCGTGCAGCAGCTTGGCACCGCGGCGGACCACGCCGTCCCACTCCTGCCCGACGCCGGGCAGGTAGCCGGGCACGTCGACGACGACCACGAGCGGAACGCCGAACGCGTCGCACATGCGCACGAAGCGGGCCGCCTTCTCCGCTGAGGTGGAGTCGAGGCAGCCACCGAGCCGGAGCGGGTTGTTGGCGACAACGCCGACGGTGCGCCCCCCGAGGCGGCCCAGCGTCGTGGTGATGTTCGGCGCCCAGCGGGGGTGCAGTTCCAGGGCCGATCCCGCGTCGAGCAGGTCGGCGATCAGCGGGTGGACGTCGTAGGCGCGCTTGGCCGACTCGGGGAGAAGGGCGGCGAGGTCGCGGTCCTCGACACGGTCGACGACGAGCCTGCCCTGGGCCCCGAGCAGAGCCGCGAGCCGGCGGGCCTCGTCCAGTGCCTCGCGTTCGGTGGTCGTCACGACGTGGACCACGCCGGAGCGGCGCCCGTGCGGCTCCGGGCCGCCGAGTCGCAGCATGTCGACGTCCTCGCCCGTCACCGAGCGCACCACGTCGGGACCGGTGACGAACACGCGACCCTCGGGGCCCAGGACGACCACGTCGGTGAGGGCCGGCCCATAGGCGGCGCCGCCGGCGGCCGGCCCGAGCACCACCGAGATCTGGGGGATCCGGCCCGACGCGCGGGTCATGATCGCGAATATCCGACCTACAGCGTGCAGCGAGAGCACGCCTTCCGCGAGGCGGGCGCCGCCGGAGTGCCAAAGCCCGACGACGGGCACGCCGTCGGCGAGAGCACGCTCATACGCATCGACCACGACCCGGCAGCCGTCGTCGCCCATCGCCCCGCCCATGACCGTGGCGTCGGAGCAGAACGCGACGACGCGGGCACCGTCGACGGTGCCGGTCGCGGCGAGCATGCCGCTGCCGTCGTCGGGGCTGACCAGCCGGACCGATCCCGGGTCGAAGAAGGCCGCCAGCCGGTGGTTGGGGTTGCGCGGATCCTCCTCGCGGGGCGGCTTGGGCGCCTTCGGGGAGGCCGGCGGGGTCGTGACGGTCGTCATCACACGCTCCGGAAGGCCAGGGCGACGTTGTGCCCGCCGAACCCGAACGAGTTGTTCAGGGCGGCCAGCACGCCGTCGCCGAGCGGGCGCGGCTCGCCGCGCACCACGTCGAGGCCGATCTCGTCGTCGAGGTCGTCGACGTTGATGGTGGGTGGGGCCGTGCGGTAGTGGAGCGCCAGGATCACTGCGATCGACTCGATCGCGCCGGCCCCACCGAGCAGGTGGCCGGTCATCGACTTCGTCGACGTGACCGCGACGCCGCCGGCGGCGCGGCCGAGAGCGCTCCGGATGGCCACCGCCTCGGCGATGTCTCCGACCGGCGTCGACGTCGCGTGCGCGTTGAGGTGCCGGACGTCAGAGGCCTCGAGGCCACCGTCGACGAGAGCATTGCGCATCGCCTTGACCGCGCCCGCGCCGGACGGGTCGGGCTGGGCGATGTGGTGCGAGTCGGCGCTGAGCCCGGCGCCGACGAGTTCGGCGTAGACGCGAGCGCCGCGCGCTTCGGCGTGCTCGGCGGACTCGAGCACGACCATGCCGGCGCCCTCGCCGAGCACGAAACCGTCGCGGCCCTTGTCGTATGGCCGGCTGGCCCGCTCGGGCTCGTCGTTGCGCTTGGACAGCGCCATCATGTTGGCGAAGGCCGCCATCGGGAGCGGATGGATCACGGCCTCGGTGCCGCCCGCCATCACGACGTCGGCCCGCCCCGACCGGATCATCTCCAGCCCGTAGGCCAGCGCTTCCGCACCTGAGGCGCACGCGCTGACGGGGGTGTGCACTCCGGCCCGTGCCCCGATCTCGAGCCCGACGTTAGCGGCCGGGCTGTTCGGCATGAGCATCGGGATGGCCAGCGGCGAGACCCGCCGGGGCCCGGACTCCAGCAGCACGTCGTAGTTCGACAGCAACGTGGTGAGGCCGCCGATGCCGGAAGCACAGACGACCCCTAGCCGGTCCGGGTCCACGCCCGTCCCGCCTGCCGGGCCCTCGTAGCCGGCATCCGCCCAGGCTTCGCGCGCAGCGATCATGGCGAACTGGCCGGACCGGTCCAGCCGGCGGGCCTGGACGCGGGGGAGCACCTCAGCGGGCTCGACTGCGACGCGTGCGGCGATCCGCACGGGCAACTGCTCAGCCCACTCCTCGGTGAGGGCACGGACGCCGGAGCGGCCGGCCAGGAAGGCATCCCAGGTGGACGCGGCATCGCCTCCGACGGGCGTGGTCGCGCCGAGTCCGGTGACGAGGGCACGGGCCTGGGTGGTGGTCATCAGGTCAGGAACCTGCCCGCTCGATGAACGCCACGGCGTCGCCGACGGTCGCAAGGTTCTTCACCTCGTCGTCGGGGATCTTCACGTCGAACTTCTCCTCGGCGGCCACGACCACCTCGACCATCGACAGCGAGTCGATGTCCAGGTCGTCGGTGAAGGACTTGTCGAGCTGGACGTCTGCCGCGGGGACGCCGGCGATCTCGTTGACGATGTCGGCGAGTCCGCTGCGGATCTCCTCGGTGCTGGCCATCTGTGCTCTCCTCGGGTGGGTGTCGCCCGTACGTCGCTCGTACGGGGGTCGGGGGCCCCGCGCTGGCAGGGTCAGGGGATGCGGACGACCTGGGCGGCGTATACGAGGCCGGCGCCGAAACCGATGAGCAGTGCAAGGTCGCCGCTGCGGGCCTGTCCGGTCTCGAGCAGGCGCTCGATCGCCAGCGGGATGGACGCCGCCGACGTGTTGCCCTGCTCGACGATGTCGCGGGCGGTGACGACCGACTCGGGAAGCTTCAGGGCCCGGGCCATGGCGTCGGTGATCCTCATGTTGGCCTGGTGCGGCACGAACACGTCGAGGTCCTCGGTGGTGATGCCGGCCGCCTCGATCGCCTCGCGGGCGACCTTGGCCATCTCGTAGACCGCCCATCGGAACACGGAGTTGCCCTCCATGGTCAGGTGGGGCATCCGCGGCCCGCCGGGCGCGAACAGCGCGTCGCGCCACTCCTCGCGCTGGCGGATCAGGTCGAGGTGCTGGCCGTCGGAACCCCAGACGACCGGGCCGATGCCGGGCTCGTCGGACGGTCCGACCACGGCCGCGCCGGCGCCGTCGGCGAAGATGAACGCGGTGGAGCGGTCGGTCTGGTCAGTGAGGTCGGACAGCCGCTCGACGCCGATGACGAGGACGTGCTCGGAGGTGCCGCTGCGCACCATGTCGGCCGCCAGGGAGATGCCGTAGCAGAAGCCAGCGCAGGCTGCGGAGATGTCGAACGCCGCGGCCCGCTCGGTGCCCAGCTTGTACGCGATCTCGGCCGCCGCCGAGGGCGTCTGGTAGAGGTGGGTCACCGTCGAGACGATCACGCAGCCGACCTGGTCGGGCGTGATTCCGGCATGCGCCAGCGCCTTGCCGCCCGCGGCGATGCTCATCGCGACGACGGTCTCGTCTTCGTTGGCCCACCGCCGCGTGGCGATGCCCGAACGGGTACGGATCCACTCGTCGGACGAGTCGATGCGCTCGACGATCTCGGCGTTGGGCACGAGCCGGGCCGGCCGGTAACCGCCGATGCCGAGCAGCCGGGCCTGGCGGGTCGACTGGTTGGTGCGGATCGTCGCGCTCATGCGTCCACCATTCCCTGAGACTCGGGGTGGAGCCTGACCAGCGGCTGGCCGGGTGCGACCGGGTCGCCGTCCTCGACCAGCCACTCGATCACTGTCCCACCGTGCGTCGCCGTCACGTCAAGCGAGTCCCGCAGTGAGCTGACCGTGCCGACGAGGTCGCCCGCGCCGAGGTGGGTACCCACCTGGACACCGGCAGTGCCGAAGGTGCCCTTCATGGGCGCGACGACCAGCCGCCAGGTCGGACTGGCATTCATCGGGCTGGCCTGGCCGTGGCGCTCGGCGAAATCGCGAGCGTCGTCGAGTTGGTCGGGTGTCTTCAGGGCGAAGGTCTCGACGCCGGGCAGCGCCCGCTTGGCCAGCGCGGTGAGCGTGCCTGCGGGCGGCACTTCGAGCAGGCCGGTGACGCCGAGGTCGAGCATCGTCTGCTGGCACAGGTCCCAGCGGACCGGGTTGGACACCTGGTCGACCAGCCGGGCGAGCACCTCGCGACCGTCGTGGACGACCCGGCCGTCCCGGTTGGACAGCAGCCGCGTCCGAGGGTCGTGCGTGCTGATCGCGTGGGCGTGCCGCCGTAGGACCTCGACGGCGGGCGCCATGTGGACGGTGTGGAAGGCGCCGGCGACCGAGAGCGGACGGAGCCGGGCACCCGGCGGCGGCTCCTTCTCGAGGGCGGCGAGCTGCTCGTCCGTCCCGGCGGCGACCACCTGGCCGGCGCCGTTGACGTTGGCCGGCGTCAGGCCGTGCTTCTCCAGTGTCGAGAGCACGTCCTCGGCCTCGCCGCCGAGAACGGCGGTCATGCCGGTCGCGGTGGCCTTCGCGGCCTCGGCCATCGCGCGGCCACGCTCGCGGACGAAGACCATCGCCTGCTCGGCGGTGATGACGCGGACGCCCGCGGCCGCTGTGATCTCGCCGACGCTGTGACCCGCAGCGGCGCCTACCCTGCCGTACGCGTCGGCCGGGTGGGGAAACAGCGCCAGCGCGCTCAGCATGCCGGCCGCCACGAGCAGCGGCTGGGCTACCGCGGTGTCCCGGATGGTGTCGGCATCGGCCTGCGTCCCGTAGTAGGCGAGATCGAGGCCGGCCACAGCCGAGAGCCAGTCGATGCGCGACCCGAACACTGGGTCGTCCAGCCATGGGGCGAGGAAGCCCGGTGTCTGGGCGCCTTGACCGGGAGCAACGATGGCGAGCACTCCTCTACCCTCCCTCGCTACCGGTCCGTAGGAAGGTCGGCAGCGGTCACAAGGTCGTCCCACCATCCTTGGAGGGTTCGCACAAGTGCGGCGGCGGGCCTGCGGCGGATGTCCTCAGTCCGACGACGGCGGGAACAGCCGGCCCAATGTCAGCGCGAGTCGCAGCGTGTACGCGTCGCGCGGATCGGTCGGCGTCAGGCCGGACAGGTCCACGACCCGGCGTAGCCGGTAGCGGACGGTGTTGGGATGGACGAACAGCAGCCGGGCGGCCGCCTCGACCGAGCTCCCGCTCTCCAGGTAGGCGGCCAGCGTCTCGATCACGACCGGGCCGGTCGCGGCGATGGGCTCGTACACGTCGGTGACCAGGGCGCGCCGGGCGTGCCCGTCGCCGGCGAGCGCCCGCTCCGGCAGCAGCGCGTCGGCCGCCACCGGACGGGGAGCGTCCGGCCATGCGTCTGCGGCCCGGAACCCCGCCACCGCGGACCTGGCCGATGCGGCGGCCGCTGCGAGGTCGGGCACCAGCGGACCAGCGACCACCGGGCCCGGCCCGAAGTGTCCCGCCACCGACGTGGCGGCCCGGACGGGGTCGTCGACACCGCCGAGGACCACGACGAGCCGGTCGCCCTGCACGCCGGTGAGCACGTCGTGCCCGGTCTGCCGAGCCGTGCGCCGGATCGCGTCCACCACGGCCTCGGTGTCCCCCGACGGCGTGCGGCCCACGCTGACCGTGACGCCGCGCCGTTCGGTCCAACCCAGCGCCGCGGCACGGGAGCGCACCTCCTCATCGCTCTCGCCGCGGAGCAGCGAGTCCACTACCAGTGCCTCGAGCCGCGCATCCCATGCGCCGCGAGCCTCGGCCGCCCGGGCGTAGACCTCGGCCGCGGCGAACGCGACCTCGCGCGAGTAGCGAAGCACGCCTTCCCGCACCGCCGCGACGCCGTCTTCGTCGACGACCTCGGTGATGGTCTGCTCGACGACATCGATGGCCACCCGCACCATCTCGACCGTCTGCTCGAGGCTGATCGCCCGGGTCAGCTCGCGCGGCGCGGTTCCGAAGACGTCGGCAGTAACGGTGGGCTCGTCGCCGGGGTTGCGGTACCAGTCGACGAACGCGGCGATGCCCGCCTGGATGACCAGCCCGACCCAGGAGCGCTCGTCGGGCGGCATCGCCCGGTACCACGGAAGCCGTTCCTCCATGCGCGCGATCGACGCCGTGGCCAGGGCGCCCGTCGCACGCTCTAACTGGTGTACGGACCTCGCGTGCGCACCGGCCGTGGTGGTCGACGACATGCCGCGCAGCGTACGCCCACCGAATGGTTGGACACCCACTCAGTTGTGACAGAGCTACAACTGGACATGGTCAGCCGCCTGGCCTCGGCCGGGACGGGTCGCATCCCGCAGCGGGCAGCTCAGGTCTCGCCGCCGGCCTCCTCGGCGGTTGTGGCCTGGACGTCCTCGAGCTTGTACGTCGCGTGCGCCTGGCGGACTACCTCCCACGCGATCTCGCCGCGGCGGGCCAGCAGGGTGAGGACGCCCACGACGATCGACTGGGCATCGACCTTGAAATGGCGGCGCAGCGCCGCGCGCGTGTCGGACAGGCCGAACCCGTCGGTGCCGAGCGAGAGCCACTCCTGGGTCACGTACGGGGCGATCTGGTCCTGGACCGCGCGCATGAAGTCGCTGACCGCCACCACCGGACCGGGCGCGTCGCGGAGCCGCTGCGTGACGTACGGGACCCGGGCCTGCCCATCGGGGTTCATCAGGTTCCACTCGTCGCACGCCAACGCCTCGCGCCGGAGCTCGTTCCACGACGTTGCCGACCACACGTCGGCGGCGACCTGCCACTCCGCGGCCAGCCGTTGCTGTGCCTCGAGGGCCCAGTTCAGGCCGACGCCGGAGGCCAGGATCTGCGCGTGCGGGACCTTGTCGCCGGGACCGACCTCCATGGGCCGGTACAGGTACAGGCCCTTCAGCAGGCCGTCGACGTCGAGGTCGTCGGGCTCAGCCGGCTGGACGTACGGCTCGTTGTAGATCGTCAAGTAGTAGAAGACGTTCTCGGCGTCCTCGCCGTACATACGGCGGAGCCCGTCGCGCATGATGTGGCCGAGCTCGAAGGCATAGGCCGCGTCGTAGTGGACGACTGCGGGGTTGGTCGAGGCGAGCAGGACGGAATGCCCGTCCTGGTGCTGTAGGCCCTCACCGTTGAGGGTCGTGCGCCCGGCCGTGGCGCCGAGCACGAACCCGCGTGCCATCTGGTCACCGGCCGCCCAGAAGCCGTCTCCCGTGCGTTGGAAGCCGAACATCGAGTAGAAGATGT
This sequence comes from Jiangellaceae bacterium, assembly GCA_035316885.1. GTDB lineage: Bacteria > Actinomycetota > Actinomycetes > Jiangellales > Jiangellaceae > DASRTE01. The sequence goes on along the minus strand of DATHII010000063.1, from coordinate 14,211 downwards.
AGACCGGGATCATCGGCAGGTTGTGCGTGGCGTAGGAGGAGCCGACGGCCGTCCACGACGCCACCGAACCCGCTTCGTTGATGCCCTCGTGCAGGATGTGACCCTTCACGTCCTCCTTGTACGACAGGAACAGCTCCCGGTCGACGGAGGTGTAGTTCTGGCCGTGCGGTGAGTAGATCTTCAGGGTCGGAAACAGGGAGTCCATACCGAACGTGCGTGCCTCGTCCGGGATGATCGGTACGATCCGGGGCCCGATCTCGGGGTCCTTGATGATCTCCTTGAGCAGGCGCACCCAAGCCATCGTCGTGGCGACCGCCTGCTTGCCCGACCCCCGCTTGACGACGTCGTAGACCGTGTCGCCCGGCAGCACCAGCGGCGTGGACTTGCCGTGGCGCTCGGGCAGGAACCCGCCGAGCTCGCGCCGCCGGTCGACAAGGTAGGCGTACTCCTCGGAGTCGGTGCCGGGGTTGAAGTACGGGGGCAGTTTCGCGTCGAGTGCGTCGTCGGGAATGTCGAGGTAAAGCCGGTCGCGGAAGCCTTTGAGGTCGTCGAGGGTCAGCTTCTTCATCTGGTGGGTGGCGTTGCGGCCCTCGAAATGCGAACCGAGGGTCCAACCCTTGATCGTCTTCGCCAGGATGACGGTCGGCTGGCCGGTGTGCTCGGTGGCCGCCTGGTAGGCCGCGTACATCTTGTGGTAGTCGTGCCCGCCGCGTTTGAGTCCCCAGATCTCGTCGTCGGACAGGTGCTCGACCAGCTTGGCGGTGCGCGGGTCACGCCCGAAGAAGTGCTCGCGGACGAACGCCCCGGACTCGGCCTTGGAGGTCTGGTAGTCGCCGTCGGGGGTGACGTTCATGAGGTTGACCAGCGCACCGTCACGGTCGGCGGCGAGCAGCGGATCCCACTCCCGGCCCCAGATCACCTTGATGACGTTCCAGCCGGCCCCGCGGAACAGCGCCTCCATCTCCTGGATGATCTTCCCGTTGCCCCGCACCGGCCCGTCGAGCCGCTGCAGGTTGCAGTTCACGACGAAGGTCAGGTTGTCGAGCTCCTCACGGGCCGCGACGCCGAGCGCGCCGACCGTCTCCGGCTCGTCGATCTCGCCGTCGCCGAGGAAGCCCCACACGCGCTGCTGGCTGGTGTCCTTGAGGCCGCGGTTGTGCAGGTAGCGGTTGAACCGGGCCTGGTAGATGGCGTTGAGCGGGCCCAGACCCATGGAGACGGTGGGGAACTCCCAGAAGTCCGGCATCAGCCGGGGGTGCGGATAGGACGGGAGACCCCCGCCTAGTCCGGCGTGGGAGAGCTCCTGGCGGAACCCGTCGAGCTGGTTTTCGCTGAGCCGGCCCTCGAGGTAGGCCCTGGCGTACATGCCCGGGGAGGCGTGCCCCTGGAAGTAGATCTGGTCGCCGCCGCCGGGGTGGTTCTTGCCGCGGAAGAAGTGGTTGAACCCCACCTCGTAGAGGCTGGCTGACGACGCGTATGTGGAGATGTGCCCACCGACCCCGATCCCGGGACGCTGCGCCCGGTGCACCATGATCGCCGCGTTCCACCGGACGTACCGGCGGATCCGGCGCTCGAGCTGCTCATCGCCGGGGAACCAGGGCTCGGACTCCGGCGGGATCGTGTTGATGTAGTCGGTGCTCCGCAGGCTGGGGACCCCCACTTGCCGCTCACGCGCCCGCTGCAGCAGGGCGAGCATGAGATACCGGGCGCGGTTGCGCCCACCGTTCTCCACCACGGCGTCGAGCGAGTCGAGCCATTCCTGTGTCTCGTCGGGGTCGATGTCCAGCAACTGGCTGGGAAGGCCATCGCTGATGATCGGGGAACGGTCTGCTGCCACGACGACGGTCCTTCTGCTCGGGACGCTGGCGTTGGCGTCTGCTCGTGCGGGTCGCCACTCCCATCCTCCCCCGTGCGGGGCCCACGCGTCACGTCGGGGGCTTTCTCTCCGGGCCCGGGCGCGGCAGTCTAGGGAGGTCCCACTGAGCGGAGGTGACCCATGCACGCGCAGGTCGGTGATCGGCTCCATGTCCACGGCCGCGCCGTCGGCAACGTCGACCGGGTCGGCGAGATCGTGGAGGTGCGCGGCGGCGAGGGCGGGCCTCCGTACCTCGTCCGCTTCGACGACGGCCACGAACGGCTGGTCTTCCCCGGCCCGGACGCGACGGTCGAGCCGGCGCGGACGGCCGACTGACGTCCACCCGAACGGCGGTTCGCTTGCGAAGGTGCCGCCACTTGGGTGGACTACGCCCACGACGTTCCGTAACCGCGGGACGGGGGACGACGGGAGGACGACCAGTGGGCCAGACCGCGGGCCACTCCGACCAGCACGACGGGCCGGCGCACCGGCTCGGGCTCCGGGCCGGGCTCGTGGTCCAGGAGCTGGGCTGGGACGAGGACTGCGACGACGACCTGCGTGCCGACGTCGAGGATGTCACCGGTTCGGAGTTGGTCGACGTCGATCTCGGCGACGTCGCCGACGTCGTCCTGCTCTGGTGGCGGGACGGGGACGGCGACCTCGTCGACGCGCTCATCGGCGCCAAGACCGACCTGGCCGAGGGCGGCATGGTGTGGCTGCTGACGCCGAAGGTCGGCCGCGCGGGGCACGTCGACCCGAGCGACGTCACCGACGCGGCTCCAACCGCGGGGCTTGCGACGACGACGACGGTGTCCGCGGCCGAGGACTGGTCAGGCATCAAGCTGGTGGCACCCAAGAGCGCCCGAACCGCGCGCCGGTGATCGTTCCCCCGGTCGGAACACCCGCTCCCGACTTCGACCTACGCGACCAGCACGGCGCGCCGGTCCGGCTGTCCGGCCTGCGCGGGCGGGTCGTCCTGCTGGTCTTCTACCCATTCGCGTTCACGACCGTGTGCACGACGGAGCTGTCGGAGTTGCGTGACGAGGTGGCCGGTCGCACCGGCGACGACCTGGCCGTGCTGGCCGTCTCATGCGACCCGATGTTCTCCCTGCGGGTCTTCGCAGACCGCGAGGGCATCAGGTTCGCGATGCTGTCCGACTTCTGGCCACACGGCGCCGTCGCCCGGGCGTACGGCGTCTTCGACTCCGAGCGGGGCTGCCCGCTCCGGGGCACGTTCGTGATCGATCGCGAGGGCCTGGTGCACTGGTGCGAGGTCGTCTCCGACGGCCGCGATCTCTCGCGGTGGTGGCCGGTGCTCGACGAGCTCATGGCGGCCTGAAGAAACGGAGCACGCGGTGCCCTGCTACCGCTGCGGAGCGCGCCAGACCGATCCGGCCCGGGGTGCCAGCCCGTGGCGTCGAGGTGTGCGTGACGCCGCACAGGTCCTGGTGTGCCCGGAGTGCCAGATCACGTCGGACTGGACGGCCGACCTGGACCGGTGCCCGGCCTGCGGATCGACCGCTCTCGTCCGCCGACTGGGCCGAACGGTGTGCCGCGACTGCGAGGCGTCACCCGACGTCGGCCTCGAGGCGGATCCGCCCACTGCCGGCGCAACGGCTGTGGACCCGGCCGATTCGCGTACCGACCTGGCTGCGGAGGTGGCGGCCGCGATCGACCGGGTGCTCGGACGGGTCCCAGCTTCGGCTACGGCCGGGGTGCACGCGGACGAGCACCGTACCCGATCGCACGAGGTACCCTGAGCGTCCTCGCCGACGAGGGCGTATAGCTCAGCGGAAGAGCACCCGCCTTACAAGCGGGAGGTCACTGGTTCGATCCCAGTTGCGCCCACCGCAATAACCGCAGGTCAGAGCGATATTGATCTAGGAAGAGAGGTTTTCGTGCCCCATTCGTGCCCAGAAGCTCGGGCAGCGTGACCGTGTGACAGGGTTCGGGTGAGCCTGCGAGTTCCAACCTGCCACCGTCTGAGCCAACCCGCCAGAACGTAATCGATCTGCTCGCGCTGGTGGACACCATCCGCCAGCATGCGTTCGACCTGAGCGTGCCCCCGGCTGAGGCGATGATCGACATCCGGGATGCGATCCGCGAATACAACGGCGAGTTGGCCGACGAGGAGTGATGACCGGCTGCCCCCGCTGTGCGACCTACCGCTGCGCCGGGCACCACGTTCCGAAGGACTGTGAGCACGGCGACGAGGAGATCGCCTGGCGGCACGCCTCCGACGATCACCGCTTCTGCAGACCCGACAGCTGTGCCTGGGCAGCCGAGGTACGACCGGCCGCGTTAGCCGCTGGGCTACCCCGTGGTGCGGCTGACCGGCCGCTGGCGCTGGTGCTGGTCAGCCCTGCTAGTGGTCGTGTCCTGTTCGCCGGCCAGACCTTCCGTGACCACCGGCTGGCCAAGCCTGCCCGGTCCCGTGCTGGCGGTGGTGGCTGGGCTGCCAAGTCCCGCGCATACCTCGTGTGCGCCCGCTGCCGGTCGCTGCACTAGCCCGGCCTGGTCATCGGCCAGCCTGCCTAGTTCGTCGTCTCTGCGAGGCGCATAGGGTCGCGCATACCCCCCGGATTTACTTCCACCGTGGTGGAAATAAGTCCGGAGGGGGTGGGGGGCATGTCAGAAGTGGATCTGGCCTCCTGCCGAGCGCTCGGCAGGAGCAGCTTTCGTCAGCTAGCTGTTACGAGCCCGTTCTGCGCGCGATGGCAGGCGATTCGGCAACGGTTCGAGCAGAACCACTGGTCGGAGCGGGTGCGCTCGAAGCCTCCGTTACACCGGACGGACGCTGTCGCGCTCAGCGGATGATGGGCGGCCCCAGCGGAAGCGGCTTGCCGCCGGTCGCCGTCGACATGGCGTCGAGGAACAGGTAGGCGCCCAGCAGGGCGAACAGGAAGACGACGTACCCGGCGGCCTTCGTGAGGGACGTGCTCGCGTTGGCGGTAGCGAGCAGCACCAGCAGCAGCGCGAGGGTGATGAGGCCGAAGAGCGCCGTGAAGGCCAGCGGCAGCCGCAACGAGGCGACCGTCAGCAGCCCGATCATCAACGTCCACGTCAGCAGGAAGAGCTCCTGGGTCCTTGTCACATCGTCCGCAATGATGCCGAACCAGTTGTGCGTGAGGCCCAGCACGAGCGCGGCGTAGCTCAACCAAAAGCCGGCGAAGATGGCGAAGACGCCGGCGACCGCGTTCTGGGCGAGCATCGCCGCCCACACCGCGGCTATCAGCAGGCCCAGCCCGGTCGCGGTCATGATGATCGGGAGCGACGCACCGGCGGCGGTGGCAGGGACGTAGCCCGTAAGCACCAGGCCAAGAGCGACCGATCCGGCGACGAAGGTCGGGACGCCGATCACGGCAGGGCTCCCGACAACGGGCGCTGCCGCGACCTCCTCAGACGCAACGGAAGTCTGCTCCGTCGGGTTCGCGACCGGACTCGTCATGGCGGCACTCCTCGGTCCAGGGCCGGCGTACTCGCCGGCGCGCGTGTTGACCGGGTGGCTGCCCGGTAACCACAGTCTGGCGCCGTAGCCGTAGCACCGGCGTCCCACTTTGAGTCGATCAGCACGCGGGGCAGGCGCCCGGCGACGAGGTCAGACCCGGTTGCGATCACTCGGGCAATTCGGATCAGTCATGGGTGAGAAGCGTAGTGACGCAAGAAACCCTCACCCGGTTGACTCCGACGGGGCTCTCGAGCGGCAAAAGCATGTTCCATGAACGCCAGACCTCGCAGAGCGGGCCGCTGCATCTTGACTAGCCGCAGGCTCGGCGCTTGAGGTCGAGGAACTCACTGAACCAGGCGGGATTCTGGAAGCCCATGTGCGGCTGCCCCTCGAACGCCCAGTCCGAGAACCCACCGACATGTAGCACTGCCAACTGGTCCACGAAGCCGTTCGGTACAGGGTCGCCGCGTTGCAGCGCGAGTAGCTCGTCCCGGTCCTCGTCCGACAGGTCCTCGCGCCACCATGCGTTCACGACCTCGGCCCGCTGTGCTTCATCCATGACCTCACAGCATGACGCAACGACGAACGGCCCGCCCCCCACATGGAAGGCGGGCCGTCGTCCGTGCGAGTCAAGCTGACAGTGCCGCCGACGGCACATTCAAGCGCACCGTCGGGGGATGATGGCCGAATGGCTGCCATCAACGTTGTCTTCGACGGCCCACTCAGACCGCAGATGCCGCGCTTCGTCGAGGTCGAGGACGACCACGGCCGCGGCGTGACGGTGGGTGGGCGCGTGGAAGCAACTACGTGGCGGGTACTGGGCGCTGCGGATCACCAACGCCGCGGCCGGCTGGTAACCGGGTCGAGGTGGCTACGTCATGCGCTTCTGCGACCTACGCTGGGGCTCATCCAGATGCACTTCTGGACCTCACGGAGAAAGTGAGCAGATCATCATGGATGCACGCTCGGCAGTGGCGAACGTCGTTCTCGTGCACGGTGGTTTCGCCGACGGGTCCGGCTGGCGGGCCGTCTACGACCTGCTCAAGCAGAACGGCCACCAGGTAAGCGTCGTACAGAACCCGACTCTGTCGCTCGAGGGGGACGTCGCCGCGACGCGGCAGGTCATCGACGCACAGGACGGCCCGGTCGTGCTGGTCGGCCACTCCTACGGTGGTGCCGTCATCACCGAGGCGGGCACGCATGAGAATGTGGCTGCGCTGGTCTATATCGCGGCATTCGCCCCGGACACGGGCGAGTCGGTGAACACGCTTATCGCCGATCCGCCGCCCGGCGCGCCGGTGCCACCGATCCTGCCGCCGAAGGACGGCTTCCTGTTCCTGGACCGGAAGAAGTTCGCGGCGTCGTTCGCCGGCGACCTGCCTGCCGAGCAGGCCGCGTTCATGGCCGACTCGCAGGTCCCGTGGGGCGTGGACGCCCTTGGCGGGTCCATCACGGAGCCCGCCTGGCGAACCAAGCCCAGCTGGTACCTGGTGGCAACCGAGGACCGGATGATTCCCCCGCCAGCGCAGCGGGTCATGTCCGAGCGGGCCGGCTCGACCGTGGTCGAGGTCTCGGGCAGCCACGCCATCTACCTGTCGCAGCCGGCCGCGGTGGCCGCACTCATCGAGCAGGCCGCGGCCACACTGCCAGCGCAGCAGTAGCCGCCGAGACGGGCGGTTCGCGCGGGAGTGGTCGCGTAAGCCCGGTCGGCCCGCCCGCAAGAGCGCCTGATCTCGCACCGCCCAAGGTGCCACATGAGCTGGGGCGTTCGACGTCGCGCAAGGTCAGGCGTCGCGCTGGCCGCCTCCCGGGCCATGCACTCGATGGCGACGGCGGCCAAGATGAGGGCCGCGGCGTCGACCTGGGCGTCGGACAGTGCCGGGGCCTGGGCGGCCAGCCAGCGGTAACAGTTTCGATACCAGTTGCGCCCACCAAGGCGAACGACCTGTTACCCCATGGCCGTGTTGGAATTGAAGAACTCCACCAACACAGGACCGATCGCCTCCGCGGCGACCTCGTGCGTCTGACCTTCCAAGGTGCGGTGCCGGGCATTGGGCGTCGCGCTTGCCAGTGCCGTTGCTGCGATGTGCATGAACGGATAGCTCGCTCCGCCGTCCATGATCAGTGCAGGAACAGCGACCCGGGCCGCTCGCCCGGTGGGAACCGATGCTTCGTCACCCAGAACGGCGGAATCATAGGCAATGGTGGGCGCTACCGCCTCCCACATCGGCCACATGGGATACTGGCGCATCTCATCAAGCTGTTCGGCGGGCACGCCCAGCAACGTCATGAACAGCCCTACCGCATCGCCTCGGCGACCTTCCGCGAGCGCCTTCCTGAGTTGCGTCCTGAAGCCCCTCCATGCCTGCCGGGCAGCTTCATCATCGTTGTACGGCGCCTCGTACATCGCGAGTTTCTTGACCTTGCCGCCGAGCGCGAGCGCCGCCTCAAAGGCAAGTGCCGCGCCGGAGGAGATCCCGAAGACGAACGCCGACTCACCCGCATCGTCGATCAGGGCTTCGATGTCTTCAGTTTCACGCTCAACCGCATAAGGCTGAGTATCGGTGCTGTCGCCTCGTCCCCGACGGTCGTAGTGAACCACGGTGAAGTGCTTCGCCAGCAGGGGTAGTGCGGCGAGTTGCGCGGTCTCTGAGTCCATCGCTCGTTGTTCGAACATGCCACCCACGAGGATGAGCGCCGGTCCCGCACCTGACTGGTCGAACGCGATGGTCGTGCCATCTGCCGAAGTGACCGTTCTCATGTGAGCTCTCCTTTGAATAATGACAGCCAAAAGTCTCTAGTCGCGGCCGCGGGTGGACGTAGCGGCCGCGTCCGGCAGCCCTCGAATCACACGTGCCGCCAATGCAGCCACGAATCCGAACAGGATCGCCGACGCGATCACCAGTCGCAGGCTGTAACCGTCCACGTCAGGCTGGGAAATGAGCACGAGGACCGTCACCGCGGTCGCAACGCAGGCCGCGACCCAACCCCACCACTTGAGGGCGGCGAATCGGCGCACGAACACCAGGCATCCGACGATCATGCCGAAGACCGCCAGCACGAACCCGACGCTGTGCACGACCCCGTGCCAGCTGATCTGCTCGGGCGCCCCGGCCGGCGCACCCGGCGGGAACCCGGCGCCCGCGTCGGTGACGAAGACTCCGGCCACGATCAGCCCGACACCAAAGACACCGATCAGCAATGGGCCCCAGGTGCCGCTACGGCCGGGCCGCAACACCCGCCGCATGCCGATGGCGCACGCCATGTACAGCAGGCCGGTCACGACGAAGTTGGCGATCTGGATCCACCCCAGGTCCCCCAGACTCAGCAGGCTGAGCGGGTGGCGGCTCAGGTCGAACCCTTCGCGGGTGAACGCCTGGATCAAGACCACCACGAGAAACAGTGGCCCGGCGACGATGCCGGATGCCAGCAGGCGGGTGGTCGGTGTGGTTGACGCTGCTGGGAGTGCGACCTGCAGAGACATCGCCCTCTCCTCTCTGCTGGCACTTCTCCAAGTGCCTCTCAGCAGAGACGTCGCGGCCACCGGACCATCTCGGACATCCACCCGCCAGCGAGTCGCGATTCATTCCCCCGCCGCGACATTGACGGCGAGCTTGCCGAGGGTTCCGCCACGGAAGTCGGCGAGGGCCTGCGGTACCTCGTGCAGCGGGTAGGTGCGGGTGACCGGGACCTGCAGGGCTGCGGTCGCGGCCTTGACCGCCAGAGCGTCGAGAGTGGACGACGCCGGGTTGGCCATGATCGTCGTGACGGTGACGCCCAGGTCGTTGGTCTGCTCCGGTGTGAAACCGAGCGTCGAAGCCAGCCGTCCACCTGGGACGAGCAGGGCGAAGAGGGCTGTGCCGTCACCGGCCAGATGCAGCACCGCGTCCACGCCGTCCGGAGCGATGGCCCGGACCTGTGCGGCGAGATCTCCGGTGTAGTCGACGGTGTGCGTGGCGCCGAACCCGGTCACGAAACTGGCTTCCTCGCCCGGTGTAGCGGTGGCGATCACGGTCGCGCCCACTGCGGCGGCCAGCTGCACCGCGATCGCGCCCACACCGCCGGTTGCACCGCTGATCAGTACGGTTTCACCGGACACTGGTGCGATGGCGGCCACGGAGTCGTGCGCGGCCGCCCCGGCCAGGCCCAGCGCCCCGGCTGTGGTCAGGTCGAGACCGTCGGGAACGGCAGTGATCGGCCCGTGGGCGTCGACGGCGACGTATTCGGCGAACCCACCGTCGCCGAGGAAGGGCTGCATCACCACACCGAACACCCGATCACCGACACCGAACCGGGACACGCCGTCGCCGACGGCTTCGACGGTGCCGGCGAAGTCCTTGCCCAGGACCACGGGGAAGCGGTGTTCCATCATCCCCTGTAGATAGCCGGCGGCAACCGAGACGTCGAAGCCGTTCACCGACGATGCATGCACCCGGACCAGGACCTGTCCGGGTGCCGGCGACGGAGTCGGGTGCTCGGCCGGGCCAGCGTCGACGCCAAATCCGGACATCGTGATCGCGCGCATTGATGCTCCTTCAGACTTAATTGGAATAGGTGCTCCGGTTACGCGAAGCTTAACACTGGAACCGGAGTACCTACTCCAGTTCCGCTAGCATCGTCACATGAGCACAGCCCGCGCCCTGACGACCTCGCTTCGTACCGATGCCGAGCGCAACCGCGCCCGCATCCTGGCCGCGGCCCGCGAAGCATTCGCCGAGCACGGTCTGCAGGTGTCGATGAATGACGTGGCCCGTCGTGCCGACGTCGGGGTGGCCACCCTCTACCGCCGGTTCCCCACCCGGGAGGACCTGATCACGGCGGTGTTCGCCGACCGGATGACCGCCTACGCCGACGCCGTCGGACGAGCTCTCGCCGAACCCGACCCCTGGCGCGGCTTCTGCAGCTACGTCGAGACCGTGTGCGCCATGCAGGCCGCCGACCGCGGCTTCACCCACGTGCTCACCTTGACGTTCCCAAACGCAAAGGAGTTCGAGGCCGAACGCGACCGCGGATACCACGCCTTCGTCCAGCTGGCCGACCGCGCCATGAACGCTGGCAGGCTGCGGGCCGACTTCGTCGCCGAAGATCTCGTCATGCTCCTGATGGCCAACGCCGGGGTGGTCAGCGCCACCGGTGACGCCGCCCCCGCCACCTGGAAACGGTTCGCCGCCTACATGATCCAAGCCTTCCGAGCCGAGCACGCCGAGCCGTTGCCTGCCGCGCCCACCCCCAAGGCCATGTACCGGGCGCTGCTGCGGTTCAGGCGCGTCCAGTCCTAGTGCGGCGCTCGACTCCATACTGATCACCGTGAATGCAGTCGCACAGATCTTCGCGGTTGTGGCCGGGCTCGGTCACGTCGGCATCTGGATCATGGAGAGCCTCCTGTTCCAGCGCCCGGCGGTCTACCGGATCTTCCGAGTCCGGCCCGAGCATGTCCCCGTGGTGCAGCTCTGGGCTTTCAACCAGGGTTGGTACAACGTGTTCCTCGGCGCCGGGGCGATCGGGGGCGTGGTCACGCTCCACCTGGGCGACGAGACCGTGGGCCATACCCTGGTGCTGTTCTGCTGCGCCTGCATGGTGGCGGCGGGCCTCGTTCTGTACATCTCCGAGCGCCGCATGTGGCGCGGCGCGATGGCCCAGGCCGCGCCGCCGCTGCTCGTGCTGGTGGCGTCGCTGGTGTGACGGGCGGCGAATCCGCGCGCCCGGCGGGTAGGGTCCGGCAGGTGCCGAGTCTCGTCGACGTCGTGGCGGCGTTGGACCACCTCTACGATCCCGCTCGCGCCGAGCCGTGGGACGCCGTCGGGCTGGTCTGCGGTGACCCGGGTGCCGAGGTCCGGCGGATCCTGTTCGCGGTCGACCCGGTGTCGGTGGTGGCCGACGAGGCCCTGCAGTGGGGAGCCGATCTGCTGGTCACCCACCACCCGCTGTTCCTGCGTCCGGTCCACGGCGTCGCCGCCACCACACCGAAGGGGCGGGTGGTCCACCGCCTGCTCGCCGGCGGTGTCGCGCTGCACGTGGCGCACACGAACGCCGACAGCGCCGAACCGGGCGTGTCGGACGCCTTGGCGGCCGCTCTCGGACTGCTCGACCTCCGGCCGCTCGAACCGCGGCCAGCCGCGCCGGTCGACAAACTGGTGGTGTTCGTGCCGGAGCCCCACGCCGAGCGGGTCCTCGACGCGGTGACGGCTGCGGGAGCCGGGCGGATCGGAGCCTACGACCGCTGCGCGTGGACGGTGGTCGGGACCGGCACCTTCCGACCAGGTCCGGGCACGAGCCCGACGATCGGGTCCGTCGGCGCTGTGGAGCGGGTCACCGAGGCGCGGGTCGAGACCGTCCTACCGCGTGCGGCGCGGCCTGCGGTTGTGGCGGCGCTCCTCGCCGCCCACCCCTACGAGGAACCTGCGTATGACGTCTACGAGCTGGCAGGGGAGCCGGGCCGGACCGGAATCGGGCGGATCGGCCGGCTGGACCGACCAGATCCCTTGAGAGCGTTCGCCGACAGGGTGGCCCGATCTCTGCCGGCGACGTCCGGCGGCGTGCGGACGGCCGGCGATCCCGATGCACCGGTCCACACCGTCGCGGTCTGTGGCGGAGCCGGCGACTCGCTGCTCGGCGCCGCGCGGGCGGCGGGCGTCGACGCCTACGTCACGGCCGACCTCCGGCACCATCCGGTGTCGGAGTCGCGCGAGGACGGCCGACCCGCCCTCGTCGACGTCGCTCACTGGGCCAGCGAGTGGCCCTGGCTGGCCGACGCGGCAGGCCGGCTGGAAGACGTCCTCTCGGACGCTGGCACTACGGTGGAGACTCGGGTGTCGACGACGCCGACGGACCCGTGGACCATGCACACCGCACCCCGGCCCGAGGAGGGGAGCCACCGCTGAACGCCGATCCCGCCGCGCAGCAACGCCTGCTCGATCTACAGGCCGTCGATCACGCGCTCGGCCAGCTCGCCTACCGACGCAACAGCCTTCCAGAGGTGGCCGAGTTGGCAGCCCTCGCGGCCGAGCACATGAAGCTCCGCGACGCCGGGGTCGCCGTCACCACCGAGATCGCCGATCTCGACCGCGAGGAGCGCCGCGCCGACGCGGACGTCGAGCAGGTCCGCCAGCGCAAGGACCGCGACCTGCGGCGCCTCGACAACGGCCAGGTGTCATCGCCGAAAGAGCTGGAGAATCTGCAGAGCGAGATCGCCTCGCTGGAGCGGCGACAGAGTGTGCTCGAAGAGGCCGAGCTCGATGTCATGGAACGGCTCGAGGAGGCGAGGAAGCGCTCGTCCCACCTGGAGACCGAACGCGAGGACGTCGGCCGCCGTGCGCAGGAGGTCCAGCGTGCTCGCGACGCTGCATGGGAAGAGATCGACAACGACACCGAGTCGGCCCGACAGCAGCGCGCGGCCGTCGTGGCGGACATTCCGGCCGACCTGCTGTCGCTCTACGACAAGATCCGTGCCGACCGGGGCGGCATCGGCGCCGTCGAGATCCGCCAACGCCGGTGCGAGGGGTGCCGCATCACCATCGACCCTGCCGACCTCGCCAGGATCCGGGCCGCCGCTCCCGACGCCGTCCTCCGCTGCGAGGAGTGCCGGCGGATCCAGGTCCGCACGGCCGAGTCGGGGCTGTGAACGCCCGAGCCCGACCAGGCGACTCGGGCGGACGGCCACGGCTGATCGTCGAGGCCGACGGCGGGTCGCGCGGCAACCCCGGGCCGGCGGCGTTCGGGGCGCTGGTCCGCGACCCCGAGACCGGAGAGGTGCTCGCCGAGACGGCCGAGACGCTGGGTGTCGCGACCAACAACGTCGCCGAGTACCGGGGTCTGATCGCCGGGCTCCGGGCCGCCCGCGAGATCGATCCGGAGGCCACCGTCGAGGCTCGTCTGGACTCGAAGCTCGTCGTCGAGCAGATGGCCGGGCGCTGGAAGGTGAAGAACACGAGTCTCCAGCGCCTGGCACTGGATGCGCGTCAGGCCTTCCCGCACGGTCGGGTGACATACGTCTGGGTGCCGCGCTCGCGGAACGCCGCCGCCGACCGGCTCGTGAACGCCGCCCTCGACGGCGATCTCCCGGCCGGCGAAAGGGCACGCGAGCCCGTCGCGGAGCCAGAGCCGCTGCCTGAGCCGACCGAGCCGCCGAACCGGTTGGTCGGGTGGGCAGCGGAGCTCGGCGTGCCGACCAGGCTGATCCTGGTCCGCCACGGACAGACCGCACTGACTGCGGCCAAGCGGTTCAGCGGATCCGACGTCGACGGCCCGCCGTTGGACGCCGCCGGACGCGAGCAGGCCGCCCAGGCCGCGCGGGCGCTGGCCGGTAGCGACGCTGCGGCCCTGGTGGCCTCGCCGATGCTGCGGGCCCGGGAGACCGCACAGATCGTCGCGGCCGAGATCGGGCTCGAGGTCAGCGTCGACGAAGGATGGCGGGAATGCGCATTCGGGAAGTGGGACGGCCTGACCTTCGCCGAGGTGGGGGAGCGCTATCCGGTCGAGCTCACCGCGTGGCTCTCATCGACTGAGGCCGCACCGCCAGGCGGTGAGCCGCTGGACGCGATGGTGCGACGTGTGGCGGCGGCTCGCGACCGGACACTGGCCCGGTACCCAGGCCAGGCAGTGGTCGTCGTAACCCACTCGATGCCGGTCCGGGCCCTGGTTCGACTGGGGCTGAGCGCGCCGGCGGAGGCGATGTTTCGGATGCAGCCGGCGCCCGGTTCCATCACGGAGTTGCACGTCTACGGCGACGGCACGACGTCGCTGGTGGGGTTCAGCCGGGTTCCCTGACGACGCCACCGTGATCGGCCGGCCCGTATGGTTCGAACCATGCCGAGCCGACACCTGCGCCTGGTCGCCGACGACGCCGCGCGGCTACGCGCCGCGCTGGACAAGATCTGCGCCGAGCTGGAGGTGCCTGGCGAGTTCCCGG
>DATHII010000062.1:0-12607 GCA_035316885.1 Jiangellaceae bacterium | reverse complement strand
CGCGGCGGCTGGGCGACGAACTTCGCGCTCGGGGGGCTCAACTATCAGATCGAGCACCACCTGTTCCCCAGCATGCCCCGACCCAACCTGCGCCGCGCGCAGCCCATCGTCCGCGACTTCTGCTCCAGCCACCAGGTCACCTACACCGAGACCAGCCTGCTGAGCGCCTACCGAATCGTCGTGCGATACCTCAACCAAGTCGGACATGGCGCACATGACCCGTTCCGCTGCCCGCTCAGCGCGCAGTACCGAGCCTAGAGCGTAGGCAGGTCCCCGGGGTCGAGGTCGACCTGCGGCGGGCGCATCATCGCCTCGACCGAGTACGCCCCGTCGGGGCAGTCGGTCCTCAGGTAGTTCTGTCGGCACGGAACCGGGGCGTACTTCCCGCCGGCGACGATCCGCACCGGGCACGTCGGCTGCTCCTGAAAGGCCTTTCCCCGCCGGGGATCCTCCCGCGGTGCGGTGGATAGGGCAGCCTGGGTCGTTGAGGCTGGTGGCACGCCGCCTCGAGGTTGTGCCCGTCGGGGTCTACGAAGGCGCCGTCGTAGCTCGGCTGGTACTCAGGGCGAACCCGAGGGCTGCCGGTGTCATGCCCGCCGGCCGTGCGCCGTCCTGGTCTCGTGCCACGCCGCTTCAGCGGTAGATCGTCTCGTCGGCATACGTGCAGGTCAGGAGAGTGCCCCCGGTGGGAGCGAACCCACACAGAGCGGATTCTAAGGGTGCAGCATGACGGCGACTGTGGCCCCTACCTGCGACTATGCCCCCGCTGCGTCCCCCACTAGCCTCACCAGCAGGCCACAGTTGACCTCATTTCATGCCACGAACCATGTCACGCCGCGCCCCTGTACCGTCGAACCGTCCGGCCGGTACACCAGCCCTTCGGCCTGGAATCCCGGCGAGCGGTCGGACCAGCCGAGTCGACCAGCAGCTCGACCCGCTCGCCGGCGGGCTTCGGGGGCGCCGCGCCGATGAGGTGGAACCAGCCGGTGCCCAATGCCGGCCCCCACTCCTCGCCGATGCCGTGTTGCCGGTAGGTCACGCGTGCGCCCCAGCGCCATGGACGACGGTACGGGGTCGCCTGCCCTTCGTCGACATGCCACGCCTGCGTCCACCGGGCCGATGGTCCCTGCGGTCGTCGTGGACGGTTGCTCCTCAGCGGTCGCGCCTCTGGTTGCCGCCCACGACTCGTCGACATCGGCGGTCCACCCACACCCATGACATCCATCCAGGTCGGCGAGCAGCTCCCGGATGGCGACCGCGCACGCCTGTTCGGGAGCGAAGGTCGTGGGCGATGCGCTATCATGTGATATCGGAGGTGATGAGCATGCCAGACCTACTCATTCGGAACTTCCCCGCCGACGACCTCGAGCGCTTGGACGCTCGCGCTGCCGCCCTCGGACTGTCACGCAGCGAATACCTTCGTCGTCGGTTGAGACAGGATGCCCGAAGCAGCTCTGGGCCGGTCAGCGTGACCGACCTGCAGCGTTTCGCCGCCACATTCTCTGACCTGGCCGACGACGCCGTCATGTCCCAGGCATGGCGATGACATCCGATGCCGGCACCACCTCGTGGCTGATCGACAAGTCGGCCCTGGTGCGACTGGCCACCAGCCCAGATGCTGACCAGTGGGCCAACCGGATCGACCGTAGCCTGGTCCGGATCACGACTCTGACACTGCTCGAAGTCGGTTACTCGGCACGCTCGGCTGCCGATCTGCGGACCGGGTTGAGATCTCCGCCTCTCGGCTCCATGCCGGTCGAGTACGCGACGCCTGCGATCGAAGATCGAGCCATCGAGGTGCAGGCACTACTGGCGGACCGCGGCCAGCACCGCGCGCCCTCCATCCCGGATCTGCTGATCGCGGCCACCGCAGATCTCAACGGGATGGTCGTTCTTCATGTCGACAAGGACTTCGACCTGATCGCGACTGTCACCGGCCAACCACTCGAGGCTCTTGAGGTGCCTGCCACCCCGTAACAGCCGTCAGCAGAATCCGCCGGGCTGGGCGTTGCGCAGCGGGAAATCCAGTCATGGGCTACGACCGCGAGTTGGCCGACCGCATCCGCGAACTGGTTGCCGGTGCGGAGGGCGTCGCCGAGCAGCACGTCGATACCGCGGCGGTGGCTGCTGCCGGCCAGCTCGAGCAGTGGGTGGCTCGCGGGGTCACCTACGCGCGTTCGTTGCCCGCCAAGCGGAAGGGGCCGCGCCGCCGAACCACTGCCACGGGCTGAAACATCATGGCGCGCAGGACCGCGGGCGGCTTAACCGCCCGAGAGGTGCAGGTGCTGGCGCTGGTGGCGACCGGCAAGACCAATCGGGCCATCGCCTCCGAGCTCGTGATCAGCGAGAAGACGGTCGCCGCCCATGTGAGCAGCGTCTTCACCAAGCTGGGATTGTCGTCC
Organism: Jiangellaceae bacterium; assembly: GCA_035316885.1. Classification (GTDB taxonomy): domain Bacteria; phylum Actinomycetota; class Actinomycetes; order Jiangellales; family Jiangellaceae; genus DASRTE01. The sequence goes on along the minus strand of DATHII010000062.1, from coordinate 10,205 downwards.
CGCTCGGCGGCAACGGCCTACGCCTACGAACACCATCTCGTATAGGCGCTCCCTCCACAGAACTACCTACTCGCGCCAACGGCGATTTCGGTGATTCGCCCGATGCGCCAGCGGCCCTCGCTTCGTACCTTCGTCATCAGCGGACGACGTGAAGGACGAGGCGATGGCAACGGGGGGAAGAAGCAGCGACGACCGGCGAGGAGGAAGTCGCACCACCGGAGGCGTGGGACGCGATTGCAGCGGGTTACGACGAGTTCGTCGCACCCGGCGAGGCGCCGTTCGCGAACGCCGGTCTCCGCCTTGCGGGCCTGAACTCGGGCGAGCGCTTCCTTGATGTCGCGGCCGGGCCGGGAGGCCTGAGCCTGCCGGCCGCGCGGCTCGGCGCAAAGGTGCTGGCGACGGACTGGTCACCCGGCGATGATCGAACGTTCGAGTCGCGTGTCCGCGCGGAAGGGGCCGATCACCGACACCGCGGGTGCCGGACTGCCCGGCGCGATCACCGTCACCGACCCCAACGGCGTGACATCGGTCGACGCTCGCAACACCACCGAGTTGCCGGCGTTCAAGGGCACCGACTACCAACGACCCGAAGATCTGCAGATCCAGACGGTGCACGGCGCCGAGTACCTGTACGTGACGACGACCACGACGAACGAGATCTACCGGGTGGCCCTGGACTCCAACACGATCGCCGTGTTCGCCGACCGTGTCACCACCGACGTCGCCTCCGGCGCCCCCGTCGGCAGCGCCCTGGCCAGCCCCGACAACCTCGCGATCGACCACGACGGCCACATCTACATCGTCGAGGACCGCAACGGAGGTGTCGACAACGACATCTGGTTCGCAAAAGACCTCAACAACGACGGCGACCTCAACGACGCCGGCGAAGGAATCGGACGTTGGGCGTCGAACGGCACACCCGGCTCCGAGTTCACCGGTCTCTACTTCGACCCAACCAACAAACGTCGTGCCTGGGTGAACATCCAACACCCGGACAGCGACAACGACCGCACCATCGAAATCACCATCCCCTGACCAGATCACCGCTCGCCGACACTCAGGGACGCCCGCGCATGCGCCGGTGTCGCTGAGTGTGCGGCCCAGGAATCATGGCGGTGTTCGCCCGCAGCGCCACCTCCCGGCGGCTGCAATGCGCCGAGCCGGCAGGTCGGAGCGCGAAGCCCCTCAGGTGGGGCCTCCCCGGCCGGATCGACGCAGACAACGCTCTCGCCGCTCCTGCTGTTCGGGCACCGAGAGCTGTCCCGGGTGGCGCTCAACAATGTCACCTCAGCGGCTATTCATTGAGGACGTTCCAGCGGGAACGGCCAGGGGACCTATCGAGGGTCGAGTGGTGGCCCACATCCGGACCGCGCCTGACTCCGCCCTTGTGACATGTCCGTGCTTGCGTTTCGGCCTGTGCCCCGGTGATTCTGCTGCCCGTGACCGACGAGCACGATTCGCCAATCCGGCTTGCGACCGAGCGGCTGCAGTCGGCAAACGAGCGAATGCGACAGGCCAGTGACGCCATCACGGCCGGCACAGCGGACTGGGATGGGTGGGACCGCGCTTGATCGGCAGCTTGACGCTGAACGTGACGTTGCCCGGCTGGCCGGCGGGCAGTACGCGGTCGATCTTGACATCGGCCTGGTGTGGGACATCGGTGCTCCGCTGCCTCACCTGCTCGCCAGTGAGCGCCGGACGTTCCTGGTCTTCTACCTGAGTGACACGCCACCGGGCTGGGATGGCCGCTGGGTCGAGGTGGTTAGCCCGGCAGCCGAGCACGCCGTGCCGCTTGGGGTCGCCGAGTTCGTTGGTGTTCACTCGGTGAAATTTGGCGGCCCGAACGACGAGGCGATCAAAGGGCATCCGCTCCACGGGAGAGGCCTCAAGCCGTACGCGGCGCACACGGTCGTCAACTCGCCGTGGATCACCGCGCAGGAGCAGATCAACTCGGTGCATCCTCTGCACCGCGGCGGCTGGCACCACAGGCTCAACCACTACCTCGTCTGCTTTCATGACTCGACCTTCGAATGCCTCGCCCGAGAGGTGCGCGTGCAGCACCGGGTTGCCAGTCCGCGCCAAGTCCTGCAGAACCTCACCAACGATCTGCTCGACTAACCCGACGAGGCGAGAGCGCGCCTCAAACGAAGATCCGTAGAGTCCCCCGGACCGGTGGGAGGGCCAGCCGCTATGCGGCTAGAAGCGGACGTACGGCCGCGACTGACAAACTCTCGGGGATGGCGACGCAGGGTGTTCCTGATCTCGATGTACAGCGAGTCCGGCGATGGTGCGCCGAGCGTGTCCCGCCGCATGCGCGGGATCAGGTGCGTGTGGAATGTGACGTGGCGCCTCGCCACCTGACGATCGTGGAATGTCGACCGCCGTGGCGCAACGACATGGGATCGGAGTGGACGCGATTCCCGATCGCACGACTGCGCTACACCAAGACGACCGCAATGTGGTCGCTGTACTGGCGGGACCGCAATCTCCGCTTCCACGAGTACGACCTGCTGCCGGCCTCCGCCAGCGTCGGCGACTTGCTCGCGGAGCTCGAGCGTGACCCGACCGCGATCTTCTGGGGCTGAGCGAAGGAGGTCTCGTCAGACCCGCTGGCGATCGGCCATGCACGTTCAGGGGCTCTCGCACGTGGCGGCGGTTCTCCGGCTCAGCCGGGGCGCATGACGCGGGGCGTGGCGGTCGGGCACCTCCGGTGAGGCAATGACGCCTCTGCACTCGCGATGAGTGTTGCACCGCTGGGCGGTCTGATTCTGGGGTGGGCTTAACTCGAGCCGGCGATCCGATCGAAAGGACACAAGAGATGAGAAAGGCTGATCGTGAGCACCTTCTTGACCCTCGACGGGGTCATGCAGGCCCCGGGCGGACCCGAAGAGGACGACAGCGGCGGCTTCCCACACGGTGGCTGGTCGGTGAACTATTGGGACGAGCAGATGGGTCAGGTCATGAGCGAGGCGATGAGCACGCCATTCGCGCTCGTTCTCGGCCGCAAGACCTACGACATCTTCGCCGCATACTGGCCGCACGCCCCAGAGGATGCCGGCGCCAAGCCGTTGAACGACGCCACCAAGTACGTCGCGTCGCGGAGTCGTCCCAGGTTGTGGTGGAGCAAGTCGGTCCTGATCGAGGGAGATGCGGCCATAGGCATCGCGGCGCTCAAGAACGAAGATGGGCCAGAGCTGCAGGTGCATGGCAGCTGGAACCTGATCCAGACGCTGTTGCGCCACAACCTCGTCGACCAGTACCGCCTGCGGGTCTTCCCCGTTGTCATCGGGTCGGGCAAACGCCTGTTCGCCGAGGGCACCATCCCCTCCGCGCTGAAGCTCGTCGACAGCAAGGTCACCAGCACTGGAGTCGTGATCGGCACGTACGAGCCGGCAGGCGAGATCGTCACAGGATCGTTCGCGCTGGACTGATCGCGCTCGGGATCACTCACGGAGCACGGTAGGAGGAACCCTCGATCGCGCTGACGATCTCGCGCCCATCGGCAGTTGCGCCTCTGCCGCTCGGCGCAGAAGCGGACGGCTTCCATTAGCCCACTGGACTTGACGCAACCATCTGGTTGCCATAGAGTCATGGCAACCAGATGGTTGCTATAAATGGAGGCGTGTCATGGGCTTTCCCGATCGGATCGAGCGCAGCATCAGCGTCGCCCACCCGCCGGCGAAGGTGTGGGAAGCGATCACGACGGCTGAGGGGTTGGGCACGTGGTTCGGCCACAAGGCGACCGTCGACCTGCGCGTCGGCGGCCTCGCCCAGCTGACCTTTGAGGGCGGCCACAGCGCCGACCTGCGCATCGAGCGTCTCGAGCCGCCGCACGTGTTCGGCTACACCTGGGGCATCAGTGGCCTGCCGGCCGACGATCCGCGCCGTACCTATGTCGAGTTCACCCTTGAGCCGGTGGCCGAAGGGACCCGGCTCACCGTGGTCGAATCCGGCTTCGCGCAACTGCCCGACGACCTTTACTCCGGCGCGTACGGCGGCAACGTCGAGGGGTGGCAGAGCGAGCTGGGTGAGCTCGTCGAATACCTCGATGCCCGCGCGTGACCCGGAGGCCGTCGCCGAAGAGGTCTTCGCCGCACTGGCCGATCCCAGCCGGCGGAGCATCCTGGCCGCGCTCGCGTCCCGCGGGCCGGCCACGGCGACGGACCTGGCGGCCAGCCTGCCGATCACCCGGCAGGCGATCGCCAAACACCTCGGCTTGCTCACCGAGGCCGGGCTGGTCATCGCCGAGCCTGGCGAGCGGCGTCGCGTCCGCTACCGGCTCCAGTCGGCCCCCATCCAGGTCGCGCAGCAGTTTCTCGCCGCGTTGGCCCGTGACTGGGACTTGAGCCTCGACGCCCTCAGACGGCATCTGAGTTCGTGAGGCGCAGCAGGAGCCGCGACGACGACCGGATCATGTTGCGGGCGCTAGTGCCGACCGGGGCATGCCGGAAGCCGTCGAGGGCCGGCACGTCACCGACACGGTGGAGGAAGCCTACCGCAGCGGCCAGCCCCAGATTTCTTCGTGAGCAGCGGTAGGTGCCCGTGACTCGATCACCTCTCGGCGATTACCGGAGTTCACGGCGATCGGTCACTACCGGGCCTCCGCGGTCCGCGGACAGTCCGCATCTATTAGGAGGATGGCATGACAATCGCAGACAGAGCAGTTCTGATCACTGGCGCCAATCGCGGCATCGGGCAAGCGCTGGTCGAGGAAGCCTTGAGGAGAGGCGCGAATCGGGTGTATGCCGGTACGCGGCAACCCTTGGCCCACCCGGATGGGCGCATCACGCCCCTGACCCTGGACGTGACCGACGCGGCGCAGATTCAGGCAGCCGCCGAGAGGGTCGAGTCTCTCGATGTCCTCATCAATAACGCCGGCCTGGGGCTTTACGGTGACCTCAGCGATCGTGCCGCGCTCGAACAGAGCCTCGCCGTCAATCTCTTCGGCACGTATGGCGTGACACAGGCCTTCCTGCCGTTGCTGACTCGTTCTCGGGGAGCCATCGTCAACGTTCTGTCGGTGGCGGCTTTTGCGTCGTTGCCAGTCATGCCGGCCTACTCGGTCTCGAAGGCGGCCGCGTTCTCCCTGTCACAATCGCTGCGCGCTCTTCTGGCTGGACGGGGCGTGAGCGTACATGCCGTCCTGACCGGCCCCGTGGACACCGACATGACCCGCGGCCTCGACATACCGAAGGCCACTCCGGAGTCCGTTGCGCGAGCCATCTTCGACGGAGTGGAGAAACGGGAGGAGGACATTTTCCCCGATCCCATGTCGGAGTCCATCGCCGACAGCTGGCGCAGCGGTGCGGTCAAGGCGCTCGAGCGCCAGAATGCGGCGCTCCTAGAAGCAGCGTCCGTCACGTCATGAGCAATGGGAGGGACACGGTGCAACTTCGGCACGGGCCAGACTCCGCCGCCATGACAAGCGCTAGCACAGCCGCGACGGCAGCCGCACTGACGGCGACGCTCGGGCTGGCCGCATCATCCTGGGTCGTCGCGGTCCCGCGGATGAACGGGATGGACATGGGCGTTGCGACCGAGCTCGGTTCGTTCGCGTTCTTTGTCGCCCTGTGGGTGTCGATGATGGCGGCGATGATGCTGCCGGGTGCGGTTCCGGCAGTCTTGAGGCGCGTACACGCCGGCGGTCGTGTGGGCGCCGTGCCGCTGTTCGTCGGGTCGTACCTTGCCGTCTGGACACTGGTGGGCGTCGCGGTGTATGCGGTGTACCGGCCGCACGGGTCTGTCGCCGCCGGCGCGGTGGCGATCGCGGCGGGTGTCTACGAGTTCACGCCGCTCAAGCGGCATTTCCGCCGGCGCTGCCGCGAGCGCGTCCGCTCTGGATTCGAGTTCGGGCTGTACTGCGTCGGCTCGAGCATCGGGCTGATGCTGATGCTGGTGGCGCTGGGCGTCATGAGCGTCACCTGGATGTCGGTAATCGCCGTGCTCGTCCTTGCCCAGAAGCTCCTGCCGCCCACAGCTGCCATCGATGTGCCGCTGGGGCTGGCGATCGTCGGACTTGGAATCCTGATCGTCATCGCGCCGTCGTCGGTTCCCTGGCTCACCCCACCGATGTGAGATGTCATCGGTGGGCGCGGGCCACGCCCAGCCGTGGTAACGACAAGAAGGAGAAGAAACGATGACCGATCACAAGACCGGAACGCGTGCAGAGTGGCTTGCTGCCCGGCTGGAGCTGCTCGAGGCCGAGAAGGCGCTGACGCGACGTAGCGACGAACTGGCCCGGCGGCGGCAGGAGCTGCCCTGGGTTCGAATCGACCAGGAGTACCGCTTCGACACCGACGAGGGCACAGCGTCCCTCGCCGATCTGTTCAGAGGACGCAGTCAGCTGCTCATCTATCACTTCATGTTCGGGCCCGAGTACACGGCAGGGTGTCCGTCCTGCTCGGCGATCGCGGACGGCTTCGACGGCTCCGTCGTCCACCTCGCCAATCACGACGTCACGCTCTACGCCGTGTCGCGGGCTCCGCTCGCGAAACTGCAGGCGTACAAGCGGCGGATGGGCTGGAGCTTCCCCTGGGCGTCTTCATCCGACAGCGACTTCAACTACGACTTCCACGTGGCACACACCAAGGAGGAGTGGCAGTCTGGAGCCGTTGAGTACAACTTCCGCACGGTGGACTTTCGGCCCGCCGAGGAGAGTCCCGTGCTCGCCGAATGGGCGTCGCGCACTGGAACGGACTTCGCGACGTACAGGCGAGAAGGGCCCGGGATGAGCGCGTTCGCGCTCGAAGATGGCGTCGTCTACCACACCTACTCGGCCTACGAACGCGGGCTGGACAGCCTCTGGGGCATGTACGAGTGGCTCGACCGCGCGCCACTCGGTCGCAACGAGACCGGCCTCTGGTGGCGCCGTCACGACGAGTACGACAGCCAGTGAAACCAAGGACACCCAAAGGAAGAGGACGATTACGAGTGACTTGTCGGGCAGGACCGCGCTGTCGTCGTTGGCGCTAGCCGGGGCTTGTGGCGTGGGATCGCTCGCGCGTTCGTCGAGGCAGGTGCTCCGGTGGTCGGGGTCGCCCGGACTGGCCCGGCATTTGCCGAGCTGGCCACCACCAGCGCGAACATCCGGACCGAGGTCGCGGATGCGGCCGACGCGATGGTGGCGTGGAGCCTGCTGGACTAGTACGAGCCGGAGGTTCTCATCCTGGTCGCCAGGCCATAGGCGACTACCCAACGTCACCCATCGTTACGCGGAATGGCTCACTACGCCCTGAGAGCGGGTGCGGTGCGTGGTAGATCGAGCGCAGCTGCTGGTAGCACTGCCAGGTCACGGTGAGCTCCCAGCTCGGGTCGCCGGCGACCAGGCCGGTGTCCAGGCGGGTGGTCTGGAGTGGGCTCAGGTGCTCGGCGCCGTGGCGCAGTAGGCCGCGGATCTTGTAGAGCGGGTCGTCGCGGTGTCCGCGCCGGTGCAGGGTCTGCTGCTGGACCCGGCGGCGGACCTCGTCGACGACCTGTGTGCCGAGGGTGACGACGTGGAAGGCGTCCAGCACGGCGACGGCGTCGGACAGGCCATCGCGCAACGCGTTAGCGTAGCCGCGGAACGGATCAAGCGCCGTGTGCTTGACGCCGCCGCGGAACGCCGGGGTCTGGGCGTCCAGCCACGCCCTGTAGCCGGTGCCGCAGCGGCCGGGGACGATGTCGGGCAGCCGGGATCGCAGCCGCCCGTCGGGCCCGCGGGTGAGGTCGACCATCACCGTGACCTCACGGCCGGCGCCGTAACGGCCGGGCCGCCACACATGCTCATCCACCCCCAGGGTGGCGACCCCGTCCAGGCGGCCGGGACGGTCGGCGCGACGGGTCGCCTCGAGTCTCGCCGCCAGCCCGCACGACGTCTTTGCGGCGGGCGCTCCCCTGTCGGCGGGCGCCCCGTGCCACGCGCAAATGCTCCTCGAACAGGCGGCGCCCGACCTCGACGACAGCCCGTCGATGCGGCATCGCGGTGATCGGCACCGAACGCACCGCGATCGGGATCCTCGACGTCGCGGTGCTGAACACGGGATACGCGCAAGCCACAGCGCGAAGTGCGCCCGGTCAGGGCTCTTCCCGCTGTGGCTTGCGGTCGGGTTCCTAGCGGATTTGGCCGCGGATCTCTCCGCCGGGGAAGTCGCCGGGGCCGGTGTTGGGTGGCGCCACGCCGTCGTTGGTGTGCACGTTGACGTAGGTGTTGCCACTCTGGATCGCGGCGAGGACCGAGGCCAGGTCGGTCCAGCCGCACGCGTTGACGGTGTCGGCGGCGGTGATCGTTCCCTCGGCCAGCGTCCCGTTCACCACACCTCCCCCGGCTGCACCGCCGAACAGGGTGACTCCGACCGGGCCGTTGACCCCGACGGCGCCGCAGTGGATGTGCGATGCGACGACGTTGTCGATGTTGGCCACGTTGATCTTGAACAGCAGGGCTGCTCCGTCCGCGCTGAGCTTGAACGTCGCCACGCCGACCCCCAGGGTGTCCCGGGCCGGGACCTCCTCGTTGCCGGACAGCGGCGCCACGAAGTTCTCGCCGGCCCAGGCCGTCGGTGCCAGCGCCAGTACCGCCAGCGCAGCCGTGAGCAGAAGCACGATCGTCCTGCGCATCCTTTCCTCCTTCCGGTTCGGGCCTTACCGCCGGGAGATCTCGTGGATCGCGCCCTGGTCCAACGACACCAGGAACAGGTTGCCGTTCGGACCGGTCTCGATGTCGGTGACGACCCCGAAGTCTCTCCCGATGAGCAGGCTCTCGCTTTCGGTGATGTCGAACTTGTGGTTGTTGTCGGCGACACGGTCCTCGAGCCGGGGGTCGTCAACGCCGATCTTTGCGCGGTTCCCGGTCAGATTGAAGTGGAACAGGTGACCACCTTCGAGGAAGTTGCGCGCCCCGCCCATGAACAGGTCACCGTTGAACTGGGCACCCAGACCCCTGCCATCGACGAAGCCGATGCCACCCGGGGCGACCTCGAACGTCCAGCTGAACTCCGGAGCGCTGTACTCCGCACCGGGAAGCATGAACAGCCGGGACAGGGCCTGCTCGGGCGTGTCGGCGATGTTCGTCGGCGGCCACCGAACCTGCTGCAACCCGAAGTAGACCGTGCCCAGCAGCGGGTCGGTGGCCAGGCTGGTCTCGATGCCCTTGTACTCGGCGATCCGCTCCGGCGGCCCCTGGATCTGGACCCAGCCGGAGTTGAAACCGGGCTCCACCCGGTTGAGCTCGCTGAAGGTGTCGTCCCCGTTCTCCTGCTCCCACAACTCGCCGGAGACCGGATCGAAGGCCATCCCGCAACCGATACCCCGCGGCCGGCCGCTGTCACCGGCGATGCGCAGGCCACGGTCGCCGACACGTGTCGTCTCTTTCCGTACGACAGTCTCCTGTGTTGCCATCGGAAGGGCTGGTGCAGCGGGTTTTTGCGCGCGGCGGGCAACTTGGTGTGCCACAGGATCGCCTCTCCGCGAGGAGGGACGTAGTCGCCGTCTCACCGTTCGAGCCGGGGCCGTGGAGTCCTGGGCCGAGAGCTCGTCACCCGGCAAATGGTGTCTCGACGTCGACGATGTCGCGTCCGTGTGCGGTCAATGCCCAGATCACGGTGATGGCGACCGCGATCATCACAAGCGACCAGACCGGATACCACGGCAGCCACGCAAAGTTCACGATGGCGCTGATCACGGCCACGATCACACCGACCGTCCGAGCCCAGACCGCACCCCTGAACAACCCGAAGCCGGCGAACAGGACGATCAGGCCGCCGATCAAGTGGATCCATCCCCACGTGGTGGCGTCGAGCTGCAGGAAGTAGACATCGCCGGTCGCTTCGGTCCCGGCCGCCGGGACCACGCTGTAGAACTCGTTCTCGATGATCCCCGCCAGCCCAGCAATGGCGTGGAAGACGCCGATCATGATCAACATGATGGCGGCGAACGAAATCCAGCCGACCGCTGCGCTGCTCCGCTCCCGATAGGTGTTCTGCCTCTCGGACATGCTCTGCCTCGCTCCTTCTCGAGCTGCTCGCACCGCGCGTCGCGGCGCCACCACATTCAAGCGGTCAACACAGAGTCCGGCTAGCACCCCACGCGGGTAAATCTGGTAACCGCTTGCCCGTCGACGCGGCGCCACGAGCCCGCGCTCGTCGCGCCCAAGCGCACAGCAACGGACCGGTGCGCGTCCGCCCCAGCTCGGGAACAAGCCGTGACCCAGGTTCAGGCGATCTGGTCTCGAA
>DATHII010000061.1:0-16060 GCA_035316885.1 Jiangellaceae bacterium | reverse complement strand
GAGGACGGGCGAGACAGTCTTCGAGCAGCGTGGTGTCGAGTTCCCCGACTTCTGGTCGGTCAACGCCTCGACCATCGTCACGAGCAAGTACTTCCGCGGCGCCGTCGGCACCGACGCCCGCGAGTGGAGCCTGCGCCAACTGGTGGACCGCGTCGTCAAGACCTACCGCAAGGCCGGCGAGGAGTACGGCTATTTCGCGACTCCGGCCGACGCCGAGACCTTCGAGCACGAGCTCGCCTGGATGCTCGTCCACCAGGTGTTCTCGTTCAACTCCCCGGTGTGGTTCAACGTCGGCACGCCGTCCCCCCAGCAGGTCAGCGCGTGTTTCATCCTCGCGGTCGACGACTCGATGAACTCGATCCTGAACTGGTACCGCGAGGAGGGGTTGATCTTCAAGGGCGGATCGGGCTCGGGGCTCAACCTGTCCCGGATCCGGTCCAGCAAGGAGCTGCTGTCCTCAGGTGGAACGGCCTCGGGTCCGGTCAGCTTCATGCGCGGTGCCGATGCGAGCGCCGGCACGATCAAGTCCGGCGGTGCCACCCGGCGGGCGGCGAAGATGGTAGTGCTCGACGTCGACCACCCCGATGTCGAAGAGTTCATCGAGACCAAGGCGCGCGAGGAGGACAAGATCCGTGCGCTGCGCGACGCCGGTTTCGACATGGACCTCGGCGGCAAGGACATCGTGTCCGTCCAGTACCAGAACGCCAACAACTCTGTCCGCGTCTCGGACGAGTTCATGCAGGCGGTCGAGGACGGAGACCCGTTCGGCCTGCGGGCGCGGCTGACCGGCGAGGTCATCGAGACCGTCGACGCGAAGGGCCTGTTCCGCACAATGGCGCAGGCCGCCTGGGAGTGTGCCGACCCGGGCATCCAGTACGACAGCACGATCAACGACTGGCACACCAATCCAGAAACCGGTCGCATCACCGCGAGTAATCCCTGCTCGGAATTCCTAAGTCTGGACAATTCGTCCTGTAACCTCGCCAGCCTCAACCTGCTCAAGTTCCTGCGCGACGACGACACGTTCGACGCCGACCTGTTCCGCCGCTGCGTCGAACTGGTCATCACGGCAATGGACATCTCGATCTCCTTCGCGGACTTCCCGACCGAGGCGATCACCGAGGTCACCCGGGCCTACCGCCAGCTCGGCATCGGCTACGCCAACCTGGGCGCACTGCTGATGGCCACCGGGCACGGGTACGACTCGGTGGGCGGGCGCTCGCTGGCCGCGTCGATCACGTCACTGATGACCGGTGCCGCCTACAAGCGGTCGGCCGAGCTGGCCGGCGTCGTCGGCCCGTACGACGGCTACGCCCGCAACGCCGACGCCCACAAGCGGGTCATGCGCAAGCACGCCGCGGCCAACGACGCGCTGCGGACCTTCGACGACATCGACAAGCCGATCCATGCACTGGCAACCCAGGTCTGGCAGGAGTGCCTGCAGGTCGGCGACGCGAACGGCTGGCGTAACGCTCAGGCCAGCCTGCTGGCGCCGACGGGATGCCTCACGGGCGACACCCTCGTCACCACTGACCGTGGCCTGGTGCGGCTGGCTGACCTGGGTGACGTCTGGGGCGAGCAGTGGCAACGCCTCGACGCGACGGTCTCCACCGACGAAGGGCCGCGCACGGCGACCCAGTTCTTCGTCAACGGTGAGGAGCCGACCAGGCGGATTCTCACGGCTGGCGGTTACCGGATCCAAGGCACCTACGGCCACCGGATCAAGGTCGTCGATCAAGACACGGGTGAGTGGCAGTGGAAGCGGCTCGCTGACGTCGCGTCGAACGATGTCGTACCCATGCAACTGGGAACGTTGATCGGGGCATCGGTCGACGTTCCGCTGCCGGTGCTCGACCGGGCGTACTACGCAGGTGACCGGGACATTCACGTACCACAGTCGGTCGACGCGGAGCTCGCCGAGCTGGTCGGCTACTTCATGGGCGACGGGAGCCTGCACGCGAAGGGCATCCGGCTCTGTGTTGCCGAGCAGGACGCCGACGTAGTCGAACGGCTTCGGGTGTTGTCCAAGGGCCTGTTCGGGCTCGAGCCGGTGCTGAACGCTCAGGAGGGATACACCGAGGTCGTGCTCCAGTCGGTGCGGCTGGCGCGCTGGTGGCAGGCGGCCGGGTTCGCCAAGGAGCTACCCGGCGTCGATCACGCAGGTAAGGGATGGAGCCCGCGCATTCCGGCGGCGATCCTCGAGACGAACAGCCACGTGATCTATGCGGCGTTCATGCGAGGCCTGTTCGAGGCTGACGGCACGGTGACAGCCGGTGTTCCGAGCTTGTCCACCGCCTCGGAGGCATTCGCGGCCGAGGTGCGCACGGCTCTGTTGGCCCTGGGGTTCCCGACCACGACGCGCCAGACGCAGAGCGGGTGGGGCGGGGCCATTCATCAGGTGCGCGTCCGCAACGCCAGGCACGCGATCAACTTCGGGAACTGGATCGGCTTCCTCGGTGGACGAAAGTCCGCACTGGTCACGCAAACGGCGACGCAGGCCGGTAACGGTGATCGCATCTACCTTCCAAGTCAGGTGTGGCTGGAACTCGCGCCCATCGGACATGGGCTGCACGCACTGGTTCAGCAAGGCGTAGGGCGAGGGCGCGGCCTGAGTCGCGACCTGGCCACCCGCCTGTACGACGCGACGGGCGACACGCGGCTCGGGCATGCGCTCGGTTACATCTTCGAAACCGTGAACGCGAACGAGGACGGCGGCGTCCAGCCGACATACGACCTGTCGGTGCCGGACAACGTCACGTACGTGGCCGCAGGGTTCGTCAGTCACAACACCATCGGCCTGATGATGGACTGCGACACGACCGGTGTCGAACCTGACCTGGCGCTGGTCAAGTTCAAGAAGCTCGTCGGCGGCGGGTCGATGCAGATCGTCAACCAGACCGTGCCGCGTGCCCTGCGCAAGCTCGGCTACCAGGAAGAGCAGGTCGAGGCGATCGTCGAGCACATCGCCGAGCATGGCAACGTCGTCGACGCACCCGGGTTGCGCCAGGAGCACTACGAGGTCTTCGACTGCGCCATGGGTGCACGCTCCATCAAGCCGATGGGGCACGTGAACATGATGGCGGCCGTCCAACCGCACCTTTCCGGGGCCATTTCGAAAACCGTGAACCTACCCGAATCGGCCACTGTGGAGGAAATCGAACAAATCTACTTCCAGGGCTGGAAGCTGGGCCTGAAGGCGCTGGCCATCTACCGCGACAACTGCAAGGTGGGCCAGCCGCTGTCGGCGTCGAAGCGTTCCGGCAGCGAGGCTGCGGGGGCGCCGGGGGCTGAAACCGGGCGCGAGGTCGTCGTCGAGTACCGGCCGACACGCAAGCGGCTGCCGAAGTCGCGGCCGAGCCGCACCACGTCGTTCAGTGTCGGCGGGGCCGAGGGATACATGACGGCCGGCTCGTACCCCGACGACGGCCTCGGCGAGGTGTTCCTCAAGCTCGGCAAGCAGGGCTCGACGCTGGCCGGGGTCATGGACGCCTTCTCGATCGCGATCTCCATCGCGCTGCAGTACGGCGTCCCGCTGGAGACCTACGTCCAGAAGTTCACCAACATGCGCTTCGAGCCGTCGGGCATGACCGACGACCCGGACGTGCGGATGGCCCAGAGCGTGGTCGACTACATCTTCCGTCGGTTGGCCTTGGACTATCTGCCTTTCGACGCACGGTCGGCGCTCGGCATCCACACAGCGGCCGAGCGGGCACGGCAGCTCGACACCGGCGAGTACGCGCCCATCGAGGACGACGTCGACGTCGAGGCGATGCGGCAGTCCGCGCCGGTCGAGAAGCCGCCGACGGAGCCCTCGGGTGACGGGTCCGGCACGGAACCGATCGGGGCCGAGGAGGTCATCGAGGCGACCGCCAAGGCCGCACCGGCTCAAGCGCACACGTCGACCGAGCTGATGGAGGTGTTGCAGGGCACGTCCACCGACGCGCCGCTGTGCTTCACCTGCGGCACCAAGATGCGCCCGGCCGGTGGCTGCTACGTCTGCGAGGGCTGTGGCTCCACCAGCGGCTGCAGCTGATCGCGCTGGGACACAGCTGAAGGCGCCCGGTCTCAACACAGGCCGGGCGCCTCAGCGTCTCCTGGGTGTCAGGGGCCCCACGTACGCTGGCGGGCGCCTGACGGGAGGACGCCACGAGGAGGCGACGTGCCCCACACCACATCCACCCCAGCCGCCCGGACCGAGGCCATCGCCTCCGCGATGGGCAGGTTCCTTGACTTCGTCGCCCTGTGGGACGGCATCCGGCTGCAGCCCGAGGTGTGCGACTTCGCCTTCGGCAACCCGCAGGAGCTGCCGCTGCCGGAGTTCACGGCGGCGATCCGGCGGCATGCCCAGCCAGAGGACAAGGACTGGTTCGCCTACAAGCGCTCCGAGCCCGAGCCGCGTGCCGTCGTCGCGAAGTCCTTGCGCGAGTGGCGCGGCCTGCCCTTCGAACCCGAGGACATCGCCCTGACCACGGGTGCCTTCGGCGCCCTCGCGACGGCCTTCCGCGCGCTGCTCGATCCCGGCGACGAGGTGGTCTTTTCGCTGCCGCCCTGGTTCCTCTACGAGCCGATGCTGCTGGCGGCCGACGTCGTGCCGGTCAAGGTGCCGGTCCGTGCCGACGACCACGACCTCGACCTCGACGCGATCGCGTCGGCGATCGGGCCGCGCACTCGCGCGGTGATCGTCAACACTCCGAACAACCCGACCGGGCGCATCTACCCGACGCGGACACTCGAAGCGCTGGCCGACCTGCTCACCGATGCATCACAGCGATGGGGGAGGACCATCTGGCTGATATCGGACGAGCCGTACGCGCGGCTGGTTTTCAGCGACGCCGAGTTCCGCAGTCCGAGCGAGTTCTACCCATACACACTGATCGCCTACAGCTATGCCAAAGTTCTGCTCACCCCGGGCCAGCGCATCGGCTGGCTGGCACTGTCGCCGTCCATCCCCGACCGCATAGCGCTGCGGAGGGTGATCGAGCTGACCCAGATCGCCGGCGGCTGGCTGTTCCCCAACGCGGTCATGCAGTACGCAGTCGGCGACCTCGAGCAGATGTCGATCGACCTGACCGGTCTCGAGGCCAAGCGGGACCGGCTCACCGGCGAGCTACGGACGGCCGGGTACGAGCTGCGGCCGCCGGAAGGGACCTTCTACCTGTGGGTGCGCTCACCGGTCCCGGACGACATCGCGTTCAGCCGCGCCCTCGCCGACCACAAGGTCCTCGTGCTGCCGGGAACGACCTGTGAGGCGCCCGGGTACTTCCGGATCTCGCTCACGGCCACCGACGACATGATCGACCGGGCCCTCCCGGCACTAGTGGCTGCCGGGCGCGCCTGACGCCGCGAGCCGTGATCCTTGGGCTTTAGGGTGTGGGGCGATCAGGGCAGACCGGAGGAGGCCGCGCATGGCTGAGCGTCTGCACCGCCAGGTGCGTACGGCCGTCGTGTGGGACGTCCTGTCCGAGGCGCTGGCCGCGCAGCTTGCGGCGAGCGGTCGCGACGCCCTCGACGTGATCGACGCCGGCGGGGGCACCGGTGGGTTCGCCGTCCCGCTCGCCGAGCAGGGCCACCGCGTCACGGTGGTCGATCCCAGCCCGGACGCGCTCGCTGCCCTCAGCCGCAGGGCGGCCGAGAAGGACGTCGGCGGAAGAGTCACGGCGGTGCAGGGCGACGCCGCAGGCCTGGCCGAGCTCGTCGGCGCCGGGAGCGCCGACGTCGTGCTGTGCCACGGCGTCCTCGAGGTCGTGGACGATCCTGCCGACGCGCTGCGCGGGGTGGCTGCCGTGTTGCGTCCCGGTGGCGTCGCGAGCGTTCTGGTTGCCCAGCGCTTCGCGGCCGCCCTCGGGCGGGCTCTTGCCGGCCGTCTTGCCGAGGCGCGGACCGTGCTCGCCGATCCCGACGGCCGTTGGGGCCCCGGCGACCCGCTGCCGCGACGCTTCGACGAGCACAGCCTGGTCGATCTGTTCGAACATGCCGGGATGCGGGTACAGCAGGTCCATGGGGTGCGCGTCTTCACAGATCTGGTCCCGGGTGCGCTCGTCGACGATCCCGCGAACCACGGCGACCTGCTCGATCTCGAGGCCGTCGTCGCCGTGCATCCGGCGTTCCGTGCGGTCGCCGCGCAGTTGCACGTCCTCGCCGGACCCCGGTGAGTGGCCGGCCAGAGCACGCGACGAGGCGCCCGGTCACGGCGACCGCCCCTTGCGACCGGGTTGGCTTTCGCGCGCAGAACCTCGCGCCTATGCTGAGAGTAAGTACGCAACGGCATTCGATGGAGGGACCGGTGCCTCTCTCCGATCATGAGCAGCGCCTGCTCGAACAGATGGAGCGCGCGCTGTACGCCGAGGACCCCAAGTTCGCCACGTCCATGCGCGGTGCCGACCTGCGCCGGCGCTACCGGAGAAGGGCGATCGTCGCAGCGTTCGTCTTCCTGCTGGGCATCGTCGTGCTCATGACCGGCGCGGTCACCAGGGTGATCCCGTTGGGAGTCGGCGGGTTCGTGGTCATGCTCGTGTCGGCCTGGTATGCCGTCACCTCTTGGCGTCGGGTCCCGGCCGAGGGCGAGATCGGCACGTTCGAGGCTGGCACCGACGCACCGGCCGCCGCGACCCGCAAGTCCGGCCGTTCCTCGACCGCTCGTCGCCGGAGCTTCATGGAGCGCATGGAGGAACGCTGGCGCCACCGCCGCGAGCGGGGCCCCGGCCGGTAGCGCCACAACGCCCGGTCAGCGACGGCCGGGAACCAGCCGTCCGGCCCGCTGACGCATCCGCTCACCCAGCGCGTCTGTCCAGTCGAGGCCGTCGGCCACCCGGTTGGCCGAGCTCACGACGAGGTCACGTGTCGCCGCCGGCCAGATCGCGGCCCCGAAGCGCTGCGCAGCCGACCGTGACCGCATGATCGTGCGCCGGAGCATGGCGGAGTCGCCGCGCAGCCCGGTCGAGTCGGCGGGCCTGGTCGAGTACCTCGCCCGCTCGGTCGTGGTGACCAGGTGGGTCAGCAGGTCGCGCGAGTCGGCATCGAGGTGGGCGGCGTCGGCGACGTGCCGGCCCGTGGCCCGCGGAGTCGCCGCCGAGTCCCACTCGAGCCCGGCGTCGCGGACCGTGTCGCGAAGGTCCGACCAGGCTGCCTCGGCCCCGCGAACCGGATCGGCGCCCGCCCGCCGCCAGCGCAACCGGCGGCGGGTCTTCGCCACAACCGTCGGCACGGCGAAGACGCCGGCCGCTGCCACAGCGGCGATCGCCGCCGCGATCCACGGAGAGGTCTGCGTCGATCCGCCGGCGCCCCCCCCGTCGACCTCTGGGTCGAACGCCCCGGGTGGCAGAGCGCCCTCTTGCGGGACCTGGCCCTGGGGGATCTGGGACGAGTTCGAGCCGTCTGTGCCGTCATCGGCCGGGGGCACCGTCCACGTCGGAACGCTACCCGTGCGGACAGCCGGGGTCGGTTCGAAGCGCACCCACCCGGTGCCATGGAAGTACAGCTCAGGCCAGGCGTGAGAGTCGTGGGCGCCGACCACGTAGCTGCCGTCGTCCTGAACCGTGCCCGGAGTGAACCCCACCGCCACCCGCGCCGGAATGCCCAGGGTGCGGGCCATCACGGCCATGGCGGCCGCGTACTGCTCGCAGTAGCCCTGCCGGTTATCGAGGAAGTCGACCAGCGCCGACGAGGAGTTGCCGGGCTTGGTCTCGAGGGTGTACTCGAAGCCGCCGTCCGTACGGAAGAACCTCTGCAGCGCCGCTGCCCGGTCGTAGGCCGACGTGGCGCCCTCGGTGACCTGGTCGGCCAGCTCGCTGACTCGGCCCGGCAGGTCGTCGGGAAGGTCGAGCATGTTGTCGAACTCCTCGGGCGGCAGGCCCGCCGTGCGGAGTTCGATGGCCTCGATGTCGACGTCGATACGCTCGACCGTGTACGTGGCTTCGCCGGCGTCGCGCTCGCCACCCACGACGTCGAGGCTGCTGACGTCGTAGCGCCAGTCGCCGTCGATGGCGATTCGCCGCGCGGGATAGGGGAGCGGCAGCCAGCGGGAGTCGTATTCGTCGCTGACCTCGATCTCGTACTCGTCGACCTGCTCCTCGCCGGTGAGGGTCAACCCCGGTGGCGGGGGCATCCCACCACCGACGCGTTGGCTGTCAGGCACGTCACGGTTGGCGACGCTCCACTGATCGCCGTCGAAGACGTCGAGGGTGGCCCGGCGGATGTACTCGGGAGGGTCGGCGTCGGTGCGGTAGCGCAGGATCGGGACGTTCTCCGGCAGGGTCAGGTCTCCTTGCAGTTCGACGATGGGGTTGTCGGTCTGGATCGTGCGCCCACCGCCGTCGCCCAGTCCGCCTCCTCGCCCGAAGATGCCTTCGGTCAGGCCGGGCAACACCGCCGGCAGTGCGACGGCCGCGGCGATGGCGACGGCACCGACCCTGCGACCGTTGCGGGCGAGCGAGTCGGTCTCGGGAACGCCGGAATGCGTCGCCGAAGGACCCGCCGACCTGCCCCAGCGAACCACCCGGGTGCGGCCCTCCGCGACCAGCAGGCCGAGGTAACCGATCGCCGGCGGCAGGAACCAGATCCAGGACAGTCCACCGGGGACGACCGATGCCGACAGGGCGTAGACCGCGCCCAGGGCGATGCCGGTGAGCGGGACCCGGCGAAGCCCCACCGCGAACAGGTCGACGACGACAGCGACCAGGCCGGAGCCACCCACGAGCAGCAAGAAGATTCCCGGGGTGACCGGCGCGGGTGCCGCGTACTGGGCGACGGCGTCCAGACCGTCGGTGAACACCGTGAGCAGGCGGCTGGCCCAGGACGGCGTCGGGACGATGCCGAACCACGCGTCATTGCCGGCGACCAGCACCCCGAGCCAGAGTACGAGAACGCCCAGCTGCCCCGCCAGGACGAGCAGCAGCGGCACTCGCAGGCGGCGCAGCCCGAGGCCGGTCGCGGCCACGAGGGCGATGCCGAACGCCGCGGGCACCGTCCACGCGTGGTCGTCCGTGACTGGGGCCAACGTCAGCATGGCGAGCATCGACGCCACGGCGGCGACGACGGTCAGCCGAGTCCGCCCGGTCACGCCACGCCTCCGAGCGCGCCGACCTCGGGTTCCTCGGCGGTCGTGGGGGCGAGCCGGTAGGCGGAGCGGTTGACCCCGAGCTGTTCCCACACACCTGGGAGCGCATCGCCACGCGCCGCCGTGACGACACCCCAGCCGGCCCGCCGCAGCACCTGTGCGCTCTCTGCGAGCCGCTGGCGCTCGCCCTCCTGGACGCTCGGTGACACCGAGGTCCAGGACACCGCGTCGAGCATGATCGCCAGCGCCGCGGTCGACCCGTGACGCAGCCTCGCGACCAGGGCCGCCTCCCGGGGGTGCAGGCGGCCGAGCACGCCGACGAGGAGGCCGGTGGCGGATCCCGCGCCGCTGAGCAGGTCGGGCCAGCGGCCGACCGAGGCGTCGCGTGAGGACTTCACGACCGCAAGCGCGTCGAGCAGCGGGACCTCGGCACCGGCTGGGCCGCCACCGGGGTCGTGCCAGGAAGCGCTGACCGACCCACCCTCGTCGGTGACCAGCCGGACGGCGTAGCCGCGGTCGGCCAGGTGCACGCCGATCGACGCGGCGGCCACGACCCCCCACTCCAGCGAGGAGTCGGGGTCGTGGCCGGCGTGTCCGGCCGTCCGCGTGTCGAGCAGGAGCGTCGCCCTGCTCTGCCACGGCTGCTCCTCGCGTCGGACCATGAGCTCGCTGTGATGGGCCGTGGCGCGCCAGTGGACCCGGCGCATGTCGTCTCCGTGCCGGTAGGCGC
Organism: Jiangellaceae bacterium; assembly: GCA_035316885.1. GTDB lineage: Bacteria > Actinomycetota > Actinomycetes > Jiangellales > Jiangellaceae > DASRTE01. The sequence continues at coordinate 6,275 of DATHII010000061.1, read as the reverse complement.
GGATCGTCGCGTCCTCCTCGCCGGCGCTTGCGACCGATCGCGGTCGGCTCTCGCCGCTGCCGCTCCACTCGCCGATCAGACGCACCGGCGGCAGCCGGACCACCGTGGGCGTGACGATGAGGGTGGCCGTCTCACTGAACGCCCGGCGAAGCTCGACCAGGCCGAACGGGTCGGTGAGCCGGACCGTGAGGGGGCCGAGCGCGTAGCGGCCGCGCAACTCGGCCCGCACGTCGTAGCGGACCTCCCGGCGGAACCTCGACCAGACGTGGTCGAGGACGAACCGGGGTCGGTTACCCAGCGCGTAGGGCAGGGTGTCTTCGACCAGCAGGACGCCGGTGGGGATCCGGGCGAGGTTCTGAAGGGTCAGCCGCACGGTCGCGGGCGAGTGCACCGGAGTGCGGGGTGGCTCGACGATACGCGACGCGGCCAGGCGCACCCGGCTCCGCAATGCGACGAGCAGGCTGACCAGCGGCAGCACGAGCAGCAGGATGCCCACGCGCAACAGGTCGCGCTGGCCCACCCCGATGGCGGCCGCCGCGGCGACGGCTCCAGCGGCGACGAACAGGCCGCCGCGTCGGGTGAGTCCAGACAATGCCTTGCGCACGGGCTACCTTGCCCCAGTTCCGGCCTTGGGTGAGGTGGCGTCGGGCTGGGGAACTCGGGTCAGCAGGCCGGCGACGATCTGCGTCGCGTCGCGGCGCCCGATCTGGGCCTCGGCCGTGGGCAGCAGACGGTGGCCGAACACAGGCCCGGCGAGCTGTTGGATGTCGTCGGGAAGCACGTACTCGCGGTCGTGAAGCGCCGCCCACGCCTTTGCGGCCCGGACGAGGTGCAGTGTGGCACGCGGTGACGCACCGAGGCGCAGGTCGGGCGAACGCCGGCTCGCATCGGCGAGGGCCACGCAGTACTTCTTGACTGCCGGCGAGATGTAGATCCCGCGGACGATACCGACCAGCTTCGCCACGTGGGCGGCGTCGGTGACGGGCTCGAGCTGGTCGAGAGCATCGGCACCTCCGTGGGTACCGATCATCTCGATCTCGTCGGCGGCGCCTGGGTAGCCGATTTCCAGGCGGGCCATGAACCGGTCGCGCTGTGCCTCGGGCAGCGGGTAGGTGCCCTCCATCTCGACCGGGTTCTGCGTGGCGATCACCATGAACGGCGGCTCGAGCGCGAACGTCGTGCCGTCGACGGTGACCTGACGCTCCTCCATGCACTCAAGGAGGGCGGACTGCGTCTTGGGCGACGCCCGGTTGATCTCGTCGCCGACCACGATGTTGGCGAAGACGCCGCCGGGCTTGAACTCGAAGTCGCGGGTCTCCTGGTTGAACACCGAGACGCCGGTGACGTCGCTCGGCATGAGGTCAGGCGTGAACTGGATCCGCTGGACCGAACAGTTGATCGACCGTGCGAGCGACTTGGCCAGCATGGTCTTGCCGACTCCGGGGACGTCCTCGATCAGCAGGTGGCCCTCGGCGAGCAGCACCGCCACGGCCAGCCTGATGACCTCGGGCTTGCCCTCGATGACGGTGCCGATCGCCGCCTGGATACGGCCGGCGGTGTCGGCCAGCTCGGCCAGACCCGGGTCGGCGGCGGCACCGTCCTCGACACCATCGTGGGTCGCGCTCTCGGTCACTCGTGCCTCCTGCGGCTCACAGCCCGCGCCGTACCCCGAGCGCGGCGCGAGCAGTGCCGCTACCCGACTCCAGGCGGAAATCCGTCCCCCGTCGCGTCCACCGTACGTCCCCACGTGGATCGATGGGCAGATGGTTCCCCAACGTTCGTTACGGGGTCGTGTCCCGGACGGTTCAAGGGCAGCAACCCCGCCACTGACCCGCCGTGGCGCTGTGGGGGAGCGATTGTGGTCGCCCGTGGGGCATTGTGGGGTACAGTGGCGCACGGTGGAGGATAGTCGTGTGGTCGGGGCGGGAGGTGGTGGCCGTGTTCCTGGGCACACACACTCCACGTCTGGACGAGAAGGGACGTCTGTTTCTCCCGGCGAAGTTCCGAGACGAGCTCGCGGACGGTGTGGTGATCACCCGAGGACAGGAGCACTGCCTCTACGTGTGGCCACGCGGGGAGTTCGTGCGGTTCACCGAGCAACTGCGGGCCGCGCCGATCACCCACCGCGGTGCCCGCGACTTCGCTCGGATGCTCGCAGCCGGTGCCACCGACGAGGTGCCGGACAAACAGGGTCGCGTGACCATCCCGGTCGGCCTGCGCAGTTACGCGGGACTCGACCGCGACTGCACGGTCGTCGGGGCGATGACCCGGGTCGAGATCTGGGACTCCGCCGCCTGGGACTCCTACCAGGCCGAGAAGGAGCCGCTGTTCTCCGACGTGTCCGAGGAGGTGCTGCCAGGCATCTTCTGACCGCGTCGGGACCGGCCGTCCCGTCGACCGTACGTCGAGGCCTCCGGCCCGCTCGTCCCTCCTGGCGCACCTTCCCCGGTGCCAGGCGGGTCGCGGCGAGCGGGCGGGGACCTGGGCGTACGGCCGGGCAGCAGCACAGCACACACGATCGGCAGACAGCCGGGGGGTCGAGACACGTGGACGGTAGGACGAACGCGACGCGGGCACCGGTGTGCGTCGCGCAGGGGTCTGAGCCGTGACGCAGCCCGGACACGTTCCGGTCATGCTCGACCGGGTCGTCGACCTGCTGGCCCCGGCGCTGGAGCAGGCCGGCTCGGTCGTCGTCGACGCCACCCTCGGCCTCGGCGGTCACGCCGAGGCCCTGCTGCGCCGGTGCCCACAGGTCCGGCTGGTCGGGCTCGACCGCGATCCCGACGCGTTGGCCCGCTCGCGCGAACGGCTGGCACCGTTCGGGGCCCGCGTGGAAGCCGTCCATGCGGTCTATGACGAGCTCCCGACGGTGCTGGCCCGGCTGGCGCTGGAGCGCATCGACGGCGTCCTGTTCGACCTCGGCGTGTCCTCCCTGCAACTCGACCAGGCCCGACGCGGTTTCGCTTACGCGCAGGACGCACCGCTGGACATGCGGATGGATCCGACCCGCGGACCGACCGCAGCCGACGTCCTCAACACCTATCCAACGGCCGACCTGGCACGGGTGCTGCGCGAGTACGGGGAGGAGCGCTTCGCCCCCAAGATCGCGGCCGCGGTCGTCCGGGAACGGGAGCGGGAGCCCTTCAGCACGAGTTCCCGGCTGGTCGACCTGTTGCGAGAGGCGATCCCGGCACCCTCGCGGCGCACCGGCGGCCACCCGGCCAAGCGGACCTTCCAGGCGCTGCGGATCGAGGTCAACGCCGAGCTCGCTGTGCTGGAGCGGGCGTTGCCTGCCGCGGTCGACGCGCTCGCAGTAGGCGGCCGGATCGTCGTGCTCTCCTACCACTCCCTGGAGGACCGGCTCGCCAAGCGGGTCCTGAGCACAGGCGCACGAAGTACCGCGCCGCCCGGCCTACCGGTAGAGCTGCCCGAGCACCGGCCGGTGCTCCGCCTGCTCACACGGGGAGCAGAGATGCCGAGGCCCGACGAGGTCGCGGAGAACCCGCGGGCGGCATCGGCGCGGCTGCGTGCGGCCGAGCGGATCCGGAGCGCGGCATGAGTCCGGCAGCGGCTTTCGGCTCCGCGGCCAGACGCGTCCTGCCCGGCCGTCCGGTGCCGGCGCCGGTCGGCCTGCGCGCCGTGCCGGCGGTGGCTGTGCGGCCCCGCCGGGCGCCGTTCGTCGTCCTCGTCCTCCTCCTTCTCGGCGTCGGGCTGGTCGGCCTGCTCGTGCTCAGCACCGGGCTCCAGCAGGGGTCGTTCGAGTTGACCGACCTCGAGCGCGAGACGACCCTGTTGCGCGACCGGCAGGCGGCACTCGCCGACGAGGTGGCCCGGCGAGCAGCTCCGGGCACGTTGGCGGAACGTGCGACGTCGCTCGGCATGGTGCCGAACGACTCACCGATCTTCCTCCGCCTCGGGCCCGCGGAGCCGCCGTGAACGCCCGGAGCGGCGGAAACCGCCGGGTGGCCTCGTCCGCCGGCCGCGGTGACCGCCGGGTGGCCTCGTCCGTGGGCCGTTCCTCGTCGGCGCCGCGACCGGCGGCCGGCGCCGCGAGCTCGCGGAAGCGAGCGTCATCGGCCTCCCGGCCGGCTCGGCCGCGTGAGGGCTCGACCACCCGCGCCACGCGGACCGGCGAGGTCCGGCGTGGACCGGCGAAGCCACGGGCCCGTCCGCCGGCTCCGCGAGCGGCGCCCCGGTCGGCGCCGAGACCGCGCCGGCCGAAGCGGGCGCCACGCACCGTACGGCTGGCGGACCCGCGACGGCGCCTGCACGTGTCGCTGATGCTCATCTGCGTCCTGCTGTCGCTGTTCGCCGGACGGCTGGTCCAGCTCCAGGGCCTGGACGCCTCGACCTACGCCGCAGCGTCGGGCACCGACGACCTCCGGCCGGTCGCTCTCCCGGCGATGCGTGGGCCGATCCTGGACCGGGACGGCGATCTGCTCGCCCGATCTGCCGAGGCGTTCCACCTGACCGTCGACCAGACCCTGGTCGCGAATCCGGCGGCATACGCCCTTCAGCTCGACGGCCTGCTGCCGGGCGACGCCCGCGCGATCCAGCGGGCGCTGACCGGGGACAAGCGGTTCAAGTACGTGGCGAAGAAGCTGACGCCTGAGACCTGGCGCGCCATCGACGAGCTCGACCTGCCCGGAGTGTTCGCCGAGCCGGCCTCCGAGCGCGAGTACCCCGCCGGAACCGTCGCCGGCAACGTCGTCGGCTTCACCGGTGCCGAGGGGCACGGCCTGGCCGGTCTCGAGCTGTCCATGGAGTCCACCCTCGCCGGGATCGACGGTCAGATGACCTGCCAGCTCAGCGCAGGCGGTCACTGCATCCCGTTGGGCAACGGCAGCCGGGATGCCGCCACGGCTGGCGACGGGGTGCGCCTGACGATCGACCGGGACGTGCAGTGGTACGCGGAGCAGGCTCTCGGCGACGCCGTGGCAGGTGCGCGCGCCGACGCCGGCATCGTGGTGGTCATGGACACCGAGACGTTCGAGGTGGTCGCGATGGCGACCTCCCCGGTTGTCGACCCCGACGATCCCGGCGCGTCCGATGACCGCAACCAGGGAAACCGGGCGGTCGAGGACGCCTACGAACCGGGGTCGGTGTTCAAGCCGCTGACGATGGCGGCGGTCATCGACGAGGGCATGGCCGACCCATCCACCGTCCTGGCGGTGCCCGATCACATCACCCGCAGCGGCGAGGTCATCCGCGATTACTACGACCATGGTGTGGAGCAGATGACGCTGGCAGGGGTGCTGGCGAAGTCCAGCAACGTGGGGACGCTGCTCGCCGCCGAACGGATCGACAAGGCCGCCTTCCGCGACCGGCTCGTCGCGTTCGGACTCGGCTCGACGCCGCAGCTCGGTCTTCCCGGCGAGAGCGCGGGCGGCCTGCCCGAGGAGTGGTCCGATCTGACCAGGGACACCATCGCCTTCGGCCAGGGGGTGGCTGTCAGCACCGTCCAGATGGCCTCCGCCTACGCCACCATCGCCAACGGTGGCGTACGCGTGCCGGCACGGTTGATCGAGTCGACCGTCGACGAGGACGGCGAGGAGACCCCGGTCACTCCGGGGACGCCACAGCGGGTGGTCAGCGAGGAGACCGCCGCGGCGGTCACCATGATGATGGAGGGCGTCATGGGCGAGGACGGCACCGGGCGTGCCTCCGGCGTCGATGGTTACCGGGTGGCCGGAAAGACCGGCACGGCGCAGCGTGTCGACCCCGCCTGCGGGTGCTACCGCGGCTACAACGCCTCGTTCATGGGCTTCGCACCGGCCGACGACCCCCGGTACGTCGTCGCCGTCTCGCTGCTGAACCCGCACAGGGGCAACTCGGGCGGCGCATTGGCCGGTCCGGTCTTCGCCGCCGTCATGGGCTTCACGTTGGCGCAGATGGGCGTCGCGCCGTCGGGGACGACCGCACCGACGGTGAAGCTCTTCGCCGACTGACAGCGCCTCGCGGCGGTCGAGTAGCCTCTCGGACCGATGCCTCCCCGACCCTTGCTGCGCCCGCAACACGCGATCCCGTGCCCACTCGTCGATCTGGCCGAGCTGCTCGGCATCGAGCCGTTGCCCGATCTCGCCGGGATCGCGGTCACCGGGATCACGCACGACTCCCGGCAGGTCCGCCCCGGCGACGTCTACGCCGCGCTGCCCGGGTCCCACACCCACGGCGCGAGCTTCGCCGGGCAGGCCGCCGGTGCCGGTGCGCTGGCCGTCCTCACCGACGGCGCCGGCGCGGACGTGGTCGCGGGCCTGCCGGTGCTGGTCGTCGCC
>DATHII010000060.1:0-5603 GCA_035316885.1 Jiangellaceae bacterium | reverse complement strand
GGACCCGGCTGTTCCGGTCCCGGCTCGTCCAGCCGGCGCTGGTCCGGGGCGGGCGGCTCGGGCGCCAGGTCCGCGACGGGCCTTTCGGGTGCGAGCGGCTCGCGTCCGGCCTGGCTCATGTCCCGCCGTGCTGCGCCCTCGCCGACCGTGCCGCCGGTGATGACGTCGGCGCCGACGCCGGCCTCGACCAGTTCGACCGCCTCCTCGCCCAGGGATGCCCGCAGCGCCTCGGTGGTCTCCTCACGACCAGGCGTCCGCAGGTTCCACTTGGTGATCACCCAGCGGAACAGGAAGTAGTAGATCACCGCGTATCCCAGGCCGATGACGATCAGCAGCAGCGGCAGGGTGGCTATCCGGAAGTTGAGCAGGTAGTCGATCGCACCGGCCGAGAACCCGAAGCCGTCCCGGATGTCCAACGCATTCGTGAGGGCCAGCGAGGTGCCCGTCAGGATCGCGTGGATGAAGTACAGCGGGAACGCGACGAACAGGAAGGAGAACTCCAGCGGCTCCGTGACGCCGGTGATGAACGACGTGAGGGCGGCGGAGAGCATGATGCCGCCGACGATCTTCTTGTGCGCCGGCTTGGCGGTGTGCCAGATCGCCAGCGCCGCTGCCGGCAGGGCGAACATCATGATCGGGAAGAACCCGGTCATGAACGCACCGGCTGTCGGGTCGCCGTTGAGGAACCGCTGGATGTCGCCGGTGACGACGGTCCCGTCGTCCGTCGTGTACTCGCCGAACTGGAACCATGGCGTGAAGTTCAGGATGTGGTGCAGACCGACCGGGATGAGCAGCCGGTTGAGCGTCCCGTACACGCCACCACCGACGACCTCGTTCTCCGTCACCCATTCGCTGAGGTTCGTTATGCCGGCGTCGAACGGCTTGTAGACGAAGCTCATCAGGACGCCGATGATGATCGCCGCCAGGGCGGTGATGATCGGCACGAAGCGGCGGCCGCCGAAGAAGGCCAGGTACGGCGGTAGTTTGATGCGGTAGTACCGCTGCCACAACAGCGCAGCCGTGATGCCGATGACGAGGCCGCCGAGGACACCGAAGTTGATCAGCTCCTGGGGGGCGCCCTCCTCGGGCTCGCCCAGGATGTACGGCGACATGGCGTCGGTGACGCCCTTGAACACGAGGTAGCCGATCAGGCCGGCCAGGGCGGTCGACCCGTCCGACTTCCGGGCGAACCCGAACGACACGCCCACCGCGAAGATGAGGGGCAGGTTGGCGAACAGCGCGCCGCCGGCCGCGCCGATCACCGCTGCGACGGGATCCAGCCAGTCGCCGAGGACCTGGGCGAGGCCGTCCTCGCCGAGCATGTCCGGCTGGCCGAGCCTCAGCAGGAGGGCCGCGGCGGGCAGGGAGGCGATCGGCAGCATGAGGCTGCGGCCGAGGCGTTGCAGTTGGGCCAGCCCGGGGAAGCCGCGGCTCTCGCCGGTGGTCGGGGCGGTAGTGCTGGCGGTACTCATGGGGCTCCTTACGGACGGTTCGAGCCGGCGGACGCCGACCCTGCAGGAGAGCTGCGATCGAGGGTCATGTGGACCTGGTACCGGTCGGCCCGGTACCAGGACGTCACGTGTTCCATCGGCCGACCCGCCGCATACGAGGTCCGCCGGAAGACCAGCAACGGTGCGGCCGGTGGTACTCGCAGCAACCGGGCCCGCAGCGGATCGGCACCCTCGGCCCATACGGTCTGCGCCGCCGAGTCGAGACTTCGCCCGTACTCGCGCGTGAGCAGCGTGTAGACCGAGCCGGACAGGTCGTGCTCGAGCAGTCCGGGCAGCGGCCGGGCCGGCAACCACGACACCTCGTGCGCCATCGGGGAGCCGTCGGCCGACCGCAGCCGCTCGATCCGGTACGCCCGGTCGGTGACGTCGAGACCCAGCGCCGCACGCGCCGGCGGCGGCGGGACCGACTCGTCGGCGCCGAGCACGACCGTGGACGGCTTGTGCCCACGGCGGCGCATGTCCTCGGTGAACGAGGCGAGGTGGAGCAGCGATTCGACCCGGGGCGCAGCGACGAAGGTCCCCTTGCCCCGCACCCGGTACAGCCGGCCCTCGCTGACCAGACGGCCGACAGCCTCGCGCACGGTGGCTCGGCTGATGCCGAAGCGTGACACCAGTTCGCGCTCGGACGGGATGGGCGAGTCAGGGGTGAGGTCGGCGTCGACGAGCGCGAGAAGGATCTCGCGGAGCTGCCGGTGTTTGGGCACGGGGCCGTCGACGACGGACACGCGGCGGCTCCCTCCACTGGTCCTGACTGGTCTAGATGAGTTGCGCGTGCGGGCATTACCTTCGGGGCGAACGGCTGCGGTGTCAAGGCCCCGCGCGCCGGAAAGTCTGCCCGGACCGAAAGGACGCCCAGGCCGCCGTGTCGAAGCTCGTGCGACGTCGATCCACGCTGAAGTACCTCCAGGTGCGCGACTACCTGCGGATCCTGGCCGGGCAGGACCTCGGGCCCGGCGATCCGGTCCCGAGCGAGCGCGAACTGTGCGACCGGTTCGGCGTGTCCCGGATGACCGTGCGGCAGGCCGTCGACGCGCTCGTCGTCGAAGGCCTGCTGCAGCGGGTGCAGGGCAGCGGCACCTTCGTCGCCCGGCCGAAGGTCGACCTGCAGGTCAGGCTGACCTCGTTCACCGAGGAGATGCGCCGGCGCGGCATGACCCCGTCAGTACGCCACCTCCGTGCCGAACAGGTGCCGGCGGATCCGACCGTCGCCCGAGCCCTCGAGATCGCACCAGGCGACACCGTGGTGCATCTGCACCAACTCCGGCTGGCCGACGAGGAGCCCATGTCGGTCGAACACACGTGGCTGTCGGCGGGGCTGGTACCCGGACTGCTCGACGAGAACCCGCCGACCAGCCTCTACCTGGAGCTGGAGTCCCGCGGGCTGCTGCCCACCTGGGGCGAAGACACCGTCGACGCCGGTGACGCCGACGTCGAGGAGGCACAGTTGCTCGGGATCCCGCCCGGCCGCTCCGTGCTGCGCATCTCACGGCGAGCCTTCAGCGGCGACCTGGCCGTCGAGTACTCGCGCTCGGTCTACCGCTCGGACCGCTACACCCTGTGGGTACCGCTGGCCCGCCCCAACCCGTCCGTGGTCCCACGCCACCGTCCAACAGGCTCAGGCCACGGCTGACCCCCCCAGCCCTACGCTGAGTGCTGCACCGATGCCAGCCGCGACCAGGAGTGGCCCGTGACCGAGACGACGATGGCCCGCGAGGTCGCCGAGCAGCCGGCCGCGCTGGCCCGCACCCTCGACGCCCTCCGGCCGCTGCGCGGTGAGCTCGCCGCGCTCGCCGAGGGGCGCCGGGCGGTCCTGTTCGTCGCCCGAGGCTCGTCCGACAACGCCGCGATCTACGGTCGCTACCTCCTCGAGGTGCACGCCGGCCACCCGGCGGGGCTGGCTGCCCCGAGTGTCGCCACGCACTACCACGCTCAGCTCGACCTGTCCGACGCCGTCGTCGTCTCCGTGTCGCAGTCGGGCGAGACCCACGAGATCGTCGAGGCGCAGGAGTGGGCCGCGCGGTGCGGTGCCCGGACAGTCGCAGTCACCAACGGCGGCGACAGCGCGCTGGCGAACGCTGCCGACGTCGCGCTCGTGACGCAGGCCGGTCCGGAACAGGCAGTACCGGCCACCAAGTCGTACACGACCCAACTCGCCGCGATGGCCGTCCTGGCCGGCGCACTGTCGTCCGAGCCCACCGCCCTCGACGCCGACCTCGACCGCGTACCGGCCGAGGTCGAGCGCCTTATCATGGCCAAGTCGGGCATCGACGAGGCCGCCGAGTTGCTCGCGGCCAGTGTCGAGACTCTGGTCAGCGGGCGCGGCCTCGTCTTCGGTACCGCGCTGGAGACCGCGCTGAAGATCGAGGAGACCTGTCTGCGACCTGTCCGTGGTCTGTCCTACGCCGACCTCCGCCACGGCCCAATCGCCGTTGTCGACGCCGACCACGTGGCCGTGCTGGTCTCCGCAGCCGACGGCCCGATGGTCGAAGGCTTGACCGAACTTGCCCACGACCTGAGGCGGCGGGGCGCGGCCGCCATCGTCGGCATCGGCGGTGACCCCGACTTCGTCAAGGCGAGCGACGTCCCGGTGGCCGGTCCCGACCTGCCCGAACTGGTCGCACCGATCGGCCTGATCGTGCCGGCGCAGCTGATGGTGGAGGCGCTTGCCCGTAGGCTCGGCCTCGATCCCGACGCCCCACGCGGACTGTCCAAGGTCACTCAGACGGACCCCGTCGACGACACCATCGGAGGAAACTCATGAGCAACGCGGAGCAGATCCTCGCCGCCCTCGGCGGGGCCGACAACATCATCGAGATCGAGCCGTGCATCACGCGTCTTCGGGCCGAGGTCGAGGATCCCGGGCTGGTCGACGAACCCGGGCTGAAGGCGGCTGGGGCCCATGGCGTGATCCGGTCGGGCAGCGCAATCCAGGTGGTGGTAGGACCCGAGGCCGACACGATCGCCTCTGACATCGAAGACCTGATGTGAGCGCGGCCGGCGAGCGTCCGAAGGCCCGGCCGTGACCGCCCTGACCGTCGTGGCACCCGTGGCCGGACGCGCGATGCCGATGACCGAGGTCCCCGACCCCGTGTTCTCAGCCGCCCTCGTCGGTCCGGGCGTCGCGATCGATCCGTCGCGCGAGGGGCGGGTGACGGCCATCTCGCCCGTGGCAGGCAAGATCGTCAAGCTGCACCCGCATGCCTACGTCGTGCAGACCGCCGACGGCGCCGGGGTGCTGGTGCACCTCGGCATCGACACGGTCCAACTCGCCGGCGAGGGATTCGAGCTCGTCGTCGCCGAGGGAGCGGAGGTCACCGCCGGGGCCGACGTCGTCGTGTGGGACCCGGCCGCCGTCGAGGCCGGTGGCCGGTCACCGATCTGCCCGGTCGTGGCCCTCGACGCCGCCGCGGAGGCGCTGTCCGATGCCCGCGACACAGGTGACCTGGCCGCCGGTGACCCGCTGTTCGCGTGGGCACGCTAGGGCGAGGTCGGCCCGCCGCCGTCCTGCTCGACCTCGACGGCACGCTGCTCGACAGCGAGCCAGTACACCGGGCCGCCTACGAGTCGTTCTTCGCGGCCCGCGGCTGGGCCGTCGATTCAGGTACGTACGCCCACTTCGTGGGCCGACGGGGATCCGACGTCTTCGCGACGCTGCCTGGCCCATGGGCCGACGAGGATCCGGACGCCCTCGTCGCTGAGGTTCTGGGCCAGCTGGCGCGGTCCGACGTAGCACCGGAGCCCGCGCCTGGCGCGACGGAGCTGATCCAGGGTTTGCATGCGCGCAACGTGCCGCTCGCTCTTGTGACGTCGGCGACCCGGGCGTGGGCCGAGTACGCGGTGGAGGAGGTGCTCGGCGTGCGGGAGTGCTTCGACGCGCTGATCACCTGGGAGGACGTCGTCAGCGGCAAGCCGGCGCCGGACCCGTTCCTCGCCGCGTGCCAGGCGCTGCACGTCAAGCCGGCCGCGGCCGTTGCCATCGAGGACTCCGTTGCCGGGGTGACGGCAGCGGTCGCAGCCCGGGTCGGCCGGGTCGTCGCCGTCACGACGACCACTGAGGCGCGACTGCTTCGCGACGCGGGCGCCCACCAGGTC
>DATHII010000059.1:0-8507 GCA_035316885.1 Jiangellaceae bacterium | reverse complement strand
CGTACTTCGAGGGCAACGAGGCCGTCCGCACGGCCGAGCTGACCGAGGCCCTCCTGCACGGCGTACGGGTGCTCCTCGTCACCGACGCGGGGATGCCGTCGGTGTCCGATCCCGGCTTCCGGCTGGTGTCGGCCGCCGTCGAGGCCGGCGTGCGAGTGACAGCCGTACCCGGACCGTCGGCCGTGCTGACGGCCCTGGCGGTCAGTGGGCTGCCGGTGGACCGGTTCTGCTTCGAGGGCTTCCTGCCCCGACGCCAGGGTGAACGGGCGCGGCGCCTGGCCGCCCTGCGTGGCGAGGAGCGGACGATGGTCTTCTTCGAGTCGCGTCACCGCCTGGCGCCGACGCTGGCCGCCATGGCGGAGGCGTTCGGCGCCGACCGGCGCGCTGCGGTCTGCCGCGAGCTGACCAAGACCCACGAGGAGATCCGCCGCGGGCCGCTCGGTGAGCTCGCCGCCTGGGTTGCCGACGACGGGGTCCTCGGCGAGGTCACTCTCGTCGTCGGGGGTGCCGCAGCAGCTCGGCCCGCCGCAACGGCACAGGAGGCCGCAGCCGTCGTCGCCGAGCGCGAGCGGGCCGGCGTCCCGCGTAAGGAGGCGATCGCAGCCGTTGCTCGCGAGTCGGGCCTGCGCCGGCGCGACGTCTACGCGGCCGTGGTCGCCCACCGCGACGAGCCGTGACGGCGGTCTCGTTCCGCTGGTTGGTCGCAGTCGTCTCGATCCGCGAGAAGGCCCGGCGCGTCGAGCGATATCTGCACGAGGAGGAGCGCACACTGCTCCGCGGAGGTGGAGCAATGCACGACCTGACCGTGACCCAGGAGACCTTCGAGCTGCTGTGCCGCTCCTGCGGCCATTCCTGGGAGGCCGAGTACGAGACCCGCCGCTCACGCGAGTGGGCCGGCGCCGAGATGGTCGAGTTCCTGCTGAACGGCCTGCCGGCGTTCTCGCCGTACGACGGCGTCCCGTGTCCGCGGTGCCGCGACATCCGAACGGCCGTCACGCCACAGATCCGCAGCGTTCGCAGCGCGGTGCCGGGGCAGTCGGTCGGCACCCGGTTGAACGCACCGGGCACGCGCTAGGAATCCGCGCGAACGCAGCGCGCCCGCCCTCTACGATCGGGACCCATGTCTCGTCACGTGCTCACGGCCGTGGCCTGGCCCTACGCCAACGGGCCTCGCCACATCGGTCACGTCTCCGGCTTCGGTGTCCCCTCCGACGTGTTCAGCCGGTACATGCGCATGGCGGGCCACGACGTCCTCATGGTCAGCGGCACCGACGAGCATGGGACGCCGATCCTGGTGCAGGCCGAGCAGGAGGGGGTCAGCCCACGGGAGCTCGCCGACCGCTACAACCGGGTGATCGTCGAGGACCTGTACGACCTGGGCCTCGCCTACGACCTGTTCACCCGCACCACCACGCGCAACCACTACGCCGTGGCGCAGGAGATGTTCTCGACCCTCTACCGCAACGGGTACATGGTCGAGAAGACGACGCTCGGTGCCATCTCGCCCTCGACCGGGCGGACCCTTCCGGACCGGTTCATCGAGGGAACGTGTCCGATCTGCGGGTACGACAGCGCTCGCGGCGACCAGTGCGACAACTGCGGAAACCAACTCGATCCCACCGACCTGGGCAACCCGCGCAGCCGCATCAACGGCGAGACGCCGAAATTCGTCGAGACCGAGCACTTCTTCCTCGACCTGCCGGCACTGGCCGACGCGCTCGGCGCCTGGCTGCAGACGCGTACCGACTGGCGCCCCAACGTGCTGAAATTCTCGCTCAACCTGCTCGACGACCTGCGGCCACGAGCCATGACGCGCGACATCGACTGGGGCGTACCGGTCCCACTGCCGGGCTGGCAGGACAACCCGAACAAGAAGCTCTACGTGTGGTTCGACGCGGTCATCGGGTACCTGTCTGCGTCGGTCGAGTGGGCCCGCCGGACCGGCGACGACGACGCCTGGCGGGCCTGGTGGTGCGATCCGGCGGCGTCCTCGTACTACTTCATGGGCAAGGACAACATCACCTTCCACTCCCAGATCTGGCCGGCTGAGCTGCTCGGCTATGACGGCCGCGGGGCACACGGCGGCCGGCCGGGTCGGTTCGGGACGCTGGAGCTTCCGACCGAGGTCGTCTCCAGTGAGTTCCTCACGATGGAGGGGCGCAAGTTCTCCTCGTCGCGCGGCGTCGTCATCTACGTCCGCGACTTCCTGGCGCGCTACGACCCCGACGCCCTGCGGTTCTGGATCGCCGCGGCAGGGCCGGAGAACCAGGACACCGACTTCACCTGGGCGGAGTTCGTCCGGCGCAACAACGACGAACTCGTCGCGGGCTGGGGCAACCTGGTGAACCGGACCGCCTCGCTGATCGCCACAAACGTCGGCTCGATCCCCGACAGGGGCGAGCTGACCGAGGCCGACCGGGATCTGCTCGTCACCACGGGCGCAGGTTTCGGGACGGTCGGCGGCCTGGTCGAACGGCACCGGCAGAAGGCGGCGGTGCAGGAAGCCATGCGGGTGGTCGGCGAGGCCAACACCTACCTGTCGCAGCAGGCGCCGTGGAAGCTGCGCACTGAGGATCCGGACCGGATGCGGACCGTGCTGCACGTCGCAGCCCAGGCGGTCGACGACTGCAAGACCCTGCTCGCGCCGTTCCTCCCGCACTCGGCGCAGCGGGTGCACGAGACGTTCGGGCGCAAGGGGCCCTGGTCGGACCGGCCGGCCGTGCGTGAGGTCGACGACCTCGACGGCGGGCCCGGCTACCCGGTGATCATGCTGGACGACGAACGTGGCTCCGGGCGATGGGGCTCGACCCCGATCGTGCCGGGTACGCCCGTCGCGCCACCGACGCCGGTGTTCGCCAAGCTCGATCCGTCCGTCGTCGAAGAGGAGTTGGCCCGGCTGGAGCAGCGTGCCAGCGGCTGACCCGCCAGCGCCGGAGCGCCTGCCGCTGCCGGTCACGGACACGCATTGCCATATGGACATGGCGCGTGGGGAGCCGCATGCCGGCGCCGGTCCGGACCAGTCCTGGGCCGGGCCCGCGCAGGCGCTGGCCACGGCCGCCGCTGTCAACGTCACCCGGGTGGTCCAGATCGGTTGCGACCTGCCCGGGGCGTCGTGGGCGGTCGACGCGGCGCAGCGGTTCCCGGAGGTCGTGGCTGCGGTCGCTCTGCACCCCAACGAGGCGCCACGACTGGCCGCCGAGGGAGTGCTCGACGAGGCGCTGGCCGAGATCGACCGCCTGGCCGAGTCGAGCGACCGGGTGCGAGCCGTGGGGGAGACCGGGCTCGACCACTACCGCACCGGGGGCGACGGGCACGCGGTCCAGGAAGCCTCCTTCCGCGCCCACGTCGAGATGGCCCGCAGGCATGCAAAAGCGCTGGTCATCCACGATCGCGACGCCCACGCAGACGTGCTTCGGGTCCTCGACGACATGCAGGTTCCCGAGTGTGTCGTCTTCCACTGCTTCTCCGGCGACGCGGCCATGGCCGTGCACTGCGCAGAACGTGGCTGGTTCATCTCCTTCGCCGGCACCGTGACGTTCGCCAACGCCGCACGCCTGCGTGAGGCGCTGTCCGTCACCCCGATGGACCGCCTGCTCGTGGAGACCGATGCGCCGTTTCTGACGCCACACCCCTACCGCGGCCGGCCGAACGGCTCGTACCTCGTGCCTATCACGGTCCGCCGCATCGCGGAGGTGCTCGGCACCGATCTGGAGACCACGTGCGCGGTGCTCCAGCGCAACACAAATCGGGCATTCGGGCCGTGGTGAGTTTGGCATCGGCCCGCGAACCCGTTACCGTCCCGTGACTGACAGCCGGGGTCGGTGAGACTCCAGACGGCGAACGGGGGAAGTACGCGCCGGCTGGACACCCGTACCCGGGACAACTGCACACCTGGAGAACCGTGCGTCCCTCCCTGAAGACGCTGGCAATCAACGCTGCCGTCGTATCCGCTCTCGTCGGTGGCACCACCGCATTCACCACGTTCGACAACACCGTCACGCTCAGCGTCGACGGCGAGGCCGAGACCGTGCACACCTTCGGCGACACGGTCGAGGCGGTCCTGGCCGATCAGGACATCGAGGTCGGCGAGCACGATGTCGTGGCCCCGTCCGCCGCGAGTCCGGTCGTGGACGGCACCGAGATCGCCGTCCGCTTCGGGCGGAAGATCACCGTCACGGTCGACGGCGTCGAGCGCGAGCTGTGGACCACCGCCCTGTCCGTTGACGAGGCTCTCGACGACCTCGGCATCCGGGCGGCGGGGGCCGAGCTCTCGGTGTCGAGATCGCTCGGCATCGGCCGGCGCGGTCTCGACTTCGAGATCCGCACTCCGAAGGACCTGACCATCGTCGCGGACGGCGCATCCGAGGCGTTCACCACGACGGCGATCACCGTCCGGGAGGCCCTGGCTGACGCCGGACTGACGCTGGGCGACCGCGACGAGGTCGCGCCCGGCCTCGAGGAGCGCGTCACCTCCGGGCTGACACTCACCGTCAAGCGGGTCACCGCCGAGCGCCGGACGGTCACCGTCTCGGTCGACCACGAGGTCGAGCGGCGGAACGACGACTCGCTCTACGAGGGCGACACCGAGGTCGTCCAGCAGGGCAAGGACGGCTCTATCGAGCGGCTGGTCGAGGTCCTGATCGTCGACGGCGTCGAAGGCGAGCAGCGCGTGCTGTCCGAGGAGGTCGTCGTCGCCGCGGTGGCGGAGGTTGTCAATGTCGGCACGAAGGAGCGGCCGGCCGAGGAGCAGCCGATCGACACCTCGGGTTCCGGCGGTGTCTGGGACCGGCTCGCCCAGTGCGAGTCCGGCGGCAACTGGGCCATCAACACCGGCAACGGCTACTACGGCGGTCTTCAGTTCTCGCTGGGCACCTGGCAGGCCTACGGTGGCTCCGGCTACCCGCACGAGAACAGCAAGGCCGAGCAGATCCGGATCGCCACGAAGGTGCGCGACGCCCGTGGCGGGTACGGCGACTGGCCGGCCTGCGCGGCCAAGCTGGGCCTGCCTACCTGACGTCGTGTTCGCGCGCCGAGGTTCCAACCACGCCTCGGCGCGCGAGCGCGACGTCACAGCTGGGCGCGAACCCGGCGCCCGAGGTCATCTAGCGGCCAGCGTCGGGCGTGCGACCTTGGGCCACTTCCTCCAGCGCTTGACGGTCGAGGCGGTCGCCGGGAATGACCGCCACGTTGCAAGGCGTCACCGCGCGCAACGTGGCAGTCCGCCGACCGCCCTGCAGCTGCGCCATCTCGCCGAGGATGGCTCCCGGGCCGACTTCGGTGACCGGTTGGCCGTCGACCTCGACAATGAGTACGCCGTCGAACAGCAGGAACACGTCCTCGCCTTGCGCTCCCTGCTCCACCAACGTCTGGCCCGGCTGCAGCCTGCGGAACGGCGGGTCGGAGCCGATGATGAGCAGCGACAACTGCCGTTCCAGGGCCGTCTCGACCGCGGTGACGATGGCTGGGGACTCCTCCTGACCCCACGGGCTGCGCTCGCGGGTCGCCTGCGCGTACCAGGTCCGAAAGTCGATGAGCCCGGTCTTGGCGGCGAGCTGGTGGGTGTGGTCGTAGATCCAGTGGCGGGGGAACGAGCTGGCCCCGAGAACCTCGAACGCGCTCGACCCGTCGGCGCCGATGGTGAGCGCGAGGGTGGTCCAGCATGTCGGGCCGGTCACGCGTACGTACGGTGGGTCGGGAGTGCGGCGCGGCGCCGGCAGCCCTGGTCGACCGCCGCCGGTCTGGACGAACCGGACGGAGCCGTCGCCCACGTCCGGCTCGTTGCGTAGATCCGGGTAGGCGACCGCCGGGAACACCAGTCTGATCGTTCCGAGCCGGATACGAGTGGCGCCGATGTACCCGCGGCCGGCGTGCCCGTAGCCCGTGATCCGGCCATCCTCGACTTCGATCCAGGCTCGCAGGTCGTTCGCGAACCGGACAGCGTCCGAACCGACCAACGCCTGCAGGTCGTCGATCCGGTCCGGCGGCGGCATGTCGTAGTGGGCTATCCCCAGGCCCCAGGGCAGCTGGGCGATCCCTTTGATCGCCTCGCGCGGGATCCACGAGACCGAGGTGACCGACGACTCGATGCGCATCGCAATCCCTCCTGTCACTGCCCCACCAGGATATAGGTGACATGACTGGCCGTTACGTCAAACCCAGGCGCGGTGCGGTGATGGACCGTCTGGTGCAGCACGCCGACGGCCTAGGCTCGGCCACATGGTGAGCGGCCAGCCGTCTGCCGGGTCGCGCCTGCTCGGGCCGGCGGACGTCCGGCGGCTCGCCGCGGCGGTGGGACTGCGCCCGAGCAAGTCGCTCGGCCAGAACTTCGTCGTCGACGCGAACACGGTGCGTCGCATCGTCCGCATGGCTGGCGTGGGCGCCCGGGACGTGGTGCTCGAAGTCGGGCCGGGGCTCGGCTCGCTCACGCTGGGCCTGCTGCCCGAGGTTTCGCGGGTTGTGGCGGTCGAGGTCGACCGCAGGCTCGCGGATTCCCTCCCCGCCACCGTGCGCGAGTTCGCTCCCGATGTCGCCGACCGCCTCGACGTCGTCGCGGCCGACGCGCTGCGGATCGCGTACCTGCGTGGCGAACCGCCGACCGCGCTCGTCTCCAACCTGCCCTACAACGTCGCCGTTCCGGTGCTCCTGCATCTGCTCGAGACGTATCCGACGCTCGAGCGGGCGCTGGTCATGGTGCAGAAGGAGGTCGCCGACCGGTTGGCGGCCGTCCCCGGCTCGCGGGTCTACGGCGTGCCCTCGGTCAAGGCGGCCTGGTACGCGCACGTCCGGCCGGCCGGTACGGTCGGCCGCACGGTGTTCTGGCCGGCGCCCAACGTCGACTCCGGCCTGGTGGCGCTGGAGCGCCGCGATGCGCCGTCAGGCGCCGATCGTCGCGAGGTGTTTGCTGTCGTGGACGCGGCCTTTGCGCAGCGGCGCAAGACACTGCGCGCTGCGCTCGCCGGCTGGGCGGGCTCGCCGGCGCTGGCCGAGGAGATCCTGCGCCGGGCCGGTGTCGATCCCGGGATCCGTGGCGAACGGTTGGGCGTTGAGGACTTCGTCCGGATCGCGGCCGCGGCCGATGCCGGACGAGCGACCTCGGGGAGCCGGGACCGGTAGCGTCGCGGACATGCCATCGGTCACCGTCCGGGCGCCGGCCAAGGTCAACCTGGTGCTCTCGGTGGGGCCCCGCCGCCAGGACGGCTTTCACGAGCTCGCGACGGTCTTCCACGCGATCTCCCTCTACGACGAGGTCGTCGCCGAACCGGACGAGCAGGTCAGCGTCACCGTCGAGGGTGTCCACTCCGAGCTCGTGCCGACCGGCGACGACAACCTCGCGGTGCGTGCCGCGGAGATCCTGGCGGCCTACGCCGGTGTCACGACTGGTGCCCGCATGCACATACGTAAGGGCATTCCCGTGGCAGGGGGGCTGGCCGGCGGCAGCGCTGACGCGGCAGCCGCGCTTGTGGCCTGCGACGAGTTGTGGGGCACCGGCCTGGGCCGCGCCGAGCTGTCGATCCTGGCGGCGCGGGTGGGAAGCGACGTCTCGTTCGCCCTGATGGGCGGTACGGCGCTCGCGACGGGCCGCGGCGAACGGCTCACTCCGGCGATGGTGGGCGGCACGTTCCACTGGGTACTGGCGATGGCCGACGAGGGTCTCGGAACGCCGGAGGTCTATGCCGAACTGGACCGCATCCGCGGTCGGCGGACGGTCGCAGCGCCCGCTGTCGCGCCTGACGTCCTGGCTGCGCTGCGGTCGGGCGAGCCCGAGGCGCTGGGCGAGCTTCTCGGCAACGACCTTCAGCCTGCCGCGTTCGCGTTGGCTCCCGGGCTGGAAGCGACGCTCGAGGCCGGCCGGGCCCTTGGCGCCCTCGGTGCTGTGGTCTCCGGATCCGGGCCGACCTGCGCGTTCCTGGTCCACGACTCCGAGCACGCACTCGACGTCGCCATCGGCCTGGCGGCTGCGGAGGTTGCCGCAGACGTCGCACGGACCATCGGGCCGGTGCCCGGGGCGCGGGTGGTGACGTGACCGCGTGACCGGTCCCTCGGTGAACCTCGTCAACATCGAGGCGGTCGCGAAGGCGTACGGCGCGCGGCAGGTGTTCCGCGGCGTTTCGCTCGGCGTCGCACGCGGGGACCGGATCGGTGTCGTCGGGCGCAACGGCGACGGAAAGTCGACGCTCCTGCGCCTGCTCGCCCGGGAGGAGCCGCCCGACGCCGGACGCGTCACCCATGCCGGCGGGCTCACCGTTTGCCGCCTCGCCCAGCAGGACGAGCTCGACCCGGCCGCCACCGTCCGTTCGACCGTCGTCGGGGACCTTCCCGAGTACCGGTGGGCCGGTCAGCCGAGGATCCGCGACATCATCGCGAACCTGCTGGCGACCGTCGCGATCGACGCCACTGTCGGACCTCTGTCCGGGGGTGAACGGCGGCGGGTTGCGCTGGCCCGGCTGCTCGTCCGCGACGACGATCTGCTCCTGCTCGACGAACCGACCAACCACCTCGATGTCGAG
>DATHII010000058.1:0-6880 GCA_035316885.1 Jiangellaceae bacterium | reverse complement strand
CGGACAGGATCCGCGGGAGGGATTCGCGGGCACCTCGAGGTCGAAGAACTGGTCGCGCACACGCGTCCAGCCGGGTGAGTTCAGCAGTGTGACGGCGCACAACGCGGCGAAGGCCAACGTCGAGACGAACGCAATGAGGGTCGACCGGCGGGTCCGGCCGCGGCGGTACTCCTCGCGCCGGAGCTGGATATCGCTGACCGGCCGCTCCAGGCTCACTCCAGGACCGGCGCGCCCGCGGTCTCGGCCAGCCACTCTTGCACGATGTCCTCGAGCGTGCCGTCAGCCTCGAGGGCCTCGACGGCCTGGCTGACGCACTCGGTGAGCGGGGAGTCCTTGTCGAGGACCAGGCCGAATTGCTCCGGGGCGTCGCCGCTGGCCGGCAATTGGCCGACGATGCGGGATCCGTCGATCTCGGCCGCCGTGACGAAGAAGGCGGTCGGCAGGTCGAGGACGAGAGCGTCGATCTGGCCGTTGGTCAGCGCGAGTTTGGCCTCGTCGTTGGTGTTGTACACGGCCGGCTCGGTGGTGGGCTGCACGACATCCTCGATTGCCGACAGGCTGGTGGTGTCGACCTGAGCGCCGAGCTTGACCCCGGCCAGGTCGGCCACGCTGGTGGCGTCGGCAGCGGGCGTGCCGTCGAGGGCGATGACGGCCTGCGTGACGTCGTAGTAGGGGGCCGAGAAGTCGACGGCCTCCCTGCGCTCGTCGGTGATCGAGAACTCGTTGATGTCGAAGTCGAACTCCCTCGGCCCGGGCTGGATCGCGGCGTTGAACGGCACCCGAACCCACTCGACCTGCTCGGGCGTGAAGCCCATCTGCTCGGCGAGGGCGGCGGCGATCGCGCCCTCGAAGCCCTGCCCGTTCGCCGGGTCGTCGTCGACGAACCACGGTTCGAAGACCGGCTCGTCGGTGGCCATCGTGAGCGTCCCCGGAGTGAGCGTCGGCAGGTTGTCGGGCGCACACTCGTCGCTGGGGCTCCCGCTGGCGGTTTCACCGGAAGTCGTGGGCTCGTCCTCATCCGCCGGTGCGCAGGCCGCGACCGCGAGGAGGGCGAGGACGGGTACGGCGAGCCGGATGGAGGCGATCGCACGAGGCATGGGGGTGATCGCAGGCTCGCGTCCACATGCCGGCCACGGCGTCTCGGAGTTCGGTACCAGTACGTGATATCCGCCTCCGGATCGGCGGCCGCTACCCTGCCGTTGATGTCGACGACCGCGGTGCCCGGCTACCGGCACGTCTACTCGGGCAAGGTCCGTGACCTGTACGCGCCTGACGGCCGCGACGACGCCCTGCTCGTGGTGGCGAGTGACCGGATCTCGGCCTACGACTACGTCCTGGCGTCCACGATCCCGGACAAGGGCCGCGTGTTGACGGCCCTGTCGGTCTGGTGGTTTGAGCGGCTCGCAGACCTGGTGCCGAACCACCTCCTGTCCACGGACGTCCCGGCAGCGGTGGCAGGCAGGGCGCTGCTGTGCGAGCGCCTGGACATGGTGCCCGTCGAATGCGTTGCCCGGGGGTACCTGACCGGTTCGGGACTGGCCGACTACCACGCGGATGGAGCGGTGTGCGGGGTTGCGCTGCCGGCCGGTCTGGTGGACGGATCCCGCCTGCCCGAGCCGATCTTCACGCCGGCCACGAAGGCCGAGTCCGGCGCACACGACGAGAACGTCGACTTCGCCCACGTCGAGCGCATTGCCGGTGCCGCGTCGGCGGCAGAACTGCGCAGGTTGACCCTCGCCGTTTATGCCAGGGGAGCGGAGATCGCCTGGGAGCAGGGGATCGTCCTGGCGGACACGAAGCTGGAGTTCGGCCGCCGGTCCGAGGGCTCGCTCGTGCTCGCCGACGAGGTGCTGACGCCGGACTCGTCGCGGTTCTGGCCGCTCGACTCGTGGCGGCCGGGACGCGCGCAGCCGTCCTTCGACAAGCAGTACGTCAGGGACTGGCTCACCTCTCCGGAATCCGGCTGGAACCGGTTGTCGGGCGAGCGGCCGCCGCCGCTGCCGGAGCGCGTGGTGGAACGCACCCGCGAGCGCTACGTCGAGGCGTACGAACGGCTCACCGGGCGCGCGTTTGGCTGAGCTCCCGTCGCCACGGCCGGAAAGTAGGCCGCCGCGCCTGGACAGTCACTACTCTGGGCACGCGCCGTTTGCGGCGCCTGGCCCGTCCCGCCGTCACGCGAGGAGCGTGTTCGTGACCCGCGTCGTCGTCGACGTCATGCTCAAGTCCGAGATCCTCGACCCCCAGGGCAAGGCCGTACACAGCGCCCTGCATCGGCTCGGCTTCGACCGGGTGGCGTCCGTCCGCCAGGGAAAGCGGTTCGAGATCGAGCTCGACGGTGACGCGACACCAGACGCGGTCGCCGGGATCGAACAAGCGGCGGGCACCCTGCTCGCGAACCCGGTGATCGAGGACTTCACGATCCACGTGGAGGCCTGATGCGGGTCGGGGTCATCACATTCCCGGGCTCGCTCGACGACCATGACGCGGCGCGGGCCGTCCGCATGGCCGGTGGCGAGTCAGTTGCGCTCTGGCACGGCGACGCCGATCTTCGCGGCGTCGACGCGATCGTGCTCCCCGGCGGCTTCTCCTACGGCGACTACCTCCGCTGCGGGGCCATCGCCCGGTTCGCGCCGGTGATGCAGCCGCTGGTGGAGCTGGCCAGGTCCGGCCTTCCCGTGCTCGGCATCTGCAACGGCTTCCAGATCCTCTGCGAGTCACACCTGCTCCCGGGTGCGCTGATCCGCAACGACCACCGCAGGTTCGTCTGCCGCGACCAGAGGCTGCGGATAGAGAACAACGAGACCGCGTGGACGGCGGGCTATGAGGTGGGCCAGGAGATCGTCATCCCGCTGAAGAACGGCGAGGGCGGCTACGTCGCCGACGTGCGCACGCTCGACGAGCTCGAAGGTGAGGGGCGGGTCGTTGCCCGTTACCTCGATGGCAACCCCAACGGGTCTTACCGGGACGTCGCCGGCATCACCAACGCCCGCGGCAACGTGGTCGGCCTCATGCCGCACCCCGAGCATGCGGTCGACAGTCTGACCGGTCCGACCACCGACGGCCTTGGCTTCTTCGCCTCGGTTCTGACCAGCCTCGCCGGCCGCTGATGCCCGTGGCCCAGGCGGCTTGAGATCAGGGCTTCCGCGCGACACCGGCCCAGAGGTAGGCGGCGTTCGGGTCGGCGGGGGGCCCACCCACGGGACGCCAAGCCACCAGAGGCACCACGCCCGGTTCGATCAGCTCCCAGCCGCTGAAGAACCGCTCGACCTCGGCGCGCGTCCGCGGTACGAGTGTCACGCCCGCTTGCGCGGCAGCGGCGACGTTGGCGGCCATGGCTTCCGGGTTGAACTCCTGGCCGTGGTGGGAGATGGCGAAGTAGCTGCCGGACGGCAGCGCATCCTTCAGCGTGTCGACCTTCCCCCATGGATCGTCCTCGTCGTCGAGGAGCATCAGGGTCGCCAACATGATCAGGCCCACCGGCTTGCTCATGTCCAGGGTGTCGGTCAGCGAGGCGTCGGTGAGGATCTTCTCTGGCTCGCGCAGATTCGCGTCTATGTACGCGGTCCTGCCCAGAGTCCCGCTGACCATCAACGCCCGCGCGTGCGCGAGCACGATCGGGTCGTTGTCGACGTAGACAACGTGGGCATCGGGCACGGTCTCCTGGGCGATCTCGTGCACGTTCGGGCTGGTGGGGATGCCGGTGCCGATGTCGAGGAACTGGCGAATGCCTGCCTCGCCGGCAAGGTAGCGGACCGCGCGGCCGAGGAACTGCCGATTCTCCCGTGCCATGGTGCGGATGGTCGGGATCGCCCTGACGACGGCCTCACCTACGGCTCGGTCCGCGGCGAAGTTGTCCTTGCCACCGAGAAACCAGTCATACACGCGGGCGGAGTGCGCCACGCTGGTGTCGACGCCAGGCGGGGCCTCCGCATCATCGCCCCCGACGTCTCGGCTCAGGGACATGATCGTCGTCTCCTTAGGCGGGCCGAACCTGGTATGTGCGGGCAGCCTAGCGGCCCATCGCGACGCTTCAAAGATACCGTTGAATCCGGCTGTGGAACGAGCGAGGAGCGCGGGGTGACCATCGACACCGTCAAGCACGCCGCCGAGACGCCCGACCAGCCGCAGCTGTGGTCCGAGCTGGGCCTGAGACACGACGAGTACACGCGGATCCGGGCGATTCTCGGCCGCCGTCCAACCAGCTCCGAGCTGGCGATGTACTCCGTCATGTGGTCCGAGCACTGCTCGTACAAGAGCTCCAAGGTCCACCTGCGGCGGTTCGGCGAGCTGGCCCAGGAGACGCCGGTGGGCAAACTGCTGGCCGGGATCGGCGAGAACGCCGGCGTCGTCGATGTCGGGCACGGCTACGCCGTCACGTTCAAGGTCGAGTCGCACAACCACCCGTCGTACGTCGAGCCCTACCAGGGTGCGGCCACGGGTGTCGGCGGGATCGTCCGGGACATCCTGGCGATGGGCGCCCGGCCGGTCGCGGTCATGGACTCGCTGCGGTTCGGCCGCGCCGACGCGCTGGACACCGCGCGCGTGCTGCCCGGCGTCGTCACAGGTGTCGGCGGCTACGGCAACTGCCTGGGCCTGCCGAACGTCGGCGGCGAAGTCGCTTTTGACGAGTCGTACGCCGGCAACCCGCTGGTCAACGCGCTCTGCGTCGGCGTGATGCGGCACGAGGACCTGCACCTCGCGCACGCCTCCGGGGTCGGCAACCTGGTCGTGCTCTACGGAGCCAGGACTGGCGGCGACGGCATCGGGGGCGTGTCCGTCCTGGCGTCGGAGACCTTCGGCGAGGGCGGCTCCAGCAAGCGTCCGAGCGTCCAGGTCGGCGACCCGTTCATGGAGAAGCTGCTCATCGAGTGCACGCTCGAGCTGTTCGCCGAGGGACTCGTCGTCGGGATCCAGGACCTTGGCGGCGCGGGCCTGTCGTGCGCCACGTCCGAGTTGGCCAGCGCCGGTGACGGCGGCATGCACGTCGTGCTCGACCGGGTTCCGCTCCGCGATCCGACCCTCGCTCCGGAGGAGATCCTCATGAGCGAGTCGCAGGAGCGGATGATGGCCGTCGTCACGCCGGCAGCAATCGACCGCGTTCTCGAGATCTGCGCCAAGTGGGACGTCGACGCGAGCATCCTCGGCGAGGTCACCGACTCGGGGCGGCTCACCATCGAGTGGGAGGGCCAGACCGTCGTGGACGTCCCTCCGCGAACGGTGGCGCACGAGGGTCCCGTATACGAGCGGCCGTACGCGCGGCCGGAGTGGCAGGACGACCTGCAGGCCGCCGGGCCGTCGTCGCTCGCGCGCCCGTCCGCGGCCGACGAGTTGCAGGCGACCCTGCTGCGGATGGTCGGGTCGCCGAACCTGTGCTCGCGCGCCTGGGTCACCGACCAGTACGACCGGTACGTGCTCGGCAACACGGTGCTGGCCCAGCCCGAGGACTCCGGCGTGATCCGCATCGACGAGGAGACTGGGCTCGGCGTGGCGCTGGCGACCGACGCGAACGGGCGCTACGCGAAGCTCGATCCCTACGCGGGTGCGCAACTGGCGTTGGCCGAGGCGTACCGCAACGTGGCGACCGTCGGGGCGCGGCCGCTGGCCGTCACCAACTGCCTGAACTTCGGATCCCCGGAAGACCCGGCCGTGATGTGGCAGTTCGCCGAGGCCGTTCGGGGCCTGGCCGACGGCTGTCGCACGCTTGGGGTGCCGGTCACCGGCGGCAACGTCTCGCTGTACAACCAGACCGGCTCGGCCGCGATCCTGCCGACTCCGGTCGTCGGCGTCCTCGGTGTGCTCGACGACGTCACCCGCCGCACGCCGTCGGGATTCCGGACGCCCGGCCAACCGATCTACCTGCTGGGCACGACGCTCGACGAGTTCGGCGGCTCCGAGTGGGCCCACGTCGAGTACGGCCACCTCGGCGGCCTGCCGCCCGCCGTCGACCTCGACGCGGAACGGGCGTTGGCGGAGGTCCTCGTCGACGCGTCACGGGACGGCTTGGTCGACGCCGCGCACGACCTGTCCGACGGTGGCCTCGCGCAGGCGCTCGTGGAGTCGTGCCTGCGGTACGGGCTCGGTGCGCGGGTGTGGGTGCCCGACGGGCTGGACCCGTTCGTCTTCCTGTTCGCCGAGTCGCAGGCGCGGGCGATCGTCGTCGTGCGTCGCTCAGCGGAAGAGCGGTTCACCGACATGTGCACCGCCCGCGGTCACCCGTACCAGCGGATCGGCGTGGTGGACGACGGCGGTGCAGCCTCGGCGCTGGAAGTCACCGGGCAGTTCTCGGTGCCGCTCGCGGAGCTTCGCGATGCCTTCGAGTCGCCCCTTTCGACCTTGTTCGGGCGCTGAACGATCTTCACGGTCCCGATCGGGTGAGGGCGGTGAGGGCAGCCGTGAACGACGCGGGGCGAGCCTGGCCGCCGATCGCGGCCTGCAGAACGAACCCGAGCAGCGCCCCGAACAAGAACGCGGCGACGTCGTCGGGATCGGCGGCAGGATCGATCCGGTCGGCGTCCTGCTCGGCGCGCACCAGCGTTCCGATCGCCCCGCGGATCTCGGCGTACCGGGATTCCACCAGGTCATGCAGGCGAGGATTGCGCAGCGCCTCCGCCCAGACCTGCGGAGCGATGTAACCGACGCCTTCTGGCCCGAAGGCGACCTCTGCCATCCCGGTCGCCACGCGTTCGAACACCTCGGGCAGGGGGAGCGGGGGCTTCTCCTTGCTCAGCGGATCGAGCAGGCTCATCACCCGGCCGACCGTGTCCGCGGCGATCGCCTCGACGATCTCCTCCTTGCTGCCGAAGTACCGGTAGAGCGCGCCCGCGCAGGGCCACGGGTACCGTGCGGTCACGTGACCAGCAGGGTGGATCCGATCCGCGGT